>JBFHNV010000029.1:0-35991 GCA_041593595.1 Gammaproteobacteria bacterium
ACGCCCGCGGGGAACCCCCTGGACCACTGGCGCGAGCACCCGGACAGCTTCATCTGGGTGGACCTGGACGGCGCGGACCCGGTGGCGGAGCGGACCTTGATGACGGACGTGTTCGGTCTGCACCGTCTGGCGGTGGACGACGCACTGCGCGACCGCCACCCGCCCAAGGTGGAGTTCTTCGACGACATCATGTTCCTGCTGCTGCGCGGGCTCACCGCGGCCACCAACAGCATCGAATTCGGCACCATCCAACTCGCCCTGTTCGCCGGCCCGCGCTTCTTCCTCACCCGTCACAATCTGCCAAGTCCCAGCACGGACTGGCTGTGGGAGCGCGTCGAGGGGGAGCCTGCGCTGGTGGCGGCAGGGGCGCAGCGGCTGGCCTTCGACCTGATGAACCGCGTGGTGCGCCGCTACGTGCCGATCCTGCTGGCCCTGGAGCCGCGTCTGGAGGAGCTGGAGAGCGAGATCTTCACCGCCCCGCGGGACACCGACGCCATCATCGAGGAGATCACGGGTTACAAGAGCAACCTGAAGCGCATGCGCCGGCTCATGGCCTATCACGAGACGGTAGCCGAGGAGCTGGCGGAGCTGTCGGAGGTGCAGGTACCGAGACGGCTGCGCCACGATCTGAAGGATATCCGCGAGCAGCTCAACCGCTCCGTGACCCTGTCCGACCTCTACATCGACCTGGCCGGTGACCTGGTGAACGCGTATCTCGCCATCGCGTCCCACCGGCTGAATCAGATCTTCCGGGTGCTCACCATCATCACGGTCATCTTCGTGCCGTTGTCCTTCCTGGCGGGCATCTACGGCATGAACTTCGAGGAGATGCCCGAGCTCAAGTTCGAGGGCGCCTACCACGTGCTGCTGGGCGTGATGGCCTGCATCGTGGTCGTGCAGCTGTGGTTCTTCCGCCGGAGAAAGTGGCTGTGAGCCCGCACGGCGCACTGCTGGGGGTGCTGCTCGCCTTCGCCACGGCGGCCGGCGCCCAGGACGCGGCCGCACCAGCGGAACCCGTGCGGCCCGATCCGATGCGCCTCGGCGCGGACTGGTGGCGCTGGTTCGACGCCGAGGGCGAGACGCTCGCGTCGCGCGTGACGTCGCTCGCCGAGTCGCTACACGCGTTGCAGATCACCCTGCGAGAGAATCCCGGCGCCGACGGCCACGACCAGGGCCCGGACCTGATCGACGAGGTGAATGCGCTCGCCGGGCGCTACGTGCAGATGCGTATGCGCGCCCCTGCCGTTCCGCAGCCCCTGCCCCCGACGCCACAGACCTACGACCTCGCCCAGCTCCGCGAGGCCGGTGAGAGGCTGCGGGAGACCAGGCTCGAGCTGGAGTTCGAGCGCGACGACGCACTGCGCAAGGAGGAGGGGCTGGCCGCGGCGAACCGCCAGATCAACGACGCCAAGGCCGCCTACCTGGCGCTCGATCCCGAGGCTTCCGGGCGCCTGGTGGCCGGGCTCGCGCTCATGCGCGACCGGCTGGTGTGGGCCGTGCACAGCGAGGAGCTGCGTCTGCAGAAGGCACGTATCGCGCAGTTCGAGCAGCGCCTCGTGGAGCTGGAGGCGCGGGTCGCGCGGGCACCGGAGCTGCTGGCCATCGACGCGGGCGATCGGATGCGCGTCGAGGCGGGCATTTCCAGGGCGTCGGCGCTGGCCGCGAGGCTGCGGCGCGAGGCCGGCGAGCTGCGCCTGCGCCAGGAGGGGCTCGGAGATGCGCCGGAGGACCGGGCGCGGGCGCGGCGCCAGTCCCAGGCCCTGCTGGACTACGACGTGCGCATCGCCCATGCCGAGCTCCAGGCAGATCTGGGCCGCCTGGAGCAGGCGCTCGCGACGCTCCTGGACGGCGGCGGGGACGAGGCCCTCGGGTCCCTTCGCGAGGCGCGCAAGGCGCTCTCGGGACGTCTCGACGCCGTGCAGGAGAATGTGGCCACCTGGCGGCGTGCGACGGACCGCGAGCGATCCGCCGCGGCGGCCCAGCTCGCGCTGCTGGAAGGCGGCGATGCCGCGCTCGGGGATCTGCACCGCAGTCGCCTCGCGCGCAGCGACGAGACCGCCCAGTCCATCGGCCACCTGGAGCAGACCGCCGCCGCCGCGGGGCTGCTGCTGGAGGTGAGTGGCGAGCGGATCGCCCAGGCCAGCGGCGCGCTGGAAGACATCCTCAGCCGCCTGGGCGAGAGCCTCGGGCAGGCGTGGGATACCCTGAAGACGTGGTCCGGGGCGAGCCTGTTCGAGCTCAACGAGACCCCCGTCACCCTGCTCGGCTTGACCCGGGTCGCCTTGATCCTGGTGTTTGCCTGGGTGCTCGCCCGGTTGGTGGCCGGCGCCATCGAGCGGCTGATGCAGCGCCGTGACAGCATGAGCCGGGCATCCCTCTACACCCTGCAGCGCCTCTCCACCTACGCCATCATCGCCATCGGCTTCCTGGTGGGTCTGTCGTCCATCGGCATCGACTTCACCAAGTTCGCGCTGCTGGTCAGCGCGCTGGGCGTGGGCCTCGGCTTCGGCCTGCAGGCCATCTTCAGCAACTTCGTGGCCGGCCTCATAATCCTGTTCGAGAAGAGCCTGAAGGTGGGGGACTTCGTGGAGCTGGAGTCGGGCGTGCACGGGGAGGTGCGCGAGATCAACATTCGCAGCACCCTCATCACCACCAACGACAACATCGACATGCTGGTGCCGAACTCGGAGTTCGTGAACGGGCGGGTGGTGAACTGGACGCTGCGCGAGGCCTTCCGACGCCTGCGGGTGCCCTTCGGCGTCGCCTACGGAACCGACAAGGATCTGGTCAAGCAGGCGGCGCTGGAAGCGGCGGAGGCGGTGCCCTTCACCCTGAAAAACGCGCCGGGACGCGAGCCTCGGGTGTGGCTTACGGAGTTCGGCGACTCCAGCCTCAACTTCGAGCTGGTGGTGTGGCTCACCACCGACGCGGTGAAGAAGCCGGCCACGGTCCAGGCCGCGTACACCTGGGAACTCGAGACCGCGCTCGGACGCCACGGCATCGAGATCCCCTTCCCGCAACGCGACCTGCACGTGCGCTCGGTGTTCGGCAGGAAGGACGACGACGGGCTGGACCTGCTGCCCAAGGGCCCGGCGCTGCCCGCGCCGGGTGGCTCGTCGTGAGAGGGTTGCGCTGACCGTGTCGCGCGTCAAGACCGCGCTGGCCGTGGCGCTGGCCCTGCTGCTCCTGGTGGTGATCGTGCAGAACACCGCCGAGGTGGAAACGAAGGTGTTGCTGTGGAGCTTCACCATGCCGCGGGCGTTGCTGCTCCTGGTCACGCTGGTGCTGGGGGTGGTCCTGGGACTGCTGTGGTCGGTGCGCCTGAAGGCGCACGGGGGCAAGGCGGCCTGAGGACGAAGCCGGAGTGGACGACCCAGCACCGCCCGTGAACCGGGGCCGCATGGCCCGGCTGCTCCACGACAAGCTGGTGGAGCCGCTGCGTCGCTCGCGACACCCGCCGGAGTACACCGCCCGCGGCGTGTTCTTCGGGCTGCTGGTGGCCATGACCCCCACTGTCGGGATCCAGATGGCCATCGTGTTCGGCATGTGGGTGATCATCCGCCGCGCGCGCCCGGCCTGGGACTTCAACCTGGTGGTCGCGCTGGCGTGGACCTGGGTCACCAACGTGGCCACGGCGCCGCCGCTGTACTACCTGTACATCGTCACGGGCCGGATGATGCTCGGGCGGTGGGAGGACATGCAGGGCTACAAGGTGTTCGCCCAGCGCCTGGCCGCGACCATGCCGGAGGATGCGGGCTGGCTGGAGGCCGCCTGGCGCTACGTGGTCAACCTGTTCGACATCTTCGGCGTGCCCATGTTCGTGGGCTGCCTGCCGTGGATGGTGCTGGGCTCCTGGGCGGGCTACGTGTGGAGCCTCGGCCTGCTGCGCCGCCTTGCCCGCGCCCGCGCCCGGCGCGCGGCCCGCCGCGCCGGCGCGGTGCCGGCGCAGAACCCGGAGGGCTGAGCCGCCGGCGCTACTCCACCGTCACCGACTTCGCCAGGTTGCGCGGCCGGTCCACGTCGGTGCCCTTGAGCACCGCCACGTGGTAGGCGAGGAGCTGCAGCGGGATGGTGTAGACGATGGGGGTGACGTTCTCGCCGGTATGGCCGATCTCCATCACGTGCACTCCCTCTGCCGGCATCACGCCGGCCTCGTGGTCGGCGAACACGTACAGCTCCCCGCCGCGGGCCCGCACCTCCTCCATATTGGACTTGAGCTTCTCCAGCAGCGCGTCGTTGGGCGCCACCACCACCACGGGCATGTCGGCGTCCACCAGCGCCAGCGGCCCATGCTTGAGCTCGCCGGCGGGATACGCCTCGGCGTGGATGTAGGAGATCTCCTTGAGCTTGAGCGCGCCCTCCATCGCCACCGGGTACTGCACCCCACGACCGAGGAACAGGGCGTGGTGCTTGTCGGCGAAGCGCCCGGAGAGGATGTTGATGTGCTCGTCCAGCTCGAGCACCCGCTCGCAGGTCTGCGGCAGCGCGCGCAGCTGGGCCACGATGTGGGCCTCGGTGTCCGGCGTCATGCGGTGGCGACGCCCGAGCACGCACACCAGCATCAGCAGTGCGGTGAGCTGGGTGGTGAAGGCCTTGGTGGAGGCGACGCCGATCTCGGGGCCGGCCCGCGTCATCAGCACCAGATCGGACTCCCGCACCAGCGAGCTCTCGGGCGCGTTGACGATACCGAGCGACGGCCCGAACCCGATCTCGCGCGCGAAGCGCAGCGCTGCCAGGGTGTCGGCGGTCTCGCCGGACTGGGAGATGGTCACCACCAGCGCGCCCGGGTCCGGCACCGGGTGGCGGTAACGGAACTCGCTCGCGATCTCCACGCGGCACGGGATCCCCGCGAGCCCCTCGAACCAGTTGCGAGCGACGCAGCCGGCATGATAGCTGGTGCCGCAGGCGAGCAGCTGCACGGACTTCACCCGGTCGAACACGGACCTGGCCTGCGGCCCGAAGGCGCTCTCCAGCACGCTGGTGTTCCCGAGCCGGTCCTCCAGCGTGCTGGCGATGGCGGTGGGTTGCTCGTAGATCTCCTTGAGCATGTAGTGGCGGAACTCGCCACGCTCCACCGCGTCCGCGGTGAGATCGCTCTTCACGACCTTGCGGTTCGCGAGCGCGCCCGTGGCGTCGATCACGTGCACGCCGTCGCGGCGCACGTCGGCGAGGTCACCCTGTTCCAGGATCACGAACTGGCGGGTCACCGGGATCAGCGCCGCCACGTCCGAGGCCAGGAAGTGCTCGCCGATTCCGATGCCGATGACCAGCGGACTGCCCATACGCGCTGCCACCAGCCGGTCCGGCGCGTTCACGTCCATCACCCCGATGGCGTAGGCGCCCTCGAGCTCGCCCACCGCCTGACGCACCGCTTCCAGGAGGTCGGCGTTGCCGCGGAGATTGCGCAGGATCAGGTTGGCGATCACCTCCGTGTCGGTCTCGGAGCTGAACGCGAAGCCCTCCTCGCGCAACCGCTGACGGAGCAGCTCGTAGTTCTCGATGATGCCGTTGTGCACCACCGCAACCCGATCTCCCGCCACGTGGGGGTGGGCGTTGGATTCCGACGGCACCCCGTGGGTGGCCCAGCGGGTGTGGGCGATGCCCACGTGGCCGTTGCAGGGGTGCTTGTCCAGGAGCTCGTCCAGGCGCTCGACCTTGCCCACCGAACGGGCCCGCATGAGCTCGCCGGCACCGTCCACCACCGCGACGCCGGCAGAGTCGTACCCCCGGTACTCGAGCCGCTTCAGGCCCTCCACCAGGATGGGGATGACGTTGCGCTCGGCGACCGCACCTACTATTCCGCACATGGAGGGCTGACCTGGGCTGGTGATGGTCTCATCGGGAGGGCGAGTCTAAGTGAGACGGGTGTCCGGTGCACCGGGCGGCGGCGCGGCTGCCACCGGTCACCGGACGTCCTCGCGTGGAACGCCCGGCCCGGCGCGGCCGCCGCCGGTGACCGGACAGCCTCGCACGGGACGCTCGGCCCGACGCGGCCGCCGCCGGTGACCGGATCTGCTCGCCCGGGCCGCCCGGCCCGACGGCGCCGCCAGCGGTGACCGGACATGCTCGCGCGGAACGCCCGGCCCGGCGGTGCCGCCGCCGTTGACGGGTCGCGGGGTGCCCCTCAGTCCTGCTCCTTCTTCTGCGGCCGCTTCCACCCCGGCACCGTGGTCTGGCGGGCGCGCTCCAGGGTGAGCTGGTCGGGCGGCGCGTCGCGGGTGATGGTGGAGCCCGCGCCGATGGTGGCGCCCGCGTGCACCGTCACCGGCGCCACCAGCTCCACGCCCGAGCCGATGAAGGCGCCGTCGCCGATGACCGTGCGGTGCTTGCCGGCGCCGTCGTAGTTGCAGGTGATGGTGCCGGCGCCCACGTTGACGTCCCGGCCCACCTCGCTGTCGCCCAGGTAGGTCAGGTGGTTCGCCTTCGAGCCGGGGCCCAGGGTGGTGTTCTTGATCTCCACGAAGTTGCCCACGTGCACCCGGTCGGCGAGGCGGGTGCCGGGCCGGAGCCTGGCGAAGGGTCCGATGCGTACCCCGGCGCCCACCTCGGCACCGTCCACGAGGCTGTTGGCGTGGACCTGGGTGCCGGCGCCGAGACGGCAATCACGCAGCACCACGTTGGGCCCGATGCGCACCCCGTCGGCCAGCTCGACCCGGCCCTCGAGCACCACGTTCACGTCCAGCCACACGTCGCGCCCGACGACCACCTCACCGCGCACGTCGACGCGCGCGGGATCCGCCAGCGACGCGCCCTCACGCATCAGGCGCTCGGCCTGCCGCGACTGGAAGGCACGCTCGAGGGCCGCGAGCTGGATCCGATCGTTGACGCCCAGGACCTCCTCGGTGCGAGCAGGGTGGACGGTCTCGATGGGCACGCCGTCGGCGGCGGCCATGCCGATCACGTCCGTGAGATAGAACTCCCGCTGCGCGTTGTCGCGATCTAGCGCCGACAGCCAGCGCCGCAGGGGCGCCGCGGCCACCGCCAGGATGCCCGTGTTGCCTTCGTGAATCCGCAGCTCCGCGGGCGTGGCGTCCTTGTGCTCCACGATGCCGGTGACGCGCCCGTCCGCGGCACGCAGGATGCGCCCGTAGCCGGTCGGGTCGTCCAGGTGCACGGTGATCAGGGCGAGTTCGCCGCCGGCGGCGCACCGCACCGTGTCCGCCAGCGTATCCAGCGCGATGAGGGGCACGTCGCCGTAGAGCACCAGCACCGTCGCGCCGTCGGGCACTCCCGGCATCGCCTGCTCCACCGCGTGGCCGGTGCCGAGCTGCTCCGCCTGCTCCACCCACTCCACCGGCAGGTGCGCGAGCCGCTCGCGCACCGCCTCGCCGCCGTGGCCGTGGACCACGTGAATCCGCGTCGGCGCGAGTCCCTCGGCAGCGCACACCACGTGCTCCAGCATGGGCCGCCCGGCGATGGCGTGCAGCACCTTGGGCAGCGCCGAGCGCATGCGAGTGCCCTGCCCCGCGGCCAGGATGATGACGTGCAGCGGGATCACGAGCGCGCGGCGGCGCTCACGCGCCCGTCGCCGCGGCCGGACACGCGCGCGGCCTCAGCGGGTGCGCTGGCGCAGCTTCCGGAGCGCCGCGAGCTGCGCGGCTGCCTGCACCAGCTCCGCCCGGGCGCGGGCCTCGTCGATGTCCGCCTGGCGGTCGGCCAGCGCCCGCTCGGCGGACTCCTTGGCCTTCATTGCCGCCTCCTCGTCGATGTCCTCGGCGCGCAGCGCCGTGTCCGACAGGATGGTCACCACGTGGGGCTGGACCTCGAGCATGCCGCCGGAGACGTAGATGATCTGCTCCTCGCCCTCGGGCGTCTGCACGCGCACGTCGCCGGCGTTGAGCGGCGTGAGCAGCGGCGTGTGCCGCGGCGCGATGCCCACCTCACCCTGCACCGCGGGGGCGAACACCATGGTCGCCTCTCCCGAGAAAAGCTCGTGCTCGGCGCTGACAATCTCGACACGGATGGTGTTGGCCATGCTTCAGTCCCGGGTATGTCCCTTGGGTGCCATGGAAAGGCTCAGAGCTTCTTCGCCTTCTCGCGCACCTCGTCGATGTTGCCCACCATGTAGAAGGCCTGCTCCGGGAACTCGTCCATATCCCCGTCGACGATGGCCCGGAAGCCCGCGATGGTGTCCTTCAGCGCCACGTACTTGCCGTCCGCCCCGGTGAACGCGGCGGCGACGAAGAACGGCTGGGACAGGAAGCGCTGGATCTTGCGCGCCCGGGCCACCACCAGCTTGTCGTCGTCCGACAGCTCGTCCATGCCCAGGATGGCGATGATGTCGCGCAGCTCCTTGTAGCGCTGCAGGATGCCCTGCACCTGGCGCGCCGTGTCGTAGTGCTCCGGACCCACCACCAGCGGGTCGAGCTGGCGGCTGGTGGAGTCCAGCGGGTCAACGGCCGGGTAGATGCCCAGCTCCGCGATCTGACGCGACAGCACCAGGGTCGCGTCCAGGTGGGCGAAGGTGGTAGCGGGCGACGGGTCCGTGAGGTCGTCCGCCGGCACGTACACCGCCTGGATGGAGGTGATGGAGCCAGTCTTAGTGGACGTGATGCGTTCCTGCAGCACGCCCATCTCCTCGGCCAGGGTCGGCTGGTAGCCCACCGCCGACGGCATGCGTCCGAGCAGCGCCGAGACCTCCACGCCGGCCAGCGTGTAGCGGTAGATGTTGTCCACGAACAGGAGCACGTCGCGGCCCTCGTCGCGGAAGTACTCCGCCATCGTGAGCCCCGTGAGCGCCACGCGCAGCCGGTTGCCCGGCGGCTCGTTCATCTGGCCATACACCAGCGCCACCTTGTCGATGACGCCCGAGTCGGTCATCTCGTGGTAGAAGTCGTTGCCCTCGCGGGTGCGCTCCCCCACACCGGCGAACACGGAGTAGCCGCTGTGCTCCGTGGCGATGTTGCGGATCAGCTCCATCAGCGTCACGGTCTTGCCCACGCCGGCGCCGCCGAACAGACCCACCTTGCCACCCTTGTTGAACGGGCAGATGAGATCGATGACCTTGATGCCGGTCTCGAGAATCTCCACCGCCGCGGCCTGGTCCACGTAGCTCGGCGCCTTGCGGTGGATCGGCCACCGCTCGTCCGCGCTCACGTCGCCCTTGCCGTCTATCGGCTTGCCCAGCACGTCCATGATGCGGCCCAATGTCGGCGTGCCCACGGGCACCGAGATCGGCGCGCCGGTGTTCTCGACGCCCGTGCCTCGGCGCAGGCCGTCGGTGGAGCCCATGGCGATGGTGCGCACGATTCCGTCGCCAATCTGCTGCTGCACCTCCAGCGTCAGGCCGCCGTCCACGCTCAGCGCGTCGTACACCTTCGGCACGGAACCGCGGGGGAACTCCACGTCCACGACCGCGCCGATGATTTCCACGATGTTTCCAGAGCTCATGGCTTGCGAGACCTCTGTCGTTCAGTCTGATTCGTTGTGCCGCCGGCTCCGCCCGCGACCCGTTGGCTATACCGCCGCCGCGCCGCCCACGATCTCCGACAGCTCCTGGGTGATCGCGGCCTGGCGGGCCTTGTTGTACGCGAGCTGCAGCTCGTCGATGAGGTTGCCGGCATTGTCCGAGGCGGCCTTCATGGCGACCATGCGCGCCGCCATCTCCGAGGCGATGTTCTCCACCACGCCCTGGTACACCAGCGACTCCACGTAGCGCAACATCAGCGCGTCCAGGACCTCCTTGGCCTCCGGCTCGTAGATGTAGTCCCAGTAGTGCGAGACCTCCGTGTCCTCGTCCGGCTCGCGGGGAAGCAGTTGCTCCATGACCGGCGACTGCGTCATGGAGTTCACGAAGTTGTTGTAGACGAAGAAGAGCCGGTCGATGCGGCCCTCCTCGTATCCGTCCAGCATCACCTTGAGCGTGCCAACGAGCTGGTCCACGCCCGGCGCATCGCCGATGTGGGTCACCTGCGCCACCAGGTTCACGCCGAAGCGCTTCAGCCAGTTCGAGCCCTTGGTGCCGATGGCGCAGAAGTCCATCTCCACTTCCTGCTCGCGCCACTTGTCGATCTCGCGCACCAGCATGCGGAAGAGGTTGGCGTTGAGACCGCCGCACAGGCCGCGGTCGCTGGTCACCACCAGGAACCCCACCCGCTTGGCTTCGCGCTCGATGAGGAACGGATGCTCGTACTCGAGCTTGGCCGCGCGGGCGTGCTCGATCACGTCGCGGATCTTGTCCGCGTAGGGGCGCGCCTGCTGCATGCGTTCCTGAGCCTTGCGCATCTTGCTGGCCGCCACCATTTCCATGGCGCGGGTGATCTTCTGCGTGTTCTGCACGCTTCGGATCTTGGTTCGGATTTCCTTGGCACCGGCCATGTGGGGCTCCGCGTGTCGGTTCTCGAGGGGTGCTCACCGGGGGCCAGCCCCGGACGGCGAGCTGCTACCAGGTGTGGTTCTTCTTGAAGTCGTCCAGCGCCGACTTGAGCTTGCCTTCCACTTCCTCGTTGAACTTCGGATCTTCGTTGATGGACTTCATGAGATCGCCGTGGTCGGACTCCATGTAGGCCTGCATGGCCGACTCGAAGGCGCTCACCTTCTCGAGCTCGACGTCGTCCAGGTACGCGCGATCGACCGCGAACAGGGACACCGCCTGCTGCGCCACGCTCATGGGCGAGTACTGCTTCTGCTTCATCAGCTCCATGACCCGCTGGCCGCGCTCGAGCTGCTTGCGGGTAGCCTCGTCGAGATCGGAGGCGAACTGAGAGAAGGCCGCCAGCTCGCGATACTGGGCCAGCGCCAGGCGAACGCCGCCGCCGAGCTTCTTCACGATGGGGGTCTGGGCGGCACCGCCCACCCGCGACACCGACAGGCCGGCGTTGATGGCCGGGCGGATGTTGGCGTTGAACAGGTCGGACTCCAGGAAGATCTGCCCGTCGGTGATGGAGATCACGTTGGTGGGCACGAAGGCCGACACGTCGCCCGCCTGCGTCTCGATGATGGGCAGCGCGGTGAGCGACCCTGTCCTTCCCTTGACCTCGCCGTTGGTGAGTTCTTCCACGTAGTCCGCGTTGATGCGTGCCGCGCGCTCGAGCAGGCGCGAATGCAGGTAGAACACGTCGCCGGGGTAGGCCTCGCGCCCGGGCGGGCGGCGCAGCAGCAGCGATACCTGGCGATACGCCCAGGCCTGCTTGGTGAGGTCGTCGTACACGATCAGCGCGTCTTCGCCACGGTCGCGAAAATACTCGCCCATGGTGGCGCCGGAGTACGGGGCGATGTACTGCAGCGCGGCCGATTCCGACGCGCTCGCCGCCACCACGATGGTGTGCTCCATCGCGCCGTGCTCTTCGAGCTTGCGCACCACGCCGGCAATGGACGACGCCTTCTGGCCGATCGCCACATAGATGCATTTAATGCCGGTGCCTTTCTGGTTGATGATGGCGTCGATGGCCACCGCCGTCTTGCCGGTCTGGCGATCGCCGATGATCAGCTCGCGCTGGCCGCGGCCGATGGGCACCATCGCGTCGATGGACTTCAGCCCGGTCTGCACCGGCTGGTCCACGGACTTCCTCTCGATCACGCCCGGCGCCACCTTCTCGATGGGCGAGGTGCCCTCCGTCTCGATGTCGCCCTTGCCGTCGATGGGTTCCCCGAGCGAGTTCACCACCCGGCCGAGCAGGGCGCGACCCACCGGCACCTCCAGGATGCGCCCGGTGCACTTCACCGTGTCGCCCTCGGAGATGTGCCCGTAGTCGCCCATGATCACCGAGCCGACCGAGTCGCGCTCCAGGTTGAGCGCCAGGCCGTAGGTGCCGCCCGGAAACTCGATCATCTCGCCCTGCATCACGTCGGACAGTCCGTGGATACGTGCGATGCCGTCGGTGAGGGTCACGACGGTCCCCTCGGTGCGCGCTTCCACGCCGACGTCAAAGTTCTCGATCTTCTTCTTGATCAGATCGCTGACTTCAGTTGCCGTGAGTGCCATGTTTCGAAAAACCTCGTTGTGCCGGCTCAGGCCAGCGTCTGCGCGAGCTGGCTCAGCCGGCCGCGGATTGACGCGTCGATGACGGTGTCGCCGGAGCGGATCACGACGCCACCGATGAGATCCTTGTCGACCTCCAGCGCGAGATCGACCTTCGTTCCCAGCCGCTTCGTCATCGCGACGGTGATGGTGTTCTGCTGGGCCGCAGTGAGCTCGTAGGCAGAGATCACCTTGACGTCGCTGCGCTTCTCGGCCTCGGCCCGCTCGGCGTCGTAGGCAGCTGCGATGTCCCGCATCAGGCCCAGCCGCCGGTTGGCCGCCAGGATGCGCACGAAGTTACGCCCCGTCGTCGAGAGCTGGTCGCCGCACACGTCGATGATGAGGTCCGCGAGCTCCTCGCGCTTGACCTTGGGATTGGCCATCAGGCCCTTCATCGTGGGGTCGGCGGTCACCGTCGCGAGCAGCGCGAGCATCCGCGCCCAGACGCCGGTGTCGCCTTCCTCCTGCGCCTGCCGGAACGCTGCGATGGCGTAGGGGCGGGCGGTCTTGGTGCTGGATTCCATCCGCGTGGGCCTACAGCTCGGCCGCCAGCTTGTCCAGCGCGTCGCTGTGCGCCGTGGCGTCCACCTCGCGCATCAGGATGGCCTCCGCGCCGGCGACGGCGAGCGCCGCCACCTGGCCGCGCAGCTCCTCGCGCACCGCGTTGCGCTCCTGCTCGATCTGCGCGCGGGCCGCGGTCACGATGCGCTCGGCCTCCTGGCGTGCCTGCGCCTTCGCCTCCTCCACCAGGTCGTCGCCACGCTTCTGCGCCTGGGCGACGTATTCCTGCGCCTTGTCGCGACCGCCCTGGAGCATCTCGGAGACCTTGGCCTCCGCCTCCTCCAGGTCGCGCTGGGCCTTCTCCGCGGCGGCGAGCCCGTCGGCGATGCGAGTCTCGCGCTTGGCCAGCGCCTCGATGATGGGCGGCCACACGAAGCGCATGCAGAACCAGACGAAGATCGCGAACGCGATCGCCTGCCCCAGAATGGTGAGATTGAGATTCACGTCTCTACCCCCGATCCCCTGCCTGCGAGTGCTTCACGATGGCGATGGATCAACCGACCTGCCCGAGGAACGGGTTGGCGAACATCAGGAAGGCGGCGAACGCGATGGCGATGATCGGCACCGCGTCCGTCAGGCCCAACATGAGGAACATGCGGGTCTGGAGCATGCCGCCAAGCTCGGGCTGGCGTGCCACGCCCTCGAGGAACTTGCTGCCGAGGATGCCGATGCCGATGGCGGCGCCGAGGGCGCCGAGACCGATCATGAGGCCGGCGGCGAGGGCGGAGAAACTGACGACGGATTCCATGGTTGCCTCCTGAACAGGAACAGACGGTTGGTTGCGGATTCGGCTGGTGACGCCCGCGCGGGCTCAGTGGTGCTCGTGCGCCATACTCAGGTACACGATGGTGAGCATCATGAAGATGTAGGCCTGCAGCGTGATCACCAGGATGTGGAAGATGGCCCAGGGGACCGACAGGGTCCACTGCAGGTAGAACGGGATGAGGCCGGCAATGAGCACGAAGATCAGCTCGCCCGCGAACAGGTTGCCGAACAGGCGCAGCGAGTGCGACAGCGGCTTCGCGAACATCGAGACCAGCTCGAGCGGCAGGTTGACGAAGAACAGCTTCGGCCCGAAGGGCTGGAAGGCGAGCTCGCCCAGGAACCCGCCCGGCCCC
This sequence comes from Gammaproteobacteria bacterium, assembly GCA_041593595.1. Taxonomy (GTDB): domain Bacteria; phylum Pseudomonadota; class Gammaproteobacteria; order HK1; family HK1; genus JBFHNV01. Next base: position 13,639 of record JBFHNV010000029.1, read on the forward strand.
TTGATCTTGATGCTGTAGTAGATCATCAGGGCGAACACGGAGAGGCTCAGCCCGAAGGTGATGTTCACGTCGGTGGTGGGCACCACCTTCATGTATTCCACGCCCATGGCGTGGAAGATGACCGGCAGGAAGTCCACCGGCACGAGGTCCATGGTGTTCATGAGGAGGACCCACACGAACAGCGTGAGCGCCAGCGGCGCGATCAGGGGATTCTTGCCGTGGAAGGTGTCCTTGACGCTGCCGTCGACGAATTCGACCAGCACCTCCACGCACTGCTGCCAGCGTCCGGGCTTCTCCACCGAGGCGTTCTTCGCCACCCTGCGGAAGAGCCACAGGAACAGCACCCCCAGGAAGATGGACCAGCCCATGCTGTCCAGGTTGATGGCCCAGAAGCCCATTTCCTGGGCCTCTTTCGCGGAGTGTGCGACGCCCCAGGTGCCATCGGGCCGCTGGCCCCAGGTCAGGTTCTGGATGTGGTGCGCGATGTATTCCGCTGGGGTGCCTGCCGCCATGAGCCTCGCCCGCTTCCCTAGTGTCCCGTTCTGCCTGCCGTCCGTCCCGGCGCGTCAGCGCAACCCGTCCGAGACGGGCATCAACAACGCGAACCACTGCACCATCACCGTGGCCAGGTAGCCGCCGATGACCCAGGGCGCGCTCACGTCGAGGAACGAGACCGCCACCGCGAGCAAGGAGGCCGCGAAGACGATTTTCAGCGTTTCCCCGACGTAGACCGCCCGCAGCAACCGGTTCGCCGGCTCGTCCGCTGCGAGCCCGAACATCTTCAACGCGAGGTAGAAATTCGGCAATACGCCACTCAGCGTTCCCGTCAACGCCGAGTAGGCCGCGCGCGTATCCCCCCCCGCCGCAAGCACTCCCGAGAGTGCCGCTCCCGCGACGGCCTGGGCAGCCACGACCGCGAACACCGTGGTCCTCGCGTGGATACGGATTCGCTGCCCGCGGTCCACGCCGCTACCCTCCGTTTTCGCACGGATACATTGTCCGTGGCCGGAAGCACAACCGGTGCAGTATATCGTCCGCGTTCGGCGAGCGGCAACCGGATTGCGCCCGAAGGCAGGTCATTGCAGCCGTCGCAGGATGCCGTCCAGCTCGTCCAGGGAAGCGTAGTGGATCACCAGCGCGCCGCGGCCCTTCGCCCGCTGCCGGATCTCCACCCGCGCTCCCAGGCGCTCCTTCAGGTCCCGCTCCAGGCGCTGCACGTCCGGGTCCGCCGCCTTGCGTCGCCCGCTGCCCTTCGGATCTGCCAGCGCCCGCTTCACCAGGGCCTCGGTCTCCCGCGCGCTCAGGCCCCGGGCCACCACCTGGCTGGCCAGCGCGCTCTGGCGCGGGCCGGCCACCGCCAGCAGCGCCCGCGCGTGGCCCATGTCCAGGGCGCCGCTCTCCACCAGGCCCCGCACGTCCTCGTTCAGCTCCAGCAGCCGCAGCAGGTTGCTGACCGCGGCCCGTGAACGGCCCACCGCCTGGGCTGCCTGGGCATGGGTGATGCCGAACTCGTCCACCAGGCGCTCGAGGGCTCGTGCCTCCTCTATGGCGTTCAGATCCTCGCGCTGGATGTTCTCGATGATCGCGATGGCGAGCGCCGCCTGGTCGTCCACGTCGCGCACCAGGGCGGGCACCTCGGCGAGCCCTGCGGCCTGCGCCGCGCGCCAGCGCCGTTCTCCGGCCACGATCTCGTAACGCCCCCCGGCCGCCGCCCGCACCACGATGGGCTGCAGCACGCCCCGCTCGCGGATGGACTCCGCGAGCGTCGCCAGCGACTCCTCGTGCATGTGCAGCCGCGGCTGATAGCGGCCCCGCTGCACGAGATCCACCGGAAGCTGCCTGAGCTCGCCGGCCTGCGCGGGGCCGTCCAGGGCCGCCGAGGCACCGCTGCCGAGCAGCGCGTCGAGGCCGCGGCCGAGGCCCTTACGTCTGGCCATGGGACCTCACGGCGCCGCCTTCAGGTGCGCTCCGTCGCGGCGCAGGATCTCGCCGGCCAGCGCGAGGTAGGCCAGCGCGCCGCTCGAATTCTTGTCGTAGAGCAGGGCCGGCAGGCCGTGGCTCGGAGCCTCGGCCAGACGCACGTTGCGTGGCACCACGGTGCTGTAGACCTTGGAGCCGAAATGGCGGGTGAGCTGCTGCGACACCTGGGTGGACAGGTTGTTGCGCGCGTCGAACATGGTGCGCAGCAGCCCGTCCACCTTGAGCTTCGGATTCAGCACCCGACGGATCTTCTCCACCGTGTCCAGCAGGGCGCTGAGCCCCTCCAGGGCGTAGTACTCGCACTGCATGGGCACCATCACCGAATCCGCGGCGGTGAGCGCGTTCACCGTGAGCATGCTCAGGGCCGGCGGGCAGTCGATGATCATGTAGTCGTAGTCCCCGCGGGCAGGCTCCAGCGCGTTGCGCAGCCGGAGCTCCCGTCCCAGCTCCTCCAGCAGCGCCACCTCGGCACCGGTCAGATCGCTGTTGCTGGGCACCAGGGCATAGTGGCTGTGCTCGACCTGCACCACCACCTCGGCCAGCGCCGCCTCGTCCATGAGCAGATCGAAGGTGGAGCGCGCCACCGCGCTCTTGTCCACCCCGCTGCCCATGGTGGCGTTGCCCTGAGGGTCCAGGTCCACCAGCAGCACGCGGCGCTTCATGGCCGCGAAGGACGCGCCCAGGTTGATGGCGGTGGTGGTCTTGCCGACCCCGCCCTTCTGGTTCGCGACGGCGATGATCTTGGCCATGGGGCTGCGAGGGGCGGATGCGCGGGAGAGCGTGGGCCGGTTACGGGCGGGGGTCGCCAAGGATATTCGCCCGGGAGACGCGGGGCCAGCGCGCGGGCGGTCGTGCCGGGTGGTCACGGCCCGGCGGGCGCGGTCATCAGCGCGGCGTGGCGCGGCCCGGCGGCGCCGGGCACCCTCAACGGCACCGTGTCCAGGTGGAATCCAGGCGGGATGGCCGGGACGGCCTCCGGGGCCTTGCCCAGCATCGCCACCAGCCGCCCGGCGGGCGCCAGCAGCGCCGGCGCAGCGGCCACCAGGGCATCGAGCTTCAGGGTGGCGCGGCTCACCACCGTGTCGTAGCGCGGTGGCGCAATCACGTCCTCGAGGCGCCCGCGGCGCACCGACACGGTGCCGATGGCGAGCGAATGCACCGCGTGGGTGAGAAAGCGGGTGCGCTTCAGGGACGGGTCCAGGAGGGTCGCGTGCAGCCCGGGCAGGGCCACTGCCAGCACCAGCCCGGGCAGCCCGGCGCCGCTGCCCACGTCCAGCAGTGCCGGGCCCCGCACCAGCGGCGCCACGGCCAGGCAGTCCAGCAGGTGGCGAACCACCATCTCGGCAGGATCGCGCACGGCGGTCAGGTTGTAGGCCCGGTTCCAGCGCGCGAGCAGCGCCAGGTAGTCGAGGAGCAGCGCACGTCGCCCGGCGTCCAGCTCCAGTCCCAGGGCTCCGGCGCCACGGGCCAGCACGCGGTCCGCGTCGGTGCCGGCGCTCATGAGCCGCCCCCCACCGCGCGAGGCCCGTCCACCGCCATCCGGAACCCTGCGCCGCGACGCGGAGGTCAGCGGGCCGCGGCGCCGGCGCGCTTCTTCAGATGCACCAGCAGCAGCGACACGGCCGCAGGGGTGACGCCGGCGATTCGCGACGCCTGCCCCACGGTGGCCGGGCGGTGCCGGTCGAGCTTCTCGCGCACCTCGCTGCTCAGGCCGCGCACGTTGCCGTAGTCCAGGTCCGGCGGCAGCGGGGCCTCCTCCTGGCTGCGGCCGCGGGCGATCTCGCGCGCCTGGCGCTCCACGTAGCCGTGGTAGCGGGCCTGCACCTCCACCTGCTCCGCCACCTCGCGATCCGCGACCGCCGGACCCAGACCCGGCAGCCCCGTGAGCGTGGCGTAGTCGAGCCCGGGCCGGCGCAGCAGCGCGAGCGCGCTCTCCGCGTGAGCCAGCGGCGCGCCCAGGCGCTCGGCCAGCGCCGCGCCCGCGACGCCGTGAGGCGTCACGCGGAGTTCCGTGAGGCGCGCCTGCTCACGCTCCAGCGCCTCGCGCTTGTCCGCGACGCGACGCCAGCGCGCCTCGTCCACCAGACCCAGACGCCGACCGGTCTCGGTGAGGCGCAGATCCGCGTTGTCCTCGCGCAGCAGCAGCCGGTACTCGGCTCGGCTGGTGAACATGCGGTACGGCTCCGCGGCGCCGCGGGTGACCAGATCGTCGACGAGCACGCCCAGGTAGGCCTCGTCGCGACGCGGCCACCAGGGCGCCTCGCCACGCACGGCGCGCGCCGCGTTCACCCCGGCCAGCAGCCCCTGGGCCGCGGCTTCCTCGTAGCCGGTGGTGCCGTTGATCTGCCCGGCCATCCACAGACCCGGCAGGTGGCGGCTGGCCAGCGCCGGAGTGAGGTCCCGAGGATCGAAGAAATCGTACTCGATGGCGTAGCCCGGGCGCGTGAGGTGGGCGTTCTCGAAGCCCTCGATGGTGCGCACGAACTCCACCTGCACGTCGAAGGGGAGGCTGGTGGAGATGCCGTTTGGATACACCTCGTCGGTGTCCAGTCCCTCGGGCTCGACGAAGATCTGGTGCGAGTCGCGCCCGGCGAAGCGCACCACCTTGTCCTCCACCGAGGGACAGTAGCGCGGCCCTGGCCCCGCGATGACGCCGCCATACATGGGCGAGCGGTCCAGCGCGCCGCGAATGATGTCGTGGGTGGCGGCGTTGGTGCGGGTGATCCAGCACGGCACCTGCCGAGGACGCTCGGCGGGCTCGCCCAGGAACGAGAAACGGGGCGGCGGTGCGTCGCCGGGCTGCACCGCGAGACGCGCGAAGTCCACGCTCGCGCCGGCGATGCGCGGCGGCGTGCCGGTCTTCAGCCGCCCGACCCGCAGCGGCAGCTCCCGCAGCCGCGCCGCCAGGGCGTTCGCGGGCGCGTCGCCCGCGCGCCCGCCTGCGCTGCTCTCGAGCCCCACGTGGATGCGCCCGGCGAGGAAGGTTCCCACGGTGAGCACCACCGCGTCCGCACGCAGCACGAGGCCCATGGCCGTGACCACGCCCGTGACGCGCCCGCCTTCCACCTGCAGATCCATCACCGGCTGCTGGAACAGTGCCAGTCCCGGGGCCCGCTCCAGGGCGCGGCGCACGAACACCCGGTAGCGCTGGCGATCGATCTGCGCCCGCGTCGCGCGCACCGCCGGGCCCTTGCGCGCGTTGAGCGTGCGGAACTGGATCCCGCAATGATCCGCGGCACGGCCCATCAGTCCGCCGAGGGCGTCGATCTCACGCACCAGGTGGTCCTTGCCGATGCCGCCGATGGCGGGGTTGCAGCTCATCTGGCCCAGGGTGTCGATGCTGTGGCTGAGCAGCAGCGTGCGCGCGCCGGCGCGCGACGCGGCGAGCGCGGCCTCGGTGCCGGCATGGCCGCCACCCACCACGATGACGTCGTACTTCGTGCTGGCGCTCATGGCGCCGCGATCCTAGCCCGGTTGTCCCACCGATTCACGGTCGCGGTCGCGTGGCTGGCCGGGTTTCCGGCGTCCACCACCGCACGTCGACCTGCAAGCGCCGTTCGCCCTGCCGGTCGATGTTCACGGGATCAGGCAAAAAGCTATACTCCGGCAGGAATTCACGAGTATTCACGGGCGGACCCGGCGCATGGAACGGACGGGGGAAAGGGACGTCAGGACGTTCCAGGGACTGATCCAGGCACTCCAGGATTTCTGGGCCGGCCAGGGCTGTCTGCTGCAGCAGCCGTGCGATCTGGAAGTGGGCGCCGGCACGTTCCACCCCGCCACCTTCCTGCGCGCCATCGGGCCCGAGCCGTGGGCCGCGGCCTACGTGCAGCCTTCGCGCCGTCCCGGCGACGGCCGCTACGGCGAGAACCCGAACCGCCTGCAGCACTACTACCAGTTCCAGGTGGTCATCAAGCCCTCGCCCCTGAACTTCCAGGACATCTACCTGGGCTCGCTCTACGCGCTCGGCATCGACCCGCTGGAGCACGACATCCGCTTCGTGGAGGACAACTGGGAGTCCCCAACCCTGGGCGCCTGGGGCCTCGGCTGGGAGGTGTGGCTGAACGGCATGGAGATCACCCAGTTCACCTACTTTCAGCAGGTCGGCGGACTGGAGTGCCGGCCGGTGATGGGCGAGCTGGCCTACGGTGTCGAGCGCATCGCCATGTACCTGCAGCAAGTGGACAGCGTGTACGACCTGGTGTGGTCGGACGGCCCGCTCGGCACCGTGACCTACGGCGACGTGTTCCTGCAGAACGAGCAGGAGATGTCGCGCTACAACTTCGAGCTGGCGGACGTGGCCAGCCTCCAAGCCCAGTTCGATGCCGCGGAGCGCCAGTGCGGCGCGCTGACCGGGCAGGGGCTGCCCCTGCCGGCCTACGACCACGTGCTCAAGGCCTCGCACCTGTTCAACCTGCTGGACGCCCGCGGCGCCATCTCGGTGACCGAGCGCCAGCGCTTCATCCTGCGGGTGCGCGCGCTGGCCCGCGAGGTGGCCCAGGCCTACCTCGCGCGGCGCGAGGCCCTCGGCTTCCCGTTGCTGGCCAATGCGGACACGAGCGCCGGCGGCGGCACCACCATGGGCATCGAGGTGGAGGAGGAGCTGGAGGCCGACGTGACCAGCGAGGTGGGCGGCGTTGGCTGACGGGAGCGACCTGCTGCTGGAGATCGGCACCGAGGAGCTGCCGCCGGGGGCCCTGGACGGGATGGCCCACGCGCTCGGGCGCGAGCTGTGCGCGCGGCTCGCAGCCCGCGGCCTCGCGCACGGCAAGGTCCAGACCTTCGCGACCCCGCGGCGCCTGGCGGTGCTGGTGTCCGACGTTCCCGACTCCCAGGACGACCGCGAGGTGGAGCGGCGCGGGCCCAGCGTGGAGGCGGCCTTCGACGCCGACGGCAAGCCCACCAAGGCAGCGGAGGGATTCGCCCGCTCCTGCGGCGTGCCGGTGGAGCAGCTCGAGCAGGTGGATGGCGGCAAGGGCCGCCAGCTCGCGTTCCGCACCACCGAGGTGGGCGAGCAGACCGTGTCGCTGCTGCCCGAGATGGTGGCCGACGCGGTGGCACGAGTGCCCGCGCCACGGCGCATGCGCTGGTCCGATCTCGAGGTGGAGTTCTCCCGCCCGGTGCACTGGGTGGTGCTGATGCTCGGGGGCGAGCTGGTAAAGGCGGAAGTTCTCGGCGTCAACACCGGTCGCATGACCCGCGGCCACCGCTTCCACAAGCCCGAGGGGATCCGGCTCGACAGCGCCGGCGAGTACGCCACCGCGCTGTACGGCTCCGGACACGTGGTGGCGGAGTTCGGCGCCCGCCGGGAGATGATCCGTGCCCAGGTGGAGGAGGCGGCCGCGGCGCTGGGCGGCCGGGCCGTGCTGGACGCGGACCTGCTGGACGAGGCCACCGCGCTGGTGGAGTGGCCAGTGGCGATCACGGGCACCTTCGACGAGGCATTCCTGCGCCTGCCCGCCGCGGTGCTGATGGCACCCATGAAGGGCCATCAGCGCTACTTCCCCGTGGCGGGCGAGGACGGCGCCCTGCTGCCTCACTTCGTGAGCATCTGCAACATCGAGAGCAAGAACCCGGACACTGTGCGCCGGGGCAACGAGCGCGTGCTGCGCCCGCGGCTCGCCGACGCGGCGTTCTTCTACGACGCGGATCTGCAGCGCCCGCTGGACGATCTGCAGGCGGGTCTCGACGAGGTGGTCTTCCACGAGAAGCTGGGGACCGTGGCGGCCAAGGCAAAGCGTGTCTCCAAGCTCGCCGGCGTGGTGGCGATCGCCATGGGCCAGGGACCGGAGGCGGTGAAGGTCGCGCGGCGCGCCGGCGCGCTCAGCAAGTGCGATCTGCTGACCCAGATGGTGGGCGAGTTTCCGGAGTTGCAGGGCGTGATGGGGCGCGAGTACACGGCGCGCGCCGGCGAGCCCGAGGCGGTCGCCATCGCCATTGGCGAGGCGTACATGCCGCGCTTCGCCGGCGACGCGGTGCCTGCCTCGGACGCGGGGCGCGCGGTGGCCATCGCCGACAAGCTGGACACGCTGGTGGGGATCTTCGCCGTCGGCGAGAAACCCACCGGGGACAAGGACCCGTTCGCGCTCCGGCGCGCAGCGCTCGGGGTTCTGCGCATCATCATCGAGTCCGAGCTGCCCCTCGATCTGCGCAAGCTGCTGGACTCGGCGGTGCAGGGCTACGGCGCGGACATCGCGACGAACGGAGTCGCCGGCGAGGTGCACGACTTCATGCTCGAACGGCTGCGCGCCTACTTCGCCGACCGGGGCATCGCGCCGGAGGTGTTTGCCGCGGTGCAGGCCCGCAACCCGACGCGACCGTTCGACTTCGCGCGGCGCATCGACGCGGTGCATGCGTTCTGCCAGATGCCGGAGGCACAGAGCCTGGCAGCAGCCAACAAGCGCATCCAGAACATCCTGCGCCAGGCGGACCGCGTCGCCGCCGGGGCGGTGCGCGAAGAGCTGTTCCGCGAGAACGCCGAGTGGGACCTGGCGGCGAAGATGGTGGGCATCAAGCCGCGGGTGCAGGCCATGCTCAAGGCCGGCGACTACACGGGCGCGCTGGCGGTGCTGGCGGGCCTGCGCGAGACCGTGGACGGATTCTTCGACCAGGTGAAGGTGATGGACGAGGACGAGCAGGTGAAGAACAACCGCCTGGCGCTCCTGGCCGGCATCCACGACCTGTTCATGGAGACCGCGGACATCTCGCGCCTGCAGCCCTGATCGGCTGCTCCGAAGCCGATATCACCGCTCAGGGAGGAGGACGGCACGGGTCGAGGCGCCCGTACGCGGCAGGGTTGCCGCCTCCCCCAGGGACGGGTTCACGGCGGGGTGCATCGACGCGTGCCGTCCTCCGGGCTTCGACCGAACTACAGCGCGACTCGAAACCGCCGTCGTAAGCTCAGTTCTTCCGCGCCGGGCCCGGCTCGTCGGCGTAGACCACCGTGCGCACCCCGGGCACGAAGGTGCCGAGGCTCTGGCGCCACGACGCGCCGGGCCAGCGCAGCTCCACCTGGCCACGCCGGGGCCAGTACACCGCCGTGTACAGGGTGCCGTAGCCCCGCCGGTAGGCGCGGCTCAGCAGCGGTGGCCGCAGGAAGGACTGCACGAAGCCGTCCACGGTCTCGTCCGAGTCGGCGAAGCGCGAGAACAGGAAGCGCTCGCGCTCGAGCGTCGCGGTGGCGTGGGCGTGCTCGAGCCACTCCACGCGCCCCTGGTGGTTGGTGGCCACCGGGAACTGCCGCACCACCGGCGTGCGGTCCGGAGACAGGTACACGGTCTTGAAGCGCCCCGCCCGGTCGAGCACGGTGACGTTGTACGCCATGTGCGCCGGCACCCGCTTCAGCACGTCCACCGCCTCCTCGGTGTTGTCGCAGGTCTCGAGCACGTGGCGCAGCACCACCGGGATGCCGAAGCCGTCGCCCACCTGGGTGCGCCCCCCGAAGGCCAGTGACACCACCAGCCCCGCGTCGTTGATACCGTCCAGCACACCCCACAGGCAGTCGAGCATCGCGATCACCGGCCGGCCCAGCCACTCGCTCTTCAGCATGGCGCCTTCCAGCAACCGCGGGTGGTAGTCGTAGTTACGCACCAGCAGCGGCTCCTCGAGGTCCGTCCACACCGCCTGGGAGCAGCCCGTGAGGTAAGGCGGCGGCCGGTACAGCGACAGCAGGCGCGCGGCGATGTCGCCGCCGCCGGCGAGCTCCACCAGGCGCTCGTACACCGGCATCAGCTCCGGCATCGCGCGCTCGAAACGCGAGCGCGACTCGAGATAGCTCGGGCGGGCCGCGTCCCCCTGGGACAGGAACCATTCCCGGTAGCCGTCCCAGTGGCGCAGGAAGTGCGACCGCCAGCGGTCGCCCGGCTCGGCCTCGTCGATGGCCTCGAAGTCGAACTCGATGCGGTTCGGGTCCTTCCTGGTCATCCATTCATTATGGGGGGAGTGATTGCCGGGAGCGAGTACGCACGGCCCGGCGCAGGGCACGCATTGCGCCCGCACCCTCGACGCGGTCCCGCCATGGCCGGCGATCGGATGCGGCGGCATCCCGCGAGCACGAACGCACCCGCCCGCCGCTGCCGCCCCTCGAGGCAGCGTCCTCGGCGAAGCTCCGGGAATGGACAGGACATCCATTCCCGGCCGGACGCTACAGGATCTTGAAGGCTCCCGCGTCGAGGCTGAAGGCTGGATGCGCCTCCGCGGGCGCGCTCTCAAGCGGCTGGCCCTTGTAGAGCTTGCGCAGCCCCTTGATCCACGCGTGCGCCCGCTCGTTGAGCTGGAAGTCGTCGGTCATCAGGCGCCCGCGGGTGATCAGGATCCCGAGATCCGCGCCCTGGTAACGGTAGTCGCCGGGCCCGGAGATGCGCAGGTAGAAGCCCTCGCGCTCGGTCTCCACCGCGCGACGGTGGTAGTCGAAGCGGTTGTAGACCACCTCGTCGTTCTTCGTGAGCGTCCAGATCCCCGACTCCGGCGCGTGGGTGAGCAGGTCCACGCTGTCCGCGGTGTGCTTGATGACGAGCTGGCTCCAGCTGTCGATGAAATCCGGATCGGCCCAGCGGCCATTCAGCCGCTCCACGTCCAGGTCGAAATCCACGCCCGAGAACTCGAGCAGGTGGAACAGGAACAGCGGTGCGTCGGCGTGTGCAAAGGCCGCGTGGTTGGTCATGGAGCTCGCACCGGTGACGCGCGGGTTGAGCTCGCCCAGGTACAGCTCGCCGTTGTCCTGGTCGATGAGGAAATCGAGCTCGAAGTAGCCCCGATAGCCCTCCTCGCGCAGCGCCTCGCCGAACTTGAAGGTGAGATCCCGGGCATTGTCGCGGATGTCCTGGGTGAATGATCCGGGAAAGATCTCGTTGCCGCACCAGCCACCCTTCTTCGGCGTCAGCTCCTTGAAACCCACCAGCTCCGTCATCAGCGGCCCCACGATGGTGCCGCGCTTGGTGGCACAGGCCTCGATGGCGGAACCGCGCACGTTGACCCGCTTCATGATCTTGATCTCTTCGCCGATCTCGATGTCCTTGGCGTACTTCTTGTAGTCCTTCTCGCTGGAGATGAAGAAGGTGGTGCTGCCGGAGTCGCCGAAGGCCGACTGCAGCACCAGGTCGGTGCCGAGATCCTTCGACACCTCGCACAGGTGCTGGTAGCTCTTCACCTCCGAGAGCACGTTGGGCACGCTGGGCACGCCTGCCCGGTCGCCGATGCGCACCGTCTCGATCTTGTTGTCGACCTGGCTGCGCAGCTTCGCCGGCGGGAACCACACCTCCATGCCCAGCTGCTTCGCCAGCTTCTCGGTGTCCTCGTCGAACATCAGGAACACCGCCTTCGGGTCGCCGCCACGGCCCTTGATGAAGTCGACGACCTCCTTGTGGCCGAGGAGGTAGTTGTTGATGTCCTCGATGCTCTCGAATTCGCGATGCGGCTGCTCGCTCGGGATGAAGACGTTCGGATGGCGCCCGTCGAAGCAGTCGATGTAGTTGATGTAGCGGAAGTTCTTCACCCACTCGCTGATGCCGAGCAGGTTGAAGTTGGTCGCGCTGATGAAGTAGATCGGCGTCTCGTTGCGGTGGAAGTAGCGGCGGATATCGGAAATGTCATTGAGCTTCTTCTTCACGAGCTGGTTCCCCCTTCGGTCTTCTGGATGGCCTCGAGCACGTTGCCGGTGCGCTCCACGGCGGCCGCGATCGTCTCCTCGGTGAAGACGCGCAGGCCCAGCTCGGGCCGATATCCGTGGATCTCCTTGACGTCCAGCGCGCGGAGGAAGTGCAGGATCTCCGCGCTCACCACCTGCCCCGGCACCAGGATCGGGAAGCCCGGCGGGTACGGGATCACGAAGCTGCTCGCGACGAGCTCGCGGCCGCGCTCCATCTCCTTGTCGATGCTGCCGTCGTCCAGGGACAGATACTCGCAGTTGGCGTCGTCGTAAGCCCGGAAGTACGCATCGCGCAGCCGGCCGTCCGGCGTGTTGGAGCGGCCGCGGAACGCGTCGTGGAAGCGGCTGAAGTCCGGCAGCGGCGGCAGGTCCACCGTGTAGGACCGGACCCGCTTGTCGTGGATGCGCCGCTCCACCGGGCTCATCTCGTCGTAGCGCGCATCCAGCTCGTTGGCGATCTTGACCAGCACCCCGAGCAGGTAGGCCACGGAGCTTCGCGTGGTGCCGATGTTGGTCATGAACAGGACGGTGTTGCGGGAGGTCTTGTTGATCTGAATCCCGAACTTGTCCATCAGGTACTTGTTCTTGAAGGTGTCCCCGTCGATGCCGGTCTTGCCCAGATAGAGCGTGATGCGCGTCGGATCCACGACGAACTCGTCCATGGCCCACGCCTTCTCCATGTCCTGCCACCCCGTCTGGGGGTTGTAGTAGGACTGCACGCCCGACGGCCGGTACTGCTCGGGGACCATGTCCTTCGCGACCAGCACCCGGAAGTGGCGGCTGAGGAGCTTGTTCGAGGTGATCTCCTCGCGCAGGGCCATGGCCAGCTCGATCTGCTTCTGCACCAGCTCGAAGCCCTCGAGCTCCACCTGCCGCCGGCCCACGTCCAGGGAAGCCAGGATCTGGTAGTTGGGCGAGGTGGAGGTGTGGGTCATGTAGGCCTCGTGGAAGGGCTCCTCCACCTTCTGCCGGAAATCCTGGTCGTAGACGTGAATCATCGAGCCCTGGCGCAGCGACGTGAGGGTCTTGTGGGTGGACTGGGTGGCGTACACCCGCACCCGCGCCACGTCGGGATCCGGCATCAGCGTGCGGTCCAGCAGCGCCTCGTGGTCGCCCTCGTGACCCGCCATCTCCTCGCGGTAGGCCGCGTAGGCCGCACGGTACTCCTCCGTCTGCATCCGGCGGCGCAGCCTGCGCGCGGATGCCATGGCGGTGCGCCGGCGGTAGGTGGGCGTGAAGGCCGCGAACCCGAACCACGCCTCGTCCCACAGGAACACCAGGTCGGGCTTGATGGCAAGGCACTCCTGCATCACCCGCTCCACGTTGTAGACGAGGCCGTCGAAGGTGCAGTTGGTGAGCAGCAGCATCTTCACGCGCGCCAGGTCCCCGCTCTTCTCGTAGGCGAGCAGGCGCTCCTTGATCTCGCGCAGCGGCACCGCGCCGTACATGGAGTACTCGTGCAGCGGGTAGGAGTCCAGGTAGTCGACCCGGGCACCCGCCAGCACCATTCCGTAGTGGTGCGACTTGTGGCAGTCGTGGTCCACGAGGACGATGTCCCCGGGCTGCACCAGCGCCTGCACCACCACCTTGTTGGCCGTGGAGGTGCCGTTGGTGACGAAGTAGGTCTGGCGCGAGCCGAAGGCCCGGGCGGCCAGCTCCTGGGCCGTCTTCATGGCCCCGGTGGGCTGCAGCAGGGAATCGAGGCCGCCGGAGGTGGAGGAGGTCTCGGCGAGGAAGATGTTGACGCCGTAGAACTCCGCCATGTCGTGAATCCAGTGGGACTTCACCACCGACTTGCCGCGGGAGATGGGCATGGCGTGGAACACGCCGGTGGGCTGGCGGCTGTATTCCTTCAGCGCGGTGAAGAACGGCGTCTGGTAGCGCTGGTTGACGCCGCGCAGCAGCGACAGATGCTGCTCCAGGTAGTCCATCTCCCGGTAGAAGATGCGCTTGAAGTGCTCCACCTCGCCGCTGGCGGCCTGCTCCACCGCCACGTCGGTCACCAGGTAGAGATCCAGCTCCGGGCGCAGCTCCGCGAGCTTGCGTCCGAGCAGGATGCTGCGCTCCGTCTCGGTGAGCTCCTCGATGTGCTGGTCATCGAGCCCGGCCAGGTGGCGGCGAAGGATTTCGAGCCGGTGGCGGGAGCGGAACGGGAAGCCGTAGCGCACCACCACCGCCTGGATGTTGTAGTTGAACAGCACCGCGATGAGGGCGTCCTCGAAGCTCGGGACCACCACGGTGTCGTAGACGAAGCGGTCCTCCGGGCGCCGGACGCGGTGGAACCCGGCGCGGATGGCGCTCTCCTCCTGGGGCGTGAGATGGTCGACGATGAGCACCTCGAAGTAGGGCTTGACCGCGCCCTGGGTGGTGTCGAAGTGGTCGCGCAGCGCCTCCAGCTCCTCGCCCGTGTCCTCCCCCAGGTCGTCCTCGGCCAGGTCGATGGAGCGGCGGCGGTACGAATGGCTGACCAGCGCGCGCACCAGCCGCGAGATGACGCGCGTGAGCCCGAGGTTGTCCCCGGACTCGAACAGACGCCACAGGTAGCGGAAGTCCTCCTTCGACGGGAAGGCCGTGTAGTCCTCGATGGTCTCGAGGAGCGTGAGGTCCTCGCGCAGGCGCTCGCGGTCCGCGCTCACGTCGTCGCCCCGGCCCGCCGCCACGGAGATGCGGTTGCTGCGCGTCTTGACCCTCTGCCAGGTGTCGAGCCGCAGCTGGGAGACGTTGTAGTAGAAGTTCAGCGACCGGCGCCCGTCTTCCGCCGCGGGCTGAGTGCCTTCGTGTTTCGCGGCCATGGTCATTCTCCGTTGGGCGTCTCGGTACGCAGGTGGGCGAAGGCCGCCGGGTCGTTCATGATCGGCGGCACGGGCGCGGGCCGGCGCTGCTTCTCCAGTGGCCCGAGGGACTGCAGGTAGCCGTGATCGAAGCCGTCGTTGCGGTAGACGCTGAAGTCCACCCGTCGATCGCGGAAGCTCTTCAGCGGCTGGCCCAGGCCGCGGATGCCGAACTCGCGCTCGCGGCGCACCCGCTCCAGGTTGATCTCGATGGGCATCAGCTCCTCGCCCACGTTGGCCTGATGGATCACGTTGCCGTGGGGCCCGACGATGCACGACATGCCGTAGCCGCCGGCGCCGATGCCGTTGATGTCGTAGAAGAAGCACTGGTTCATGGCGGCGTTGGCGCGCGTGATGGCGAGCTCCACGTCGCGATCCAGGGTGTCGGTGAGGGTCGGATGCAGGATCACCTCTGCGCCCATGGCACACAGGGTGCGGATCGTCTCGGGGAACCACATGTCGTAGCAGATGGCAACGCCGAAGCGTCCCACCTCGGGCACGTCGAAGGTGACGAACTCGGTGCCCGAGGCGATGCCGTGCTCGTAGGGGCGGAACGGGAACATCTTGCGATAGCGGGCCACGACGTTGCCGTGGGGATCGATCACGGGCGCGGTGTTGTAGATGTGCCCTTCCAGGTGCTCGAACATGGAGCCGGGGATCAGCCACACGCCGTGCTTCGAGGCCAATTCCCGGAACGCCTCCTCGGCGGGCCCGGGCATGGGCTGGGCGTGTGCGGGATTCGGGCCGAACGCGCACAGCTCGCTGAACACGACCATCTGCACCCAGGGATAACGAAGCATCATCAGGCCCAGCTGATGGGCCATGGCCGGGATGTTGGATTCCGTGGCGGAGACGTGCATCTGCACGCCGGCGATGGAGAAGGGGATCATGCAGTGGCTACCAGGGCGGGCGCTCCGGCAGCCGCTGCCGGCGCCGTGTGAACGCGATTTCGTAAACTTAACGTAGGGCCGGGGTCCCCTCAAGGAAGCGGCTGCGAGCCCGCGGCATCCGGCGTTGCCGTTGATAGCGAATCCTTAACGGGGCACCGGCAACGATCCGCGCGTCCCCGTCCGCACCGGGACACCGGCCCACCCACCACCGTGCGCCCGCCTTCATTTCAAGCACTTACGGCCCCGGTCCCCCGACGACGTCCCGGGCGCGCGGCCGGCGACCGGATGCCCCGCCAGGGGCGACGGACGGTAGACTGGCGCGTCGTGAGCCGTCGACCCACACCCGCCACCGTCGTGCGTTCCACGCTGTTCCTCGCGGGGCTCGTGGCGGTGACGGTCGTGTGGGCGCTGGTGTCTCTGCTGACCTTCCCGCTGCCCTACCGCGCGCGCTTCCACGTGATCAGCCGCTGGTGCGTGATGGTGCGATGGCTGATGCGGGTGGTGGTCCGCCTGGACTACCGCGTCGAGGGCGCCGAGAACATCCCCCGTCAGCCCTGCATCGTGTTCAGCAAGCACGAGTCCGCCTGGGAGACCATCATCCTGCCGATTCACTTCGCGCCCCAGACCTGGGTGCTGAAGCGCGAGCTCCTGTGGCTGCCCTTCTTCGGCTGGGGCCTCGCCATGCTGGCGCCCATCGCCATCGACCGCAGCGCGGGCAAGACGGCGCTGCAGCAGGTCATCGAACAGGGCCGCGAGCGCCTCGCCCGCGGCGCCTGGGTGGTGGTGTTCCCGGAAGGCACGCGGGTCGCCCCCGGCACGCGCCGGCGCTACAAGCTGGGCGGTGCCAGCCTCGCCGCAGCCACCGGGGCCCCGGTGCTGCCGGTGGCGGTGAACTCGGGCGACTACTGGGCGCGCAACAGCTTCCTCAAGTATCCGGGAACCATCCGCATGGTGATCGGCCCGCCCATCGACACCCAGGGGCTGCGCCCGGACGCCATCAACCGGGCCGCGGAACGGTGGATCGAATCCACGGTGGCGGCGCTCCGGCCGCAGGCCGCGGCCGCGGATCCGGCCGCCGCGTCCTGACCCTCCCGCGCCGTCACGCATCCGTGATCGGTTGACGCCATCTCGGGGGCGGCCGGTCCGGCACGGGTCGCGGGAACACGCTGTGAATACGTCCCGGTACGCTCGACGGCCGCGTCCGAAGCGGCCGACGGTCCCCGCGACCCGTGCCGGACCGGCCTTATCCGAACACGGATGCGCCGTCGCGGTAGCGGGCGGTTGCCGCCGCGCGAAGCAATGCAGTACCGTCACCGGCTGGCGCACGGTATCCATCGAGGGCCATGGCAGCGGTGCTGACGAGCTTCTTGCGCGGGATGGTGGGCGTCGCCGCCAGCGTGCTGGTGGTGGCGGTGCTCTGGACCGCCTACATCCACCGTGCCGGCGTGACGGCGGCGCTCGCCCCGGTGACGTCGCTGTTCGCCCGCGGCGACCCGGCGCCGGATGCGGCGCCGGCGAATCCGCCTGCCCCGGCCCCCGTGCAGCCGGCCAAGGACGCCACCGCGGCTCCCGGCGGCGGCGCCGAAGGTCGCGCGCCGTCGACCACCGCCGAGCAGCCGCCAGCCGGCACTGCGGCGCCCGCCCAGTGAGCGCCCGCCCCGTAACGTGAATACCGCCGGGCGCGGCTTCCCCGCCACCCGCATGCGCCGCATGCGCCGCGATGCTTTCTCGCGCCGGCTCATGCGCGAGACACGACTCCACGCGGACGACCTCATCTGGCCGGTGTTCGTCATCGAGGGCGGCGGCGCCCGTGAGCCGGTGCCGTCCATGCCCGGCGTCGAGCGCCTGAGCGTCGACCTGCTGGTGGAATCCGCGGCGCAGGCGCGCGACCTCGGGATCTGCGCCGTGGCCCTGTTCCCGAACCTGCCGGCGGCGCTGCGCTCCGACGACGCCGCCGAGGCGTGGAACCCGGAGGGCCTGGTGCAGCGCGCGGTGCGCAACCTCAAGCGCGCGCTGCCGGATCTGGGCGTCATCACCGACGTGGCGCTGGACCCCTACACGTCCCACGGCCAGGACGGCCTGGTGGACGATTCGGGCTACGTGGTCAACGACGCGACGGTGGAGGCCCTGGTGCGCCAGGCCCTGTCCCACGCGGAGGCCGGCGCCGACGTGGTGGCGCCGTCGGACATGATGGACGGGCGCATCGGCCGGGTGCGCCAGGCGCTGGAGGACAACGGCCACGTCAACACGCGCATCCTCGCCTACTCGGCCAAGTACGCCTCGTGCTTCTACGAGCCGTTCCGCGAGGCGGTGGGCGCCGACGCGACGCTGGGCGGCGGCAACAAATACAGCTACCAGATGGACCCGGGCAACTCGGACGAGGCGCTGCACGAGGTGGCGCTCGACCTGCGCGAGGGCGCCGACATGGTCATGGTGAAGCCCGGCCTGCCGTACCTGGACGTGCTCCGCCGGGTGAAGGACGCCTTCGGCGTGCCCACCTACGCCTACCAGGTGAGCGGCGAGTACGCCATGCTCATGGCCGCCATCGAGAACGGCTGGCTGGACGAGCGCCCGGCGGTGCTGGAGGCGCTGGCGGCGTTCAAGCGCGCCGGCGCCGACGGGATCCTCACGTACTTCGCGGTGCGCGCGGCGAGGTGGTTGCGGGACGGCTGAGGAGTCGTCTTGAAACGCTGCACGTCCATCGCCCTCCGGAGGACGGCAGGGGTCGGTGGGCCACGCCGTGAACCCATCCATGGGGGCTCGAACGCGGCATCCCTGCCGCGTACGGTCCCAGCCCCCTGCCGTCCTCCTCCGACGACTGCGATGCTCGAATCGCGGATCCTCAGGCCGCCGCCACCGCGGCCCACGGCGACATGATGAACGCGCCGCCGTGGCTCTGCGCCGCGGCGCTGTCGCGCGCCACCACGTTGGGGCAAGCGTAGAGCGCCGGATACACTCCGTTCGGCTCGCGCTGGACACGGTGGCGCGTGGCCAGATGCGCGACCACCGCCGGGGCCAGCGATTCGAAGCAGGTCACCCACGGCGTGCCGCTCACGTCGATGCGCGGGTGGTGCACCGCGTCGTGAACGCTCATGCGGTAGTCCACCAGGAAGGACAGGATCTGCATCACCGCGGCCATGATGCGCCGCCCCCCGGACGCCCCCGCCGCGAAGCTCAGGCCGTCGCCCCGGTCCACCACCACCGGGCACATGTTGGACAGGGGACGGGCGCCCGGGCGGATGGAGTTGGGCCGGCCCGGGCGGGGATCGAACCACATGATCCCGTTGTTCATGAGGATCCCGGTGTGGGGCAGCGTGACCTTGGAGCCGAAGACCGAGAGCAGGGTCTGGGTCAGGGCCACCAGGTTGCCGCGGGCGTCCACCACGCTCAGGTGCGTGGTGCACGACGGCGCCAGCGTCTCGTCGGCGTCGCCCAGGGTGGCGAGGCGCCGCTCGTAGCCTGCCAGCAGGGCGTCGGCATAGGCCATGAAGGCGGCCGCGTCCGGGGCCGGTCCCGGGTTGAAGGACCCCTCCATCAGAGACAGCACGTGGCGCAGCGTGGGGCCCGCGGTGAGGCCCGGCGAGGTGTGCACTCGCGCACCCCGGTAGCCCATCCGGTCTGCCTCACGCACCTGCACCCGGTAGCGGGCCAGGTCCTCCGTGGCGAGCGTGCTCCCCGCGGCGCGGGCGTCGGCCACGATGGCGGCTGCCAGATCGCCGCGGTAGAAGTCCTGCCACCCGGCATCGGCGATGCGACGCAGCGTCGAGGCAAGGTTCCCCAGCGTGATCCGCGGCACCGGTCCGCCCCACTCGCCGGCCGGGGCGAAGCCCCCGGGCAGGTAGTTACGGGCGCTCTCCGGGTAGCGCGCGAGCACCGGTGCCGCGGCGGCGATCTTCAGGGTCGCGAACCAGTCCACCGTCATGCCCGACTCGGCGCTCTCGATGGCGGGCGCCAGGCACTCGGACAGGCTGCGGGTGCCGAAGCGCTCCAGCGCCGTGGCCACCCCTGCCAGGTAGCCGGGCACCGCCATGGAGTGGGGTCCGTGAACGTTGCGCCCGTCGCGCACTGCGGGCCAGCCGAACAGGTCCTCGTCGATGCCGCCGCCGGCGAGGACATAGGCGCCCGGGTCGAGGTTGCCCGGCGCCCGCATGCCGAAGTCCAGCGCATGGCACGTGCCGCTGTCGGCCTCGCGGTAGAGGAGCTGGCCACCACCGCCGAGCCCGCTCATCCACGGCTCCACGGTGCCGATGGCGAGGGACGCAGCCACCGCCGCGTCCACCGCGTTGCCGCCCTGCGCCAGGACCTCCGCGCCCACCCGGGATGCCAGGTGGTGCTGGCTCGCCACCAGGCCTCCGGCGGCGGACATCGCCGGCTTGGTCACGGTCCAGGTCTCCACCAGGCTGGGCTCGGGAATCATCGTCGACCTCACTGTGACGGGACGGCGCGGCGGCGGGGCGGCGCGGCGGCGCGCCAGTATAATCGGCGCCCTGAGATGGCCGCCCGGTGATGGCCACCCGGTGATGGAGGCGGGGACGCGATGGAACCGCGGCAGGTGGAACTGATCGGGCGCGAGACCGCCTTCAAGGGCTACTTCCGCATCGACCGCTACCGCTTGCGCTACGAGCAGTACGCGGGCGGTCTGGGTGCGGAGGTGGTCCGGGAGGTGTTCGAACGTGGCCAGGTGGCGGCGGTCCTGCCCCTGGATCCCCAGGCCGGGCGCGTGGTGCTCATCGAGCAGTTTCGCGCCGGCGCCTTCGCCCGCGGCTGGCACCCCTGGCTGCTGGAATGCGTGGCCGGCATCATCGAGGAAGGCGAGTCGCCCCAGGACGTGTCCCGGCGCGAGACGCGGGAAGAGGCCGGCTGCGCGATCCTGGACCTCGCGCCCATCGCCGCGCCGTTCCTCACCAGCCCGGGCGCGTGCACCGAGACCGTGTCCCTGTACTGCGCGCGGGTGGACGCCGCGGGCGTCGGCGGCATCCACGGCCTGGACGACGAGCACGAGGACATCCGCGTGACCACCTGGTCCGTGGACGACGCCCTGGCGCTGCTGGACGCGGGACGCATCGTGAACGCCAAGACCATCATCGCACTGCAATGGCTGGCGCTGAACCGCGACCGCCTCGACAGGGTGTGGCGGACGTGATCCTGAGCGGCATCTGCATCTACCCGGTGAAGTCCACCGCCGGCCTGCCGCTGGAAGAGGCACGGGTGGAGCCGCGCGGACTCGAGCACGACCGCCGCTGGATGGTGGTGGACGGGGACGGCACGTTCATCACCGGGCGCGCCGAGCCGCGGCTGCTCTCGGTCACCGCGCGGGTGCACGGCGCCGGCCTGCGGCTGGAGGCGCCGGGGCACCCGACGCTCACGCTCGAGGACGCCCGCGGCGGCGGCGATACCGCGGTGACCGTGTGGTCCGACCCGGTCACCGCGCGGGCCGTGGACCGGCGCGCCGACGCCTGGTTCACCGAGCTGCTGGGACGTCCCTGCCGGCTGGTCCACATGGCGGACGGCGAGCGGCGGAAGGTGGACCCGGACCATGCGCGCCCGGGCGACACGGTGAGCTTTGCCGACGGCTTCCCCCTGCTGCTCATCGGCGACGCGTCCCTGGACGACCTGGCGGCGCGCGCCCCCGTCCCCGTGTCCATGCGCCGGTTCCGGCCCAACGTCACGGTGCGCGGCGCCGAGCCCTTCGCCGAGGATCGCTGGGGCCGCATTCGCATCGGCGCCGTGGAGTTCGAGTGCCCCAAGCCCTGCGACCGCTGCATCATGACCACCATCGATCCGGACACCCTGGACGAGCACCCGCAGCAGGAGCCGCTTCGCACCCTGGCCGGCTACCGGCGCGACGCCTCGCGGCAGATCCTGTTCGGCGTCAACCTCATCCCGCGCACCCCGGGCGTGCTGCGGGTGGGCGATCCGGTGGAGGTGCTGGCGTGAGTGGCGCCGGCGCACCGCGCGGTTCGCGCGCGATCGCGTCGCACGGCACATGCGCGTCATGACGTCGCGCGGGAGAGGCCTGCCATGACCTACTGCCTCGCCATGCGGCTCGAAGACGGGCTCGTGTTCGCCGCCGACACCCGCACCAACGCCGGCGTGGACTACGTGACCGCCTACGGCAAGATGCACGTGTTCACGCCGGGCGAGGACCGGCTGTTCGTGGTGCTCTCGGCAGGCAACCTGGCCATCACCCAGGAGGTGGTGGACACCCTGCACGGGGATCTCCGCTCGCCGGACGCCGCCGAGAGCCTCGCCACCGGTCGCTATCCCTACGAGGTGGCGCAGTACGTGGGGACGTTGAGCGTGGCGGTGCAGAACCGCCACCGGGCGACTCTCAGCGCGAGCGGCATCAGCGGCGACGTCTCGCTCATCCTCGGCGGCCAGATACGCGGCAGCGAGCCCGAGATCTTCCTCATCTATCCCCAGGGCAACTACATCCACGCCTCGCGGCAGACCCCGTACCTGCAGATCGGCGAGAGCAAGTACGGCAAGCCCATGCTGGACCGGGTGCTGCGCCCGGACACCAGGCTCGCCGACGGGGCCCGTCTCGCCCTGGTGTCCCTGGACGCCACCATGCGCTCCAACGTCACCGTGGGCCCGCCGTTCGATCTGGCCATCTACGAGCGCGACAGCTACCGCCTCGCCCGCAACGAGCGCATCCAGGTGGACTCGCCCTTCTACCAGCGCTTCCGCACCGCCTGGCAGGACGGCATGCAGGCAGCGTTCCAGCAGCTTCCCCCCTTCGACTGGGAAGAGCGGTAGCAAGCCGTTTTGAACGGCGCCCGCTTCTGGCGGGGTCGCTACGGGCCGTGTGAGCGGCTGTCACGCCCTGCCGGGAGAAGCGGGTATCGGCGGACGCGACACGCCGTGAACCCATCCATGGGGGCTTGTATGTTGCCTGCGTCCTGGTCGTGTGTGATCAAGACAGCCGGGGTGGGAGGGACGCCTGGGGGCCTCTGGCCCGATTGGGGCACAGACCGACCGAGAGTTCGTCCCCACCCCTCACCAC
>JBFHNV010000030.1:0-35928 GCA_041593595.1 Gammaproteobacteria bacterium
CAACTTATAGAAATCAAGCGACTGCGTCCCTCTTGATTACCCTTGATTACCTCTTGATTACCGGCCCCAGCGCAGGACGACGGGGTCGAGGGGGCGGAGCAGCTCCAGGAGGCCCTCGCGGGTGTCGGGGTGCAGGGGCGTCAGGGGATGGCGCACGTGGGCGCTGGCGATGACGCCGCCTTCCACCATGGCCTCCTTGGTGGCGCGCAGGCCGCACTGGCGGTTCTCGTAGTTGATGAGGGGCAGCACGCGGGCGTACTGCGCCGCGGCATCGTCGCGCCGGCCCGCCAGGTGGTGCGTGACCACCGGCTTGATCAGGTCGGGCACCAGCGCGCTGCACATGGTGCCGGTGGCGCCGGCGTCCAGGTCCGCCATCAGGGTGATGGACTCCTCGCCGTCGAACGGTCCCTGGATGGCGTCGCCGCCGGCGGCAATGAGGGCGCGGAGCTTGGCTGCCGTGCCCGGCATCTCGATCTTGAAGTAGCCGACGCCGGGGACCTCCCGGGCGAGGCGCACCAGCAGCGGCACCGGCAGGTTGACGCCGCTGAGCGGCGCGTCCTGCACCATCACCGGCAACCCGGAGGCCTCCACCACCGCGGCGAAGTGCTCGACGATGCCCTCTTCCTCCGCGCGCAGGCCGGTACCGTGATAGGGCGGCATCAGCATGAGCATGGCGGCGCCGGCCTGGGCCGCGCGCTTCGCCCGGGCCGCCGCGATGCCCGTGGCGAAGTGGCTGCAGGTCACGATCACCGGCACCCGCCCGGCCACGTGGGCCATGCACAGATCCAGCAGAGTGTCGCGCTCGGAGTCGGAGAGCAGGAACTGCTCGGAGTAGTTGGCGAGGATGCAGATGCCGTCCACGCCCTGGTCGACCATGCAGTCCAGCACCCGTCGCATGGCTTCCAGATCCAGATCACCGCGCTCGGTGAAGGGCGTGGGGGCGATGGGGTGGATGCCGGTGACCGGCGGGTCGGTATCGGGCATGGGCAGCTCCCCTGGTGTGAGAGGCGCCCGTGGGCGCCTGGCGGCAGAGCCCATTATTCATCATCGGACGGAGGGGAGGCCCTTGCGCGCAAGGGTGATACAGGTTGGAGGAGGGAGCGCGGAGAGGGACCGCGGGAACCGGCGGTCCGTGGGAAACGCCGGCTCAGGCCGCGGCACGCCCGCCGCCGGTGGCGGACCGGGGCGCCGCTCGCGGGCGGCGCCCCGGTGTGTGAGTCAGGATCGGGTCGTCTTGCCCTGCCCGGGCCGCTTGCCCCGCATCAGCCGGGCCAGCGTCCGGGCCTGGGCACGGCGGCCCTCCCGGTACGCACCACCACCGTAGGCGAAGGCGACGGCCGCCTCCAGCTCATCGGCTGTCAGTCGCGTGTCCTTCATGGGTCTCTCCTTGAACGTGTCACGGGCTTTCTGCCCCGAATGGATGTCGACCCTACTTTTGCAAACTGAAATGATAAATAGTGCGAATTGCGAAACACCTTTGCGCAGGTTGCAAGGCAATGGATGATCTGGGCGCGATGCGCGTCTTCCAGGCCGTGGCCCGCCACGGCAGCTTCTCGGAGGCGGGCCGCCAGCTGGGGCTCGCCCCCTCCTCGGTGTCCCGGCAGGTGAGCCAGCTGGAGGACAGCCTGGGAGTGCGCCTGTTCACCCGCTCCACCCGCAACCTCACCCTGACCGGCGCCGGCGAGCTGTGGGCGGAGCGGGCGGCGCGCATCCTGGCGGAGGTGGCGGAGGCCCGCGAGGCGGTGCGCGACTTCGACGCCGCGCCCCGGGGCGTGCTGCGCATCACCGCCCCGGTGGCCTTCGGGCGGGTGCACGTGGCGCCCGCCGTCATCGCCTTCCTCGAGCGCTACCCGGACATCAGCGTGGAGATCGGCATCACGGACCGGCTGGTGGACCTGGTGGAGGAGGGGGTGGACGTGGCCGTCCGCATCGGACGGCTGCCGGACTCGACCCTGGTGGCACGCCGTCTCGCCCCGATGCGCCGCCTCATCTACGCCGCCCCGTCGTACCTGGAGCGCCGCGGCCGCCCGCGCACCGCGGCGGACCTGACGGACCACGACTGCCTCACCTTCCGCCTCAACGAGGCCGGCAACATCTGGCGACCCGGCGCCGACGTGTGGCACCTGGAGGGCGCCGACGGCGCCCACGAGGTGCCGGTGAAGGGCCCGCTCAAGGCCAGCAGCGCCGACGTGCTGGTGCGCGCCGCCCTGGCAGGCCTGGGTCTCATCCTGGTGCTGGACTGGCTGGTGGACCACCACGTGGCCAGCGGGCGCCTGGTGAGCGTGCTGGAGGACTACCGCATCGCCCACCAGTCAGGCGAGGGCGCCGTCTACGCGGTCTATCCCTCCGGGCGCTACGTGCCGGCCAAGGTACGCGTGTTCGTGGACCACATGGCGGAGTACTTCGCCCAGGCGGTCACCACGGAGCATCAGCAGTAGGGATGCTGTCGGGGCGCGGCCGCTCCCCCTGCGGACAGCGTACCGGTGCAATGACCGCAGCCCACCGCCAGCCCGCGCCGCTCCTGCCGCGCCGAACCCTGCCACCGCCCAAGACCGGAACTCGACATCCCACCGCGACCAACCGCACAAGCGCCCGCAGGCGATGTGCGCCCCGCGCCCCTCTCCCGAAGCGCCAAACCCTGCCACCGCCCAAGACCGGCACTCGACATCCCACCGCGACCCGACCAACCGCACAGGCGCCCGCAGGCGATGTGCGGCCCGCGCCCCGCCAGGGGCGCGGGTCCACACGATCAAAGCCGCCGCGAAAGTCTCTTCAAGCGCACTTGCTAGTAGATGGCGACCGGGTTCCCGGGAGACCCCGTCCCCCCCTTGATCTTCAGCGGCGACCACGCGAACAGGAACTCGTACACCTTCGCCTCCACCAGCTTCGTCAGATCCATGTTCTCCAGGAACCAGATCCCGTTGCGGGTCTGCATCTGCACATGGCATTCGAACGGGTCATTGGTGTTCTCACCCGGCACCGCCTCCACCGCCCAGGTGTCGGCGCCCACGAAGGCGATCTTCTTCGCGATCAGGTAGTCGCAGGCCGAGCGGCCGAAGCCCGGCTCGCCGGAGTTGAACTTGGCCACGCGTGCCTTCTTGTCGGCAGCGTCGTACTTGTCCCAGTCCCGCGGGTGCCACACGTTGCCCCAGCCCGTGTGCAGGAACACGCAGTCGCCTTCGCCGATGGGGTCGATGCCCTGGCGCTGGACCATGGCCTCCACGTCCTTGTCGGTGATGTTGCCCGGGTCGGCCGGATCGCCGCCCTTGGCCGGCGTGAGCATGTCCACGCCCCGGTAGCCGGCCGCGTCCAGCAGCACGCCGCGGCACACGTAGCCCTTGTCGGCGACGCCCTCCACGCCCAATGGACCCAGGCCGTAGGAGGTTCCCACCTCGCCCAGAATCCGGCCGTTGTAGAAGAAGTCCCCTTTCGAGGTGATCACGCCGATGTGGCCGGGGCCGTCGAACTGGGTGCCCACCTGGCCGATCTCGGTGGTCACCATCTCGTCGTTGTACACGAGCTTGTGGTCGCCGAAGGGGCCGCCAGTGGGCATGCCCGGTATGGTGAGGTTGAAGCCGCGCGCACCGAAGAAGGGTGCGTCCGACTGATACACCTTGCCCAGGGTGACGTGCTTGCCCTGCTTGATGAGCTTCGCCGCCTTCAGGACCATCGCCGGCGTGATGCGGTTGACGGCGCCTGCGCGATCGTCGGGGCCCCAGGGCGACGGCGCCCACCTCTCGGACAGGGGCGCCTCGTTGGTCTGCGCGGTGGCGCCGCCCGTGAAGCCAGCGGCAAGCAGGCAGCCCGCCAGCAGCGCCGCCCGCTGCCGGTATCTGTTTCTTCTCATGATGACCTCCTCCTCAGGGTGTACCGCGCGGCGGTAGCGCCCGACGCCTCCCGGGCCGCCGCCAGCAGCTACCCGAGCATCGAGACGTCGGCCCCCAGTGCCGCGGCCGTCCGTTCGAGATCCGCGAGCGTGTTGTCGTTGAGCGGAATCCCGTTCTCAAGATATCGCGCCGCGGTCTCCGCCTCCAACTCCCCCGCGCTGTAGATCCGCGCCACCCCCGGCGCGCGCCGGGAGGCGTGGACCTCCGCGATGATCCCGTCCATCTCCGCGCGGAACGCGTCCGGGTCGGTGAAGGCCGAGACGTCCAGCGCCAGCATGAAGTGCCCGTCCCGCCCGGCGCGGGGACCCTGCTCCAGGGTGCCCAGCCGCACCCCGTAGCCGGCGCCGGAGAGCAGGGTGGACAGCACGCCCATGGCCATCGCGATGTTGACGCCCTTGTAGTCGCCGACGGGCCGCAACAGCCCGTCCAGGGCCGCCGCCGGATCGGTGGTGGGGCGTCCGCGGGCGTCGAAGGCCCAGCCCTCCGGCAGCGGCACTCCTTTCTGGTGGTAGACCACCACCTTGCCGCGGGCACAGGCGGCGAAGGCGGCGTCCATGACGAAGGCCGGCTCGCGGCCGGTAGGGATACCGATGGCCAGGGGGTTCATGCCCACGATGCGATCCGCGCCACCCCAGGGCGCCATGGTGGGCAGGGCATTGGTGGAGGCGACGCCGATCATCCCGGCCGCCACCGCCATCTGCACGTAGGGGAACAGGGCACCACAGTGGTTCGAGTTGCCCACCGCGGCGAAGGCCACGCCCGTGTCCCGGGCGCGCTCGATGGCGGCCTCCATGGCGAACACGCCGGCGATCTGGCCCATGGCGTTGTCACCGTCCACCCGCAGGGCGGCGCCCCGCTCGCGGCTCACCCGCGGCCGCCCGCGGGGGTTCACGCCGCCCTGCACGCCGGCCACCGCCGAGCGCGTGCCGGGCTCCCGCGGCGGCGGTGACAGGCGTCCGGCGTAGTCCGGCACCCGCATCACGCCATGGGAGTGCACGCCGTGCAGATCTGCGGTGGCGAGGCTGCCGCCCAGCACGCCCGCGTCGCCGGCGCTCATGCCGCAGGCCTGGAAGATGCTCGACGCTGCCGCCTTCAGCGCGTCGTGCGAGACGCGGCGCTCGTTCTCGGAACCCGGGTATGCACTCATGGGCGGGACCTCACGTTGCGACGTACGCCTGGACGGATGCGTGCGCTGCCGTGGCCGGTCCGGACCGCTGCCGCCCCCGGCGGCCTAATGCGCTGTCCAGCCGCCATCCACCTTGAGGCAGGTGCCGGTGACCATGCCCGACGCGGGCGACGCCAGGAAGAGCACCGCCGCCGCCACGTCGTCCGGCTGCGCGATCTTCCCGAGCGGGATCATCCCCAGCACGAAGCGCTCGAACTCCGGGTCCGCCATCATCTGCCGCCCCAGCGGCGTCTCTGTGAAGGTGGGAGCGACGGTGTTCACCCGGATCCCCCGGGGCGCGAGCTCCACGGCCATGGCCTTGCTGAGGCCCTCCAGGGCGTGCTTGGTCATGCAGTACACGGTGCGCCGGGGCGAGCCCACGTGGCCCATCTGGGAGGACATGTGGATGATCGTGCCCGACTCCCGGCGGAGCATGACCCGTGCGGCGCTGCGGGCCACCCGGTAGGCGGCGCGCACGTTCAGGTCCAGCAGCCAGTCCAGCACGTCGTCCGGCGTGTCGGTGAAGGGCAGGGGACGGTTGCCCCCGGCGTTGTTCAGCAGCACGTCCAGACGCTCCAGCCCCTCGATGCGCGCGAGCAGGGCGTCGCCGGTCACGTCCTCCACCCAGCGGTGCACGGTGCCCGGCGCCTCGCCGGCAAGGCTTTCGAGCTCCTCGCCGGTGCGTGCCACCGCGATGACCTCGGCACCGGCGGCGGACAGGGCCAGGGCGCAGGCGCGGCCGAGGCCGCGGCCCGCGCCGGTGACCAGGGCCACGTGGCCCTGCAGGCCGGCGGCCCAGGCGGGCGGCTCGTGGTTCACTGCGCTCATGCGGCCCTCCGGCGGGTCGGGTCCTGGGCGCGCATCGTACGGGATGCGCCAGGCCCGTGTGCCCGGCGATCCGCGGCCGTGGCACCGCGCCCCGGTTCCGGCGGGCTCACTTCGGCGCCGGGGACGTCTCGGCGTGCAACGCGCGCCAGGCCGCTTCCGCGTCGCGCTGGCTCCAGCGGGCACGATCGGCGACCCCCTCGAGGACCTCCTTCACGGCGAGGATGTCGGGTGGCCGCGCCTCGCGGTCCTTCTCCAGGCACGCGGCCACCAGGACGTCGAGCTCGGGCGGGATCGCCTGTGCGGCGATCCGGGAAAGCCGCGGGGGCACCTCGTTCAGCACGCGGCTGGTGAGCGCGAGCGTATCCTCGGTCTCGAACATGCGGCGCCCCGAGAGCAGGAAGAAGGCGACCGCGCCCACCGCGTAGACGTCGGCTCGCGCATCCACGTCGGCCGGGTCCCGCAGCCGCTCCGGCGCCATGTACTGGGGCGTGCCGAGGATGCGCAGCGACCGCGTGATGGCCTGCGACTGCTCTCCGGCGACGTGTTTCACCAGCCCGAAATCGAGGATCTTGACGAAGTCGTACTCGCCGCCGTGGTGGCAGACCATGATGTTGCTGACGCTGATGTCACGGTGCACCATGCCCTTGCCGTGCGCCTCCGCGAGACCGGCGCACACCTGACGCAGGATGTGCACCGCGCGCGCCACAGGCATCGGGCCGCCGCGCTGCACCTGCTGGCCCACCGTGTCGCCTTCCAGGTATTCCATGGCGTAGTACAGCGTGCCATCCACGCCGTGGCCGTAGTCGAAGATCTCCACCATGTTGGGGTGCCGCAGCTGGCTGGCGAGCTTCGCCTCGCGCTGGAAGCGGGCGGTCAGCTCGTCGGTGGCGCGCGAGGGCTTCAGGAGCTTCACCGCGCTGGGGCGCTTCAGCAGGTCGTGCCGCGCGAGATAGACGTTGCCGACGCCGCCTTCGCCGATGCGCTCTCCGAGCCAGTACGGACCCATGCGGTTCTTCTCCACCTCGGCGCGAATCAGGGCGGCGGTGAACCAGGACGCGAGTGCCACGAGAACCGCGACCACCAGCGCGCCGAACACCACCCCGAACGCGGTGCCGAGCACCTCGAGCGGCGCGTAGGCTTCCTCGGCGCTCATCTCGATGGCGAGATACATGTCGTCGGCCGCGAGCCGCCGCCAGCCGCCCACGACCGGCACGCCGCGGTAGCCGGGGTACGGGTCGAGCAGCATGCCGCTGGCGTCGCCAGGAGCGCCGGCCGTCGCGAGGGCGGCCTCGACGAGCCGGGTACGTGCGTCCGCGGGCGCGAGTGGCGGCCGCAGCACGAGGCCCCCCGCGGAGGACGTGCCCGCTGCCCGCGGCGCGGAAGCGACTGGTCCGGTCTCGAACCGACTGTTCGAGAGCATCACGCCGTCGCGATCGAAGGCATACACCTCATCGGTCGCGCCGGCGCGCGCGGCGGCGAGGATGGTCAGGAACTGCTCGTGCGCGTAGTAGCCGACGCCCAGTACGGCGACGATCGTGCCGTCGTCGTCGCGCACCGGTGTGCGGATCCTGATGAGCGGCCGGTCGAGCGGCGGGTCCTGCGGTGCACGCTCCAGTCGCACGGCATCCTCGTGAGGCGGCAGGAACAGCGTCTGACCGCGGAATGCCGGCGCCAGATCGCGCTCGAGATCCGCCGCGCGGTAGCGCAGGCCACAGTACTCCCGGTCCTTCGACGCGATGATGCGGCCCGACGAATCCACCAGGTTGAAGGTGATCGCACCCGTGCCGGCGAGCGCCTCCTCGAGCTGCTCGACGAGGCCGCGCCGGGCCGGCGTCGCACAGTATTCCTGCGGGGTCGCTCCGGGCTGCCGGGCGATGGCCGCGAGGGCCCGGATCCCGTCGCGCACCTGCCGCTCCCGCACCATCCGCCCGATGCCCACCTTCCGATCCTCGATCCAGACCTCGAGCGACTTCGCCTGCGCGTCGAGCACGGACCTGAGCGCGGCCCCCCGCGTGGCGCGCATCGAGTCCTTGACCTCGTGATGCGTCCACCATCCGATGGCGCCGAGCACCAGCGTGCTCGCCGCCGCCGCCAGCGCGAGCATGCGGCGCAATCGGACTCGCCGCGCCTGTGCCTCGCGTGCGACGCCCGCGTCCGGATCCGGGGTCAGCGTCGTCGGGGCGGCCGGCATGTCGGCATGCGCAGCGTCGCGCGGGGTGTCCTCGGTCATGCGCCGCTACCCGGGATCCGGCTTGCCACGCCGCGATGCATCGCGCGCCCCGCGACGCGGCAGGGTCCTCGGCGGGTCGGCCGTCGCGGCTGCCTCTTCGTTCCAGCACATGGCGAGCACGGTGAGATTGTCGCCATGGGCCCCGGCGCGGCGCTCGGCGAGATCGGAAAGCTCGGCGACGGACTGCTCGATGGGCCCCCCGGTCAGGCCCTTCAGCAGCTGGCTCTGCCGAAGGGGCCCCCAGAAACCGTCCGAGCAGAGCAGGAGTATGTCGCCCTTGTGCAACCGCGCGCACTCGCCGGGGCCCGGTACCGGCGTGATCGGCCCGCCCAGGGACTGCAGCACGCGGTGGCTCTCCCGGTGTCTGGCCATCGCCTCCTCCGCCACGTGCCCGGCGTCCACCAGGTCCTGCAGGTGCGTGTGGTCCCTGGTGCGCGCCTCGATGCGGCCGTCGCGCACCAGGTACAGGCGTGAATCGCCCACGTGGTTCCACCATGCGCAGCCGTCCTGCACCACGCAGGCAACGATCACCGTGCGCGGCACCTCCGGCAGCGATCGCGTGTGGGCGTAGCGCTGGATGGCGACGTGCGCGCGGCCGATGGCGTGATCGAGGAACACGCCGGGATCGGCGAGCTTCGGTGTGGCCTCGCTGCAGAAGGCATGGGAAAGGCTGCCCACCGCGATCTCGGCCGCCAGCTCGCCGCGGAAGTACCCACCCATGCCGTCAGCCACTGCCAGCAGCATGGCGCCGTCGGTGACGACGTGGCCCGCGATATCCTGGTTGTGCTGGCGCATCCCGATGCGGTGCTCGCGCGCCAGGGTGTACTTCATGTGCTCGCGGTGCCGCCATGGTGACCGGCGGGCGGCGCCACGCCGGGTGACCGGGACATCAGGTATGGCTACGCCCGCACACGACCGCCCGATACTGCCGCCCCGATGCGAAACCGGTCAAGCGTCGGCCTGAATAGCTGCTCCGATTCGTGCTGCATGACGGTCGCGATGCGGATGTGGACAGTGATCTGCACTTCGGAGCAGGTATCTGGCGGCGGTCGCCGCCGCGGCCCGGCGCGTGCCCTGGGTGGCCCGCGCGCCGGTGGCCCCGGGATCCACCCGGGACCGGCCCGTGGCTCGGATGCGCGCTCCGGGATAGCATCGCACGTCTCCCCCTGCCCGGAGGACACCCCATGGCGCGTCATCTCAAGACCGGCATCACCGAGGAGGCCCGCGCCGACGCGGACAGCAAAGTCCGCGCCACGGTGGAGGCCATCATCGCGGACATCGAGCAGCGCGGCGACGTCGCGGTGCGGGAGTACTCGGCGCGGTTCGACCGGTGGGAGCCGGAGCACTTCCGCCTCAGCCGCGAGCAGATCGACGGCTTCTACGAGCAGGTCGGCGAGCGGGCCATCAGCGACATCAAGTTCGCCCAGACGCAAATCAGGAACTTCGCCCGGGTGCAGAAGGAGGCGCTGCGCGAGGTGGAGGTGGAGACGCTGCCCGGGGTGATTCTCGGCCACCGCAACATCCCGGTGAACAGCGTGGGCAGCTACGTGCCCGGCGGCAAGTACCCCATGGTGGCCTCCGCGCACATGAGCGTGGTCACCGCCAAGGTGGCCGGGGTGAAGCGCATCGTGACCTGCGCGCCGCCGTACCAGGGCGGGCCGAACCCGGCCATCGTGGTGGCGCAGGATCTCGGCGGCGCCGACGAGATCTACTGCCTGGGCGGCGTGCAGGCGGTGGCGGCCATGGCCATCGGCACCGAGAGCATCGCACCGGTGGACATGCTTGTGGGCCCGGGCAACGCCTACGTGGCCGAGGCCAAGCGCCAGCTCTTCGGCCGCGTGGGCATCGATCTCTTCGCCGGTCCCACCGAGACGCTCGTCATCGCCGACGACAGCGTGGACGGGGAGCTGTGCGCGGCGGATCTCCTGGGCCAGGCAGAGCACGGCCCCACGTCGCCTGCGATCCTGCTCACCGACTCCGAGCGGCTCGCCCGCGACACCATGGCCGAGGTGGAGCGCCAGCTCGCCATCCTGGAGACCGGCGAGACCGCCGGACAGGCCTGGCGCGACTATGGCCAGGTGATCGTCGCCGACGACCGCGACGAGATGGTCGCCATCGCCGACCAGATCGGCTCCGAGCACGTGCAGGTGATGACCCGCGATCCCCAGTACTTCCTGGACCACATGACCAACTACGGCGCCCTGTTCCTCGGCCCCGAGACCAACGTGTCCTACGGCGACAAGGTCATCGGCACCAACCACACCCTGCCCACCCGGCGCGCGTCGCGCTACACGGGCGGGCTGTGGGTGGGGAAGTTCATCAAGACCTGCACCTACCAGCGCATCAGCGAGGCCGCGTCGGTGCAGGTGGGGGAGTACTGCTCGCGGCTGTGCGCGCTGGAGCACTTCGCCGGCCACAAGGAGCAGGCGGACATCCGGCTGCGGCGCTACGCCGGCATGAACGTGCGCGGGCTGGAAGCGTTGCCGGGCGGGGACTGATCGGCCCGACAGCGGGAACAATCAAGCGGGACGCGGTCGCTTGATTTCTTGCAGCCGTTGTCGGGAGCATTTCCAGTGCCGCGGGGGAGGTTCGTTTGGGAACGACGGGGAACGACGATGCAAGCGCATGACCTGGTAGCCAGGTTCTCCGCAGCGGCGGCGAGCGCCGATCCCATGGCCGCTGCGCGCGAGGTGGTGGAGGATCTCAGGGCTGACCTGGACGCCGTCGCGCGGGCGCTGTCGTTCCTCCCGGGCACCGGCGGCAATGCCCTGCAGGCCTTCTACCGGGCGCCGGATCTGAGCCTGCTGAAGGTGAGCTTCCCCGCCGGACGGCGCACGCCACCCCACGACCACGGCACCTGGGCCACCATCCTCGTGCTCTCGGGTGCGGAGAAGAACACCCTGTACCGCCATCGGGCCGACGGCAGCCTGCGCCGCGCCAGCGAGGTGGAGCTCACCCGCGGGTCCGTCCTGCCCATGCGCGAGGATACGGTGCACGTGGCCGAGTGCCTGGGTGACGCGCCGGCGGTGGGGCTGCACGTGTACGGCGGCAACGTGCTGGCCACCCGTCGCTACATGTGGGATCCGGACACCCTGGAGCGCCATCCACTGGACTGGACGCGCTACGAGCAGTTCGCGCGGCGGGCCTCGAGCCTGCCCGCGGCGCCGCTCAGCTGACGCCGGCGGGCACGACCGGCCGCGCCTCGTGCGCCAGCGCCGCCGCCAGCGCGTTGACCCGCGCGTGAATGCCATCGCGGCAGCCCCGCAGGTCCGCACTCGGCAGCGGCACCTCGTCCCAGCGCTCCACGTGCACACCACGCGGCAGCATCGCGCTCACGTCGCATCCGAGCGAGACGACGCGCCACGCCCGTGACAGCGCCTCCGGCGTGACGCGCCGCGGGCGGTGGCGCGAGACGTCGATGCCCTCGGCAGCCATCAGGCTGACGACCCGCGGGTTCACCTCGGGATCCGGCTCGGTGCCGGCCGCGTCCGTCGCGACGTCCAGCCCGCGCGCCGCCGCCTCGCGGGCGCACAGGGCCGCGGCCATCACGCTCTTGGCGGCCGCGTGAGGACACAGGAACAGGATCGTGCGTGACATGGGGAGCTCTCCGTGTTTCAAAGGTGATGCGAGCGCACACCCGCCGATCAGGTAGCCGGCGGGCATTACACCGCAATCATCGACGGGGCGAGCAGCGTCAGCACGAGCCCGGCCGCGCCGCATGCCCCGATCACCGGAATCACACCCGCCTTGAAGCGGAACATGGCGATGAACGCCGCGACACCGATGGCGGCCGCCGCCCACTGGAAGCCATCGCCGAAGCCCGCCGGCCACAGCACGTGCCAGGCGAAGAACAGGGCGAGGTTGAGGATCACCCCCACCACCGCGGCGGTGATGGCGGTGAGCGGGCCGGACAGGCGGATGTCGTGGCGGGTGGCCTCCACCAGCGGCCCGCCCACCAGGATGAACAGGAACGACGGCAGGAAGGTGAAGAAGGTGGCGACGCAGGCGCCCGCCATGCCGCCCAGCGCCAGCGCCTCCGGCCCCAGCACCGCGTGGTTCCAGCCGCCCACGAAGCCGACGAAGGCCACCACCATGATGAGCGGGCCCGGCGTGGTCTCGCCCAGGGCGAGGCCGTCGATCATCTGCGTGGCGCTGAGCCACTGGTGGGTCTCCACCCCGCCCTGGTAGACGTAGGGCAGCACCGCGTAGGCGCCGCCGAAGGTGAGGAACGCCGCCTTGGTGAAGAACGCGCCCATGGCGGCGAGGGTCCCGTCGACGCCGTGGACGGCGGCGAGCGCCGCGAAGACGCCTGCGCCGAGGGCGAGCCCGGTGACCACGAAGCGCAGCATGCGCCCGGTGGAGTGGCGTGCATGGGGCGGGAGCGGCGTGTCGTCGTCGATGAGGGCGGGGCCGGTGACGTGGGCCTCGGGGTCGTGCCCGCCGCCGGCGCGGAAACGCGCCGGCGCGATGCGGCTGCCGATGAGGCCGATGAGACCGGCGCCGATGACGATGGCGGGGAACGGCAGGCGCAGCACGAAGATGGCCACGAAGGCGGCGGCGGCGATGCCCCACAGGGCGCCGTTGCGCAGCGCCCGGGAGCCGATGCGCCAGGCGGCCAGCAGCACGATGGCCGTCACCGCGGGCTTGATGCCGTAGAGCACGCCGGCCACCGCAGGCACGTCGCCGAAGGCCATGTAGATCCACGACAGGCCGATCAGGATCAGCAGCGACGGCAGCACGAACAGGCTGCCCGCCACGATGCCGCCCCAGGTGCCGTGCAGCAGCCAGCCGATGTAGGTGGCGAGCTGTTGCGCCTCCGGACCCGGCAGCACCATGGTGTAGTTGAGCGCGTGCAAGAATCGCCGCTCGCCGATCCAGCGCCGGCGCTCCACCAGCTCCTGGTGCATCATGCTGATCTGCCCGGCCGGCCCGCCGAAGCTCACGAAGCCGAGCTTGAGCCAGTAGGCCATGGCCTGCGCGAACGTGACGCCGGCGGGCGGCGCCTGGGGCGCGGGATCGGTCGCCAGCTCAGGTGCCACCTGATTCACCGTGCTCATCGTCGGGTACCTCCGGCCGGGATCGACCCGGCGCCCCGTACGCAGGACGCGTGCCGCGCCGGTCAGCCGGACGTCGCGAACGCCGTGTACAGGTCATCGAGCAGGACGCCCGCGGCGTCCAGGAACTCATCGTCGCCGGCGCAGCGATCCCGCGCACCGGCCAGCAGCGCCAGCACCCCCGCGGCCTCCGCCACCGGGGCACCCCCGGCATCCAGGTAGCGCACCAGGGCACCGATGCGGGCGAGGGGCGCGTCGTCGTCCAGTGCGAACGCCGCCAGCAGCACCTGGAAGGTGACGCGCTCGCCCACGTGGCTGAACTCGGCGCCGTCGAAGTCGAACCCGACGGCGTGCACCGGGCAGTCCGCCGGGCGCTCCAGCCAGGCGAAGCGGGCCCGCTGGTCGATGAACCGGCGGATCAGCCAGGCCGAGGCCACCCGGTCCACCCACAGGCGGCGGCGGGTGGCCCACAGCCGGCCCCGGTAGTGGTCCGGATCGCGCCGGGTCACGGTGCCCGCGACCGCGGTGGGCTCCTCCGGCGAGAACCGCGCGGTGACCGCGCCCGCCACGTCCGTGAGAGTGTGCTCCGCCTGCTCGCGCAGCCCGTCCCGGGGGAAGAAGTCCACCGCCGTGATGGCCTCCAGCGCCCGGCGCAGTCCCGCCTCCTCCCGGCGCGCCTCGGCCTCGCTCAGGGTGGGCAGCCGCGAGACCAGCTCCGCCGCGGAGCGCTCCCACTGGGCGTAGTCCTCACCGCGGTCGAACAGGCTGCGGAAGTCGCGCTCCTGACCACGGTCCCGGGTGGGGCAGATCAGCACGTGGGCCTGCCCCCCGGCCGACGTCACGGTGTCCGCATGCTCCGCCAGGGCGTCCTCCAGATGCGGGCGCCGGGGCAGCACGTACACACCGTCACGCAGGATCCCGGCCCCCAGGGCCCGCAGTCCCCGCCACACCCGCATGCGCGGCGCCGCCTCGCGGCTGGGCAGGTGGGAGACGAACAGGAGCCATGTAGATGCACTCATGAAGCATATTCAACATATATGTAGCGTACTTTACAAGTCCCTCGACCTGGAGATCCTCGCTCCGCTGGCCCGGGCACGGCCGGGGCGCGCACGATCGCGCCGCCGTTGCCATTCCACCCAGAGCAATGGCCCTTCAGGCTCCAGATGCCGACGATGCCCGGCATGATCTCGGGGAAATGTTGCTGCGCGCCGGGCAGGCGGGACCGAGGGTGACCGTGGGTCGCGTCGCGATCCGCGGCCTGAGCGAGCCCGTCACCCTCTTCTAGATGCCAACCAGGACGGCCGGGCGCGCCAGCAGGGGGCCGTGACCGGAAGGGCTAGAATCGGCCCCCGCACTGCCCCGGAGCGCCCCGTGGCCCGCATCAACGCCGACCGCCTGCTGGCGGACCTGGACACCCTCCGCACCTTCGGCGCCACCGGCACCGGCGTCGTGCGCCCGTCCCTGTCGCCGAGCGACATGGCGGCCCGGCGCTGGCTCGCGCAGCGCATGAGCGAGGCGGGCCTGGAGGCGGGCATCGACGGAGTGGCCAACGTCATCGGCCGCTCGCGCAACCCGGGGCCGGCGCTGCTCATCGGATCCCACTCCGACACCCAGCCCCGGGGCGGCTGGCTGGACGGCGCCATGGGGGTCGTCTACGGCCTGGAGATCGCCCGAGCCCTGGCGGAGAACCCGGCCACCGCGCGCCTGGCGGTGGACGCGGTGGCGTGGGTGGACGAGGAGGGCACCTACCTCGGCTGCCTGGGGAGCCGGTCCTTCTGCGGCGTGCTGGACCCGGACCAGGAGGCGGCGGCGCGCAACGCCGACGGTGTCATGCTCACCGACGCCATCGCCGCGGCAGGACTCGCCGACGTGCCGCGCGCGCGCCTCGCGCCGGATCGCTACCGGGGTTACCTTGAGGCCCACATCGAGCAGGGGCCGTACCTGGAGGAGGACGGCCTGGCCATCGGCGTGGTCACCTCCATCGTGGGCATCCGCGGCTGCACGGTGCGCTTCGAGGGCGAGCAGAACCATGCCGGCACCACGCCCATGCCCCGGCGCCGCGATGCAGGAGTGGCCCTGTTCGACTACGCGGTGAAGATCCGCGAGCGCTTCACGGCGCTGGCCGGGGAGCGCACCGTGTGGACCATCGGCCGCGCCACCCTGGACCCGGGCGCCCCCAGCATCATCCCCGGTAGGGCGCAGATGCTGCTGCAGTTCCGCGACCCGGATCCGGACCGCCTCGAGCGCATGCAGGCCGTCGCCGTGGCGCTGGCGCAGGAGGCCACCGCGGCGGGGCCGGTCACGGTCACGGTGCATCCCAACCGCAGCCCCATCGCGCCCACCGTCATGGACGCGGTACTCCAACAGGCCATCGCCGACGCGGCGCAGCGCCTGGTGCCGGGCCGCTGGACCCGCATGCCCAGCGCCGCCGGCCACGATCCCATGGTCATCGCCCACCATCTTCC
The DNA here is from genome assembly GCA_041593595.1 of Gammaproteobacteria bacterium. Taxonomy (GTDB): domain Bacteria; phylum Pseudomonadota; class Gammaproteobacteria; order HK1; family HK1; genus JBFHNV01. The sequence continues at coordinate 15,630 of JBFHNV010000030.1, forward strand.
CTGCGCGATGCTGTTCGTGCCGAGCATCCGCGGGATCAGCCACGACTTCGCCGAGGACTCGGACCGCGGGGACATCGTGGTGGGCTGCCAGGTGCTGGCGGAGGCGGCGGAGGCGATCCTGCTCGCGGCGGCGCGACGCTGACGGCTCCCGCGAGCCGGCGGGTCGCGCCGCCCGCTACACTGACCGCGGCGCGCGGTGCACGCGTGCGTGGAACGGACATGCCATGACGGATTCTCCGGGTACGGAGGCGCAGGCGGCGCTGGAGCCGTGGCTCGAGCGCGACGTCACCGCCGACGCCGGCGCCCTGCCGCGGGCCTTCGAGCTGGATGGCGAGATCGAGCACGCCACGGGCATCCTGTCCGCCGGACGCAGCCTGCTGCTGGTGGGCGAGTCGGGCGTAGGCAAGAGCGCGCTGGTGATGGAGCTCGTGCGACGCGTCTCCGAGGTGCAGGCGCTCGAGACCCTGCGCGGCGCGCGGGTGGTGCAGCTCTGCGTGGGTCTGCGGCTCTCGCGCCTGCGCAAGGACGAGAGCCTGTTCGAGGCCTTCGCGGCGCTGATGGACGCCCTGCCGCGACTGCCGGAACCGGTGATGCCCTGGTTCCGCGACGGCGACCTGCTGCACCAGACCGGCATCGCCGCCCAGCTCGACAGCTTCTGCCTGCGCCAGCGCACGCCGGTGATCGTCGAGGGCCGGCCCGCCGCGATGAACGCGATGCTCGAGATGCACGGGGAGCTGGAACGCCACTTCGTGAGCCTGCCGCTGCGCGAGCCGGACGTGGACCGTGCCATCGCCATCGTCGGCGGCTGGGCCGGCGATGCGAACGGCGGCGGCGGCACGGCCTTCGCGCCGGAAGCGCTGGCGGAGGCGGTCTACCTCACCCACCGCTTCCTCGCCCGCACGCGGCTGCCGCGCAAGGCCATCGACCTGCTGCGCGCCACCGCTGCCAGCGCCGCCGGCACGGTGGGTCCGGACGCGGTCATCGATCGCTTCTGTCGTGTGCACCACACGCCACGCTGGCTGGTGGACCCGGGTGCGCGGCTCGATCTGGACGCGCTGGAGGAGCGCTTCCGCGACGCCATGCTGGGCCAGGCCGACGCGGTCACCGCGGCAGTGTCCACCATCGCGCTCATCAAGGCGGGGCTCTCCGATCTGCGCCGGCCCTTCGGCGTGTTCCTGTTCGTGGGGCCCACCGGCGTCGGCAAGACCCACCTGGGGCAGCTGCTGGCCGCGGAGCTGTTCGGATCGCCCGAGCGACTGGTGCGCATCAACATGAGCGACTTCTCGAGCCCGCGCGGCGCCGAGGCCCTGTTCGGCGATCCCGAGGACTACCAGCCGGCCAACCGGCGCGGGGCGCTGAGCCAGCGCCTCATGGGCCGGCCCTTCGGGGTGCTCTTGCTGGACGAGTTCGAGAAGGCGCACCCGGCGGTTCACGACCGGCTGCTGCCGCTCATCGACGAGGGCAGCTTCGTCAACGGCGCCGGCGAGACCGTGTCGTGCCGCTCGTCCATCATCATCGCCACCAGCAACGCGGGCGCCGAGGCATACCGCGAGTCGGCGCTGGGCTTCACCACGCCTACGGACCTGGACACCCGGCGCTCGGAGCTCGAGCGGCGGGTCGCGGAGGTGTTCCGCTTCGAGCTCCTCAACCGCTTCGACCGGGTGGTGCACTTCCAGCCCCTGTCCCGGGAGGAGATCCGGGAGCTGGCGGCGCGCGAGCTCGTGGCGCTGGAGCATCGCCCGGGGCTGCGCCGGGCCGGCGTGAAGCTGGACGTGGACGAGGCGGTGCTGGACTGGCTGGCGGCACGGGGCTACGACGCCCAGTACGGCGCGCGCTTCCTCAAGCGCACCATCGAGCGCCAGGTCACCACCGCGGTGGCCGAGACCATGGCGCGCACCGGGCCGGCCGGTGGCGTCATCGCGCTGGAGGTGCGCCGCGGGCGCATCCGCGCCGCGCCCCGCACCGCACGCCCCGTGCGCGCCGCCGGCAACACGGCCCGCGGGGCCGCCGCCACCGAGGGGCTCGGACCCGCGGCCATCGTCGAGCGCGCCCGGCCACGCCTGGAAGCGCTGGCGCGGGAGGTGGCGGAGCGTGATCGGCTGCTGAGCGAGATGGCGCAGCCGGAGTTCTGGGACGACACGGCACGGCGCGGGCCAGTGACCGAGCGGTTCCGGGAGCTGGACGTGGCGACCCGCCTTGCCCAGCGCCACGCGCGGCCGCTGGCGCACCTGGCCGAGCTTCACGCCGGCGAGGAGCCGGTGCCGGCGGCGCTGCTCGAGGAAGCGGCGCTGGCACTGCGCGCCTGGGAGGAGCGCGAGCGCTTGGAGGGCCACCGACGGGTGTGGCTGGTGCTCTCCGGCGTGGATTCCGAGCCGCCGCCGCGGGAGTGGATCTCCCGGCTGGCACGCATGTACATGGCCTGGTGCCGGCGCAGCGAGCTCGCCTGCGCCCCCGCGGCGTTCGAGCCGCGCCCGGGCGATGCGTTCTCGCGCCTTGCCCTGGAGGTGGAGGGACCCGGCGCGGAGCACTTCCTGGAGGCCGAGTGCGGGATCCACCGCCGGCGCCGCTCCGGCGGCGGCGACGCACGGGTACGCGTCGACCTGGTGCCCCAGGGCTCCGACGGCTTCGGCGTCGACGTGCGTGACCGCGCCCTCGTGCGCGGACCCTTCGGCATCATGGCCGAGGTGGAGGCCACGGTGTCGCTGGGCCACACCGGACAGAGCGTTACGCTCGCCGGCTCCAGCCGCGCCACGCTGGCCGGCCTGGTGGGCGACCTGGAGGCCGCGTGGTCCATGCTGCGCACGGACTCGCCGGAGGTGGCACGCAGCTACGGCGAGCCGGGCGGCCTCGCGGTGGATCCCCGCACCGGAGCGTCGGCGACGCTGCGCGCCGCGGAACGCGGCCAGCTGCACTCCTTCCAGCAGGCCTGGGAGACGCGCCGCGAGCCGCCACCCCGGGACGCGCCCGCGTGAGCCGGGTGCGCATCGCGCCCTACCACGCCGAGTGCTTCGAGGGCGTCGATGCCCTGTGGCGCGAGGTGTTCCCGGACGACGCGCCGTGGAACCGCGCTGCCGTGGCCGTGCCCGCCAAGCGGGCCGTGCAGCCGGAGCTGTTCCTCGTGGCACTCGACGGCCACGCGGTGGTGGGCACCGCCATGGGTGGCTACGACGGCCACCGGGGCTGGCTCTATGCCCTGGCAGTCAAGCCCGGCCACCGCCGCCGCGGTATCGCCTCGGCGCTGGTGCGCGCGGTGGAGGAGCGCCTCGCGGGCATGGGCTGCGGCAAGCTCAACCTGCAGGTGCGAGCCGGCAACGAGTCCGTGGTCGCCTTCTACCAGGCACTGGGCTACGCGGTGGAGCCACGCATCAGCATGGGCAAGCGGCTGGACTGACCCTCGTAACGCAATCAAGCGACTGCGTCCCTCTTGATTACTCGGGGACGGGGACGGTGTAGTTAAGGCCGAGGCGCCCGCCGTCGGCGACGACGGTCTCGCCGGTGATGTAGGAGGCCTCGTCGCTGGCGAGGAAGGCGGCCACGGCGGCGATCTCCTCGGGCTCGCCCAGCCGGCCCATGGGCGTACGCGAGAGGATGGTGTGACGCGCCTTCTCGTCCACCATGAGCTGCTTCACCATGTCGGTGGCAATGCTGCCGGGGCCGATGGCGTTCACGCGGATCCCCTTCGGCGCCAGCGCCAGCGCCATGGCCACCGTCAGCTGTTTCACGCCGCCCTTGCACACGGCATAGGAGAGCAGGTTGGGGTTGGTGACAGTGGCCTGGATGGAGGACATGTTGATGATCGCGCCGCCGCGGCCCTGCTTCACCATCTGGCGGGCGGCGGCCTGGCCGCACAGGAAGAAGCCCTTGAGGTTCACCCGCACCACGCGATCGAAGTCCTCCTCCGAGAGCTCCAGCACGTCGCCGGTGCGCAGGATGGCGGCGTTGCTCACCATCACGTCGATGCCGCCGTAGGCGCTCACGGCATCCGCGACCAGGGCGCTCACCGCCCCGCCGTCGCCCACGTCGCAGGCGACGAAGCGCGCCTCCTGGCCAGCCTCGCGCAGGCGCGCCGCCGCGTCCCGACCCTTGTCTTCCTGCAGGTCCGCGAGCACCACCTTGCAGCCGTCGGCGGCGAAGCGGCGCGCGCAGGCGAGCCCGATGCCCTGGGCCGCGCCGGTGACCACGACCACCTTGCCGGTGTTGTTCATGGAGCCCTCCGTCCTGTGCCGAGGTGAATCGTCATCATGGGCCGTCCTCGCGGCAGTAATCAAAGGGGCCGGGGTCGCGACTGCTCCGCGGACTCGCAGGTCACGTGTCCTGCCGCCAGCACATCGAAGCCACCGTCCTCCTGATCACGCAGCGGACAGGGGTGGCTGCGGAGGATTCCGCGCGGCTCAGCGGCCCCGGATCTGGGGGAACTCGGTGGCCGCCAAGCCCACCGGGATGGCCACGCCGAAGCCCTCGGCGCCGATGCTGGGGGCAATCTTGAGCGTGTTCACGCCCACCACGCGGCCGTCCTCGAGGATCAGGGGACCACCGCTGTTGCCGGGCAGCACGCGGGCGTCGGTCATGATGTGGTCGCCGCGCACCCGCGTGACCACGCCTGCGGTCATGGCGTCGGCCATGCCCAGCGGGCTGCCCACGGCGTACACCTTCATGCCCTGGATCACCTCGCCGGCGCTGGCGACCTCCAGGTGCGGCGTCTCGTAGCCGTCCACCTTCAGCAGCGCGAGATCCGCGTTCTCGGACAGTCCCACGAGCCGTGCCTGCACTTTCGACTGGTCCTTGAGCACGACGGTGAAGTTGGTGGCCAGCGTGGTGGCGGCGCCGCGTCGGTTGAACTCCGAGCGCACGGACTCGAACACGCAGCGCTTCTCGTCCACGTTCCTCTTCACGTCGTAGTAGCGCTTGCTGCGTACCGCGTACTCGGCCTCCAGCTGTGCCTGCCGACGTTGCAGCCGGCTGCGCGCGCTGCTGCTGGATGACCGCTTGATCTCGTCCTCCAGCTCGCCCCGGGCCTCGCGCATGGCCTGCAGGTACTGCGCGTGCTCCGTGAGGACGGCGTCCGCGGCGCGGAAGTCCGCCTCGGCCTTCTCCAGACGGTCCGTCGCGTCGCGCCACTGGCCCGTCTCCTCGGGCCGCACCACGTGGCGGTTCGTAATCAGGTAGCCGTCGCTGCTCACGAAGAAGCCGGAGCCGTTGCCGATGGGAGTCTTCACGGTGACCACCGCGAGGCTGGCCGCCTCCGCCGGCGAGCCGGGCGTGAAGGCCTTACCCAGCCGTTCCACCAGGCTGCCCTGCACCGGCGCGGTGCTGGTACGCGCGCCCTGCCCCACCAGCTCGGCATCCTGCTTGACCGCTGCCGGCGGGCGATCGGTGAAGTGCCACTTTCCCTGGGCATCCTTGTACTTGTAGATCTGCGCCGGCGCGGCGGAGACGCCGAGCGCCAGCACGGCGCCGGCGATCCAGGCGGCGCTGCGGCGTGACGGTGGCTCGCGCATGGGGTCACCTGCGGGGAACGGGGCCTGTCCCCGAAGAATAGTCCGCTGGCAGGTCCCCGCAACGCGCCGGCCGCGCTGGCCCGAAGCGGACTCCTTCGCGTAGCATCCGGTGGTTGCCGCCTGGGGGGAGAGATGATGCTGCACGGCATGCTGCGCGCCACCGGCGCCGCCCTGGTCCTGCTCCTGGCAGGCACCGCCCGGGCCGGCGACTGCTACAACGACGACAACGAGATACTGAATGACCTCGAGCCCGCGGTGCTGCGCGTCAGCGACGCGGACGTGGCGAGGATGCTCGCCGAGATCGCGGCCGGCGAGCAGCGCCGCCTGGTCGAGCGACGGGCGCGCGAGTCCGCGCGGGCCGCCGCCCCCGGCTCGAAGGGCGGCTGACTGCAGGCGGTGGGCAGCGCCTCCCGCGCCCCCGTCCCGCAGCCACCGGCACGTCGCCGCGCGGCGAGTGGCCGCGCCGGGCCGGCCCTCAAGCACGAGCGACGCAGGCCGATACTCATGATTCCCGACAGACCCGATTGCAGGGCCAGGGCCGGCTGAACGGGCCTGCTCCGGGTCACGCGTCCCGACGGAGAGAAGTTCCCTCGCCTTCCCCGTACCGGCGGCTCACGCCGGACGGTGGATCTCGGAAACCACCATGATCGAGTTTCAGGACATCGTCCCGCTGGTCGCGGGCATGGCGGTGCTGGCGCTGGGTGCCGCCAGCCAGCTGCGGCCCGGTCGCAACCGGACATCGGTGCTGTTCGGCCTGGCCTTCCTGGTCCTGCTCGCCGGCTGGACGGCCAGCGTGGCGGAGAACCTGGTGGCGGGCGAGTTCCTCGACTGGGTGGAGCACGCGTCGCGGGCGCTGGCGGGGCTGCTGGTGGCCGCCGGCTGCTGGTGCCTCGGGCGCCGGTCGCGGAAGGAGGGCCGGTGAACGGCTGGCTCACCGCCATCGCGCTGTCCGGCTACGCGGCGGCCGGCGTCGCGCTGCTCACCCGGCGCCTGCCCGGCGTGCGCCGTGATCTGTGGTGGGCCCTGCTGGCCCTGGTGGCCGTGTCCGCCGCGTTCGAGCTCGCCACCCTGCTCGAGAAGACCGGAATCACCGGCGCCCTGGATCCGCTCGAGGACCTGCTGCGCGTGGTGCAACCGGCCACCTGGGGTGCGCTCCTGTACATCTGGCAGCAGGTGGCGGCGGCCCGCGAGCGGGATCGACGCGAGTCGCTGCTGGATGCCGCGCTGGAAGGCGGACGCCTCGGCGTGTGGGAATGGGACATCGCCACCGGCCACGTGCGCTGGCACGGACTCACCGAGCAGATCTTCGACATGGCGTCCGGTGCCTTCGACAACACCGTGGAGGCAGTGCGCGAGCGGGTGCACCCGGACGACCGGGAGGCCATGTGGGCCGACGTGCAGCGGGCGCTGGAGCAGGGCACGCCCTACCTGTCGCGTTACCGGCTGCGGCTGCCCGGCGGCGAGGTGCGCTGGATCGAGGCGACCGGCACGGTGCACCGGGACGGCCAGGATCAGCCCCGGCGCATGGTGGGCACCGTGCGCGACATCTCGGGCGCGCGCCAGGCCGAGCTGGAGCTTCGCCACAGTGAGGAGCGCTACCGGGACTTCACCGCCATCGCCGCCGACTGGGTGTGGGAGATGGGGCCGGACCTGCGCATGCGGGCCATCTCGGAGCGCATCGAGGAGCTCACGGGCATCGCACCCGCCGTGCTCGTCGGCAGAACCCGCGCGGAGATCGGGGACTTCAGCCAGGACCCGGCGGCGCTGGAGCGCCACCTGGCGGTGCTCGAGGCGCGACGCGAGTTTCGCGACTTCCGCTACCGCGCGCGGCTCGCCGACGGCAGCATCCGCTGGTTCGAGACCAGCGGGCGCCCGCTGTTCGGCGAGGACGGGACCTTCCAGGGCTACCGCGGCACCGCCCGCGAGATCACCGCGGAGGTGGAGACCCTGGAGGCGCTGCGCGAGAGCGAGGAGCGGTTCCGCAACCTCATCGAGGGGTCCATCCAGGGGATCTACGTCCACCGGGACTTCAAGCCCCTGTTCGTGAACCGGGCCTTCGCGCAGATGCTGGGCTATGCATCGCCCGAGGCGATGCTCGCGCTGCCGAGCATCGAGTCCTGGATCGCGCCCGAGGACCTCGCGCGCATGCGACGCTACAGCGAGGCCCGCCACGCCGGCGCGCCGGACGTGCCGGCGATGTACGAGTACCACGCCGTGCGCCGGGACGGCAGCCGCATCGTGCTGCAGAATTTCGTGCGCACGGTGAGCTGGCAGGGCCGCGCTGCGGTGCAGTGCGCGGTGGTGGACGTCACCGAGCGCACCGCCGTCGAGGAGCGCCTGCGCGGCGAGAAGCGCTTCACCGATCGCGTGATCGACAGCCTGCCGGGCGTGTTCTACCTGTTCGACGCCAAGAGCCGCTTCCTGCGCTGGAACCGCAACCTGGAGACGGTCACCGGCTACTCGTCGCAGGAGATCGCGGCCATCTCCTACATCGACTTCTTCGAGGGCGACGAGCGCAGCTACATCGCCGGCCAGATCGCCAAGGTGTTCGAAGAAGGGAGTGCCACGGCCGAGGCGAACCTCGTGTTCAAGGATCGCACGCAGCGCCCGTACTTCCTCACCGGCCACCGGGTGGAGACCGACGCCGGTGCGTGCCTGGTGGGCATGGGCATCGACATCGGCGAGCGCAAGGCGGCGGAGGCAGCGCTGCGCGCGAGCGAGGCCCGCTACCGCGCGCTGTACGACGACAACCCCTCCACCTACGTCACCCTGGACGAGCAGGGCACGATCCGCTCCATCAACCGTCACGGGGCAGGCCAGCTCGGCTACGACGCCGCGGCCCTGCAGGGAACCGACGCGCGCACCCTGTACACCGACCCCGCGCAGGCCAGCTTCGAGCGTTTCCTCGCCGAGTGCCTGGCGCAGCCCGGAGTCCTGCAGCGCTGGGAGCTGCCCAAGCGCTGTGCCGACGGCACCGTGCTCTGGGTGCGAGAGACGGCGCGGGCGGTGCACGACGCTGACGGGCAGGTGCTGGTGCTGGTGGTCTCCGAGGACGTGTCCGAGGCGCGCGACCTGTCTGAACGGCTCGCCTACGAGGCCACGCACGACGGGCTCACCGACCTCATCAACCGGCGGGAGTTCGAGAATCGCCTGGAGCGCGTGCTGGAGACGGCGCGGGCCTCGGACAGCGAGCACGCCCTGTGCTACCTGGACCTGGATCAGTTCAAGATCGTCAACGATACCTGCGGCCACATGGCTGGCGATCAGCTCCTGCGCCAGCTGGGCAACGTGCTGAAGGGCAGCGTGCGCCATCGGGACACGCTGGCACGCCTCGGCGGCGACGAGTTCGCGCTGCTCATCGAGCACTGTCCCATGAGCAAGGCCGTACGCATCGCCAACACCCTGCGCGAGGCGGTGGAGAGCCACCGCTTCCAGTGGGACGACTACAGCTTCAAGGTGGGTGCGAGCATCGGCGTGGTGCCCATCGACGCGGCGTCACCGGGCGCGGCGCACCTGCTGGGCATGGCGGACCACGCCTGCTACGCGGCCAAGGAGCAGGGCCGCAACCGGGTGCACGTGTACCGCGAGGACGACGCCGAGATCGCCCGGCGCAGCGGCGAGATGCAGTGGGTGGCGCGCCTGGACGCGGCGCTGGAGGCCGGCCGGTTCACCCTGGTGCGCCAGCGCATCGCGCCGGTGGACGGCGCCTTCGAGGGCGATCACTACGAGCTCCTGCTGCGCATGATGGAGGAGGACGGCACCCTCATCTCGCCGGGCGCGTTCCTGCCGGCGGCGGAACGCTACAACGTGGCGGTGCGGGTGGACCGCTGGGTGCTGGACGCGGCGCTGGACTGGCTGGAGGGCGAACCGGGCGAGCTGGACGGGCTCCACCTGTGCGCCATCAACCTCTCGGGCCACTCGCTCACCGACGAGGCCTTCCTCGACCACGCGGTGGGGCGCATCCGCGCGTCCCGGGTGCCGCCGGAGAAGCTCTGCTTCGAGATCACGGAGACCGCGGCCATCGTCAATTTTGCCGGCGCCCACGCGTTCATCACGGCACTGCGCGAGCTCGGCTGCCGCTTCGCCCTGGACGACTTCGGCAGCGGCCTGTCCTCGTTCGGCTACCTCAAGACGCTGCCGGTGGACTACCTCAAGATCGACGGGACGTTCGTGAAGGACATCGTGGACGACCCCATCGATCGGGCCATGGTGGAGGCCATCAACCGCATCGGCCAGGTCATCGGCAAGAAGACCGTTGCCGAGTTCGTGGAGAGCGAGGCCATCCTCGCGCGGCTGCGCGAGATCGGGGTGGACTACGCCCAGGGGTACCACGTGGGGCACCCGGAGCCGCTGGTGTCCGCCGCGCGCGGCGTGGCGCTGGCGCGCCAGGCGGGGTGAGGCCGACCGGCACCATCACGCGGGCCACTCGCCCGGTGACACGGCCTGCACCGTCATGGCGCTGCGTGCCGGTAGACTTCGGGGCCGGATCCGACCGAGAGCCCCCACGTGACCAGACCCCTCGACGGCGTCCGCGTCCTGGACCTGACCCGCGCCCTGTCGGGGCCTTTCTGCAGCATGATCCTGGGCGACCTGGGCGCCGACGTGGTGAAGGTGGAGCCCACGCCAGACGGGGAGATGATCCGCGCCTGGGGGCCCTTCCATGAGGGGATCGGCGTCTTCTACCTGAGCGTGAACCGCAACAAGCGCAGCCTCGCGGTGGACTTCCGCACCCCGGAGGGGCTCGCGCTCCTCCGCCAGCTGGCGTTACGGGCGGACGTGGTGGTGGAGAACTTCAAACCCGGCAGCACCGCGGCCATGGGGCTGGACCACGCGGCGCTGGCGGCGGACAACCCGCGGCTGGTCTATGCCTCCATCACCGGCTTCGGCGACTCGGGCCCCTACGGAAGCTGGCCCGGCTTCGACCAGATCGCCCAGGGCATGTCCGGGCTCATGAGCATCAGCGGCTTTCCGGACGGCGAGCCCACCCGGGTGGGGGTGCCCATCGGCGACATGCTGGCGGGAATGTGGGCGGCCATCGGGGTCAATGCGGCGCTGGCGGCGAGAGCCGCCCCGGGCCGCGGGCAGAAGGTGGACACGTCGTTGCTGGCGGGGCTGGTGGGCATGCTGTGCGTCCAGGGCCAGCGCTATCTCAGCCTCGGGGAGGTGCCGTCGCGGGCCGGCAACGACCATCCGGTGCTCTACCCCTATGGCGCCTTCACGGCCGCCGACGGGCCCATCAACCTGGCGGCCCCCACGCAACCCATGTGGGCCACCGTGTGCCGGGTGCTGGGTATCCCGGAGCTCGTCGACCATCCGGATTTCCAGGACAACACGGCGCGCTCCGCCAACCGCGAGGCCCTGCGCGCACGGCTCAACGCGCGGCTCGCGACGCGCCCCGCCATCGAGTGGTCCCGGGAGCTGATCGAGGCAGGGATCCCGGCAGGGCCCGTGTACACCCTGGACCAGGTGTTCGCCGACCCCCAGGTGCAGCACTGCAACATGGCGGAGACGGTGGCGCACCCGGTCATCGGCGCCCTGCGCCAGCTCTCGAGCCCGCTGCGCATGCAGGGGCTGGAGAACGGCGCGGTGCGCCAGGCGCCGCCGCTGCTGGGTCAGCACAGCCGCGCGGTGCTGGCGGACTACGGCATCGGCGAGGCGCGCATCGCGACGCTGGTGGACTCGGGCGTGGTGAGCGCCCGTGACCCGGAGCCGGCGGCATGAGCGCGATGGCGACTGCCTACCTGGCGCTGGCCTGCGAGGACGTGGCCCGGGTGGCAGGGGTGTTCCAGGACACCCTGGCGCTGCCGCGCCACGACCTGGCGATCGCGGGCGGCCCCGAGGCGCCCGTCTTCCCGGCGGGCGAGGCCGCCCTGGCCCTGTTCGAGACGGACGATCCGCGTCTGGACGGGCCGGCCGTGCCGGGGGTGCGCCACCTGGCCTTCACCAGCAGGGCGCCGGCGCGGGACGCGGAGGCGCTCGGGCTGGCCGGCGCGGCGGTGGATGGGGAGTTCCGGGTCGACCCCGCGACCACCGGCGGCCTGCGGCTGCGCCTGGCGCCGGCCCTGGAGGGCCTGGACCGCACGCCCGGCCCGGTGGTCCAGCGCATCGATCACGTGGGGGTCGCCTGTGCCGACAACCGGGCGGCCCAGGCGCTGTTCGTCGCGCGCATGAGCTGCCCCCTGGAGAGCACCCAGACCGACATGGAGGTGTCCATGGCGGTGGAGAGCTTCACCTCCGACAGCTACGGGGTCGTGTACCACAACCGGCCACCGGTGCCGGTGGGGGGCCTGCGGGTGAGCTTCGTCACGGTCGGCGACTTCGAGCTCGAGTTCCTCCAGCCTTTCGACCCCACGCCGGAGGCTGGCGACAGTGGCGAGCCCCTGGGGGCCGGACCCGGCACCACCCGCGGCGACCGGGGCGCCATCGGGCGCTACATCGCACGCCGCGGGCCCGGCCTGCACCACCTGGCGCTGAAGACGCCGGACATCGCCGCCGCCCTGACCCGCTTCGCCCGCGCGGGACTGCGGGTCATCGACCGGGCGGGCCGGCCCGGCTCGCGCCGGGCCCTCATCGGCTTCGTGCACCCCAGCGCCCTGGGCGGAGTGCTGCTGCACTTCGTACAGCGCACGCCGCTGCCGGGCCGCTGAGGGGCCCCCCCGCCCGCGGCGCTCCTCGGGGTGGGTCGTCAGGGCAGTCCCAGCGGCCGGTGGGTCAGGGCGGATACGAGGATCAGCGCGTAGCAGCCCAGCGCCAGCGCGAGCGCCGTGGCGCGCACCGGCAGGGTGGGGCCGCGCCGCAGCGCCACCGCGCCGGCGCCGATGTACGCCACCAGCAGCACCAGCTTGGCAGCCAGCCAGGGGTGCGCCAGGGGCGAAAGCCGCAGCGCCACCGCCAGGTACACGCCGCTCGCCAGCAGCGCGGTATCCAGCACGTGGGGTGCGATGCGGACCCAGCGCGCGCCCAGTCGCGGCGAGGACCTCAGCATCCACCAGCCGCGCAGGGCGAAACCCGTTCCCGAGACGAGGGCCAGCACCACGTGCAGGGGCTTGATCAGCGGGTAGAGCTCGAGCATGAAGGTGCCGCGGCGGGACGCAGTGGCCAGGATACCGGGGGCGGGGCGCCCTCCGGCACGCGCCAGCCTTGAAGTCCAGGCACCGCGCCCCTATGTTCCGCCGGTCGACTTTCGGACCCGGGAGCCCGAAATGCCCATCTACGAGTACGAGTGCAACGCCTGCGGGGAAACCCACGAGTTCATCCAGAAGCTGAGCGAGGGGCCGAAGCGCAAGTGCCCGAGCTGTGGCAAGTCCCGCCTGCGCAAGCTGGTCTCGGCGGCCGCCTTCCACCTGAAGGGCAATGGCTGGTACGTGACCGATTTCCGCGACAATGACAAGAAGAAGAAGTCCGACGGCGGCGCGGAGAAGGCGGCCGAGGGCAGCAACGGTCACGGCGCCAACGGCTCCGGAGAGTCCAAGCCCGACAAGATCGCCGAGCCGAAGACCGACAAGAAGGCCCCCGGGAAGAAGGACGCCGGCGCCGCCGCCAGCGCATAGACGGCCTCGGCTCGCCGCCGGACGGTTAGCAAGCGGCAAGCCTCTCCCCGCCCGGGGGGAGACGATCGGGGTGAAGCGGGCGGCTAGCGCGCCAGCGCGGCGGCCAGGGACGCGAAGTCCTCCACCAGCAGGTCCGGCTGGTGCGGCGTGTCGCCGTAGGGCCGCCTGCGCCGGTCGATGAAGGCGCTGCGCATGCCGAACGCCTTGGCGCCGATGCAGTCGAAGGCGTGGTTGGCCACCATCATGATGCCCGAGCGGTCCTCGCCGAGGATCTCCGCGGCAGTGGCGTAGCTCTTCCAGTGTGGCTTGAAGTAGCCCGCCTCCTCGACCGAGATCACTGCGTCGAAGCGGAACCCGATGTGGGGCTTCGCGGCCTCCAGCATGTCGCGGTCGCCGTTGGAGAGGATTGCGAGCCGGTAGCCCGACGCGCGCAGCGTGTCCAGCGCGTCGAGCACGTCCGGGAACGGCTTCAGGCGCTCGATCCACGACACCATCTCGCGCACCTCGTCCTGGGTGTGGGCGATTCCGCAACGGTCCATCACGTAGGACACGGCGCGGTGGCCGATCTGGCGGTAGGGGGTGTGCCCGCGGTCGCACAGGGCGTCGATCATGGAGTTCTCGAAGTGGGTGCGCCGCCACCAGGTCACGAAGCGGTGCGCTTCTCCATCCCAGCCCTTGGCGGCCAGGAACGGCGCGGCCATCTCGCTCAGGCCCCGCTGCATGTCCACGATGGTGCCGTACTGATCGAACAGCAGCGTGCGCACCTCGCGCTTGAGGATCTCCACGTCGGTCATGGCCGCGTCCCTCCCGCTCGGACCAACCTATCGTATCGCGCATCGCGGCGGCGTTTGCGCTCGCGCGGGACGGGCAGGAGATTCGAACCACGGAGGCACGGAGCACACGGAGAAGAGTCGGGTGGGAGGGGGACTGGCGGTAACCGGCTGGCTTGCTGGTCCCGCAGCGTCTGCCGAGTAGACCTCGGGAGGCCCGCCGGGCGCGAGAGTCCGGACCTCCGTCAGTGAGCCGGCCCTCTCTTCCGGCTGCTCTGTGCCCTGTGTGTCTCCGTGGTTGTAATCATCGGCGACACGTCATGCCCCGCCACCCCCGAGATTGAGGCGATCGCCGACGGTCCGTATCATTGCCGCCCTTTTGATCGAGCGGTCCCCGCCATGCGAAGCCATTTCTGCGGTCACGTCACCGAGGCCCTCATCGGCGAGACGGTCACCGTGTGCGGCTGGGTGAACCGGCGCCGCGACCACGGGGGGGTGATCTTCGTGGATCTGCGCGACCGGGAGGGGCTGCTGCAGGTGGTGGTGGACCCGGACACACCGCAGGCATTCGCCCGTGCCGAGCAGGTACGCAACGAGTACGTGCTGCGGGTCACCGGGCGAGTGCGCGAGCGCCCCGAGGGCACCGTGAACCCGGCGCTGGCCAGCGGCCAGGTGGAGGTGCTCGCGAAGGAGCTCGAGGTGCTCAACACCTCGGAGACGCCACCCTTCCAGCTCGATGACGAGGACGTGGGCGAGGAGACACGCCTCACCTACCGCTACGTGGATCTGCGCCGCCCGGAGATGTACCGGCGCCTCGCCACCCGCGCGAAGCTCACCCGCGCCATCCGCGCCTTCCTCGACGGCGAGGGCTTCATCGACATCGAGACGCCCATGCTCACCAAGGCCACGCCGGAGGGGGCGCGGGACTACCTCGTGCCGAGCCGCACGCACCCGGGCCGCTTCTTCGCGCTGCCCCAGTCGCCGCAGATCTTCAAGCAGCTGCTGATGATGGCGGGCTTCGAGCGCTACTACCAGATCGTGCGCTGCTTCCGGGACGAGGATCTGCGTGCCGATCGCCAGCCGGAGTTCACCCAGCTCGACGTGGAGACGTCCTTCCTTACCCAGGAGGACATCATGCAGCTCATGGAGCGCCTGGTGCGTGCCATGTTCAGGGACGTGCTCGGCGCGGAGCTGCCGGTACCCTTCCCGCGCATGGGCTACGCCGAGGCCATGGAGCGCTTCGGCATCGACCGCCCGGATCTCCGCATCCCGCTCGAGCTCACCGAGATCTCGGATCTGCTCGCGAACGTGGAGTTCAAGGTCTTCGCGGGTCCCGCCAACGACCCGAAGGGCCGCGTGGCGGCGCTCAGGGTCCCGAAGGGCGGCGACCTCCCGCGCTCGGTCATCGACGAGTACACGAAGTTCGTTGGCGTGTACGGCGCCAGGGGCCTCGCCTACGTCAAGGTGAACGACGTGTCGAAGGGCCGCGAGGGGTTGCAGTCGCCCATCGTGAAATTCCTCACCGACGACGCCATCGCCGGGATCCTGGAACGCACCGGCGCCACGGAAGGCGACCTCGTGTTCTTCGGCGCCGACCGGGCGCAGGTGGTGAACGACGCCCTGGGCGCGCTGCGGGTGCGCCTCGGTCACGACCTCGGGCTGGTGGCGGAGGGCTGGCGACCGCTGTGGGTGGTGGACTTCCCCATGTTCGAGTACGACGACAAGGAGAAGCGCTTCAACGCGCTGCACCACCCCTTCACCTCGCCGGACGTGCTGGATCCCGACCGCATCCGCAAGGCGCCGGAGACGCTGCTGTCGAGGGCCTACGACATCGTGATCAACGGCTCCGAGATCGGCGGCGGCTCGGTGCGTATCCACGACCACGCGGTGCAGAGCGCGGTGTTCGACGTGCTGGGCATCGGCCGCGAGGAGGCGGAGCAGCGTTTCGGATTCCTGCTGCGGGCGCTGAAGTACGGCTGCCCGCCGCTCGGCGGCATCGCCTTCGGCATCGACCGCATCGCCGCGCTGATGACCGGCTCGGCGTCCATCCGCGACGTGATCGCGTTCCCGAAGACCCAGACCGCCGCCTGTCCCCTCACCAGCGCCCCGGCGCCGGCGGAGGAGCGCCAGCTCCTTGAGCTCGGGCTGCGGGTGCGGGCGCCGGCGGGCGAGGCGAAGGAGTCCGGGAATCAGGCCTGACGTTCCAGAAGGTTCGGCTTCCCGGAATGTCGACCGGATTGCCACATCGTCAGAACCGACGCCTCGCACGTGAAGGGCAGGAGCGGGGTGGGGGCAGATGCGCCACGCCGTGAACCCGTCCACGGGGGCTCGGAGGCGGCCCGCGGCGCGGCGCTGTCCTGGGCCGCTGGCGGATCCGGGGCCTGCCATCCCTGGCGGCGGGCCCGCTCGGCGGGCGAAAGGTCCACCGGGCCTTTCGCTGGCGCCGCCTCGCCCCTGCCGCCTACCGACGCATCTGCCCCCACCCCGCCCCTGCGGGATCGCGAGTCGCAGGGAGCTTCAGTGCACCCCCCCGCCCTGGGGCGCGTCGGCGGTGGGGGGGCCGGGCGAGGCGTGGTGGGCGCACATGCGCCAGCTGCCGCCCTCGCGCACGAACACGTTGGTGGCGAGCACCGTGGCCATTTCCCGGTAGCCGGGCCCGTGGTGGATGTTCTCGTGCACGAATCGCACCGCGAGGGCGCCGTCCTCGCGGCTCTGCCGGTGACTGAGGGTGAAGCGCACGTCGCCGCCGCCGGTGAAGATCCGCCGCCAGCTCTGCGCCACCTCCGAGCGGCTGGTGATCGGCGGGCCGGCCGGGTGCACGCACAGCAGCGGCGCGCGCTCGGCCCACACCGCCATCATGGCGTCCACGTCGCCGGCCTCGAAGGCGGCGTAGAAGGCCGCCTCGCAGGCTGCGGGCGTATCGAAGTCGCTCACGCTCAGGCTCGCCCGGCGCGGGCCAGCTCGTCCTCGAAGCCGAACTGGGTCAGGTCGCGGATGCGCATGGGGTAGAGCACCCCGTCCAGGTGATCGCACTCGTGCTGCACCACCCGTGCGTGGAAGCCCTCCACCTCGCGGCTGAAGCGCCTGCCGTCCTCGTCCTGCCCCGCGTAGCGGATGCGCCGCCAGCGCGGCACCAGCCCGCGCATCCCGGGTACGCTGAGACAGCCCTCCCAGCCCTCCTCGCGGACGTCGTCCAGCGGCTCGACGACCGGGTTCACCAGCACCGTGCGTGGGATGGGCGGCGCCTCCGGGTAGCGGGCGCTGGTCTCCATGCCGAACACCACCACCCGCACGAACTCGCCTATCTGCGGCGCCGCGATGCCCACGCCGCCGCGGGCCTCCATGGTGTCCCAGAGATCTGCCAGCAGCGGCGCCAGGGCCGCGCGGGAGACGGGCTCCAGGGAGCGCGAGACCTGGTGCAGCCGCGGGTCGCCGTAGCGAAGCACGGGGCGTTCGGCCATGGGGACGGGCTCCGGGTCGCCTGGAATGCCGCGCAGCCTCGGGCTCCGAGGGCCCCGGGTCAAGAGCCGTGCCCACGCCGGCGGCAACGGGCCCCGGTGGCGGCGGCGGGCCGGCCCGCCCGCCGGCCCGCCGCGGCCTGCTCAGGCGCCGGGCCCATTCGGTACAATTCGCGCCCATCCCCGCTACCGAGGCAGCGACGACGTCATGGCCGGCCACAGCAAATGGGCCAACATCCAGCACCGCAAGAAGGCCCAGGACGCCAAGCGGGGCAAGCTCTTCACGCGCCTCATCCGCGAGGTCAGCATCGCGGTGAGGCAGGGCGGCGGGCCGGACCCGTCCGCCAACCCGCGCCTGCGCCTGGCCGTGGACAAGGCCATGGCGGGCAACGTGCCCAAGGACACCATCGAGCGCGCCATCAAGCGCGCCGCTGGCGACGGCGACGCCAGCGACATCGAGGAGGTGCGCTACGAGGGCTACGGCCCCGGCGGGGTGGCGGTGATGGTGGAGTGCATGACCGACAACCGTAACCGCACCGTGTCCGAGGTGCGCCACGCCTTCTCCAAGTGCGGCGGCAACCTGGGCACCGACGGCTCCGTGGCCTACCTGTTCACCAAGGTGGGCCAGCTGAGCTACCCGCCCGGCAGCGACGAGGACCGCATCATGGAGGCGGCGCTGGAGGCGGGCGCCGAGGACGTGGTAGGTCATGACGACGGCTCCGTGGACGTGATCACCGACCCGGACGTGGTCGGTGACGTGCGCGACGCCATGGCCGCGCGCAACCTGTCGCCCGAGGAATCCGAGGTGACCATGCGCCCCGCCACCAGCGTGGTGCTGGAAGGCGAGGACGCGGAACGCATGGTGCGGCTGCTCGAGATCCTCGAGGACCTGGACGACGTGCAGCAGGTGTACTCCAACGCCGACATCTCCGAGGCGGTCCTTGCGGCGCTGTAGCGTCATTCGCGCCGGCGCAGGCACACGGGTGGCGGCGCGCCGCGCGGGAGCGGCGTCATAGAGACCGTCCGCATCCTGGGCATCGATCCCGGCTCCCGGGTCACGGGCTACGGCGTGGTGGACGTCACCGGCACCCGGGTGCATTTCGTGGACTGCGGCTGCCTCACGGTGCGGGGCGAGGAGCTGGGCCAGCGCCTGTGCCAGATCCACGAGGGCATCCTGGAGATCGTGCGCCGCCACGCACCGGCGGAGGTGGCGGCGGAGAAGGTATTCGTGCACCGCAACGCGCTGGCCGCCATCAAGCTCGGCCAGGCGCGCGGCGCGGCACTGGTGGCCGGCGTGGGCAGCGGACTACCGCTGTTCGAATACTCGCCCAACGAGGTCAAGCAGGCCATCACCGGGCGCGGCCACGCGGAGAAGCAGCAGATCCAGCACATGGTGAAGATCCTGCTGGGGCTCTCGCGCATGCCGGCGAGCGACGCGGCTGACGCGCTGGCCGTCGCGGTGTGCCACGGCCACGTGCGCGAGACGCGCCTGCGGCTCGCGCGTGCCGCCGGGGGAAACCCGTGATCGGCTGGCTGTCCGGGATACTGCGCGCGAAGCGCCCGCCGGCGCTGCTGCTGGACGTGAGCGGCGTGGGCTACGAGCTGGAGGCCCCCATGAGCACCTTCGCCGAGCTGCCAGAGCTCGGCGAGCGCGTGAGCCTGCACACGCACCTCATCGTGAGCGATGACGCCCACCGCCTGTTCGGCTTCGCCGGCGAGCGGGAGCGGGAGCTGTTCCGCGCCCTGCTCAAGGTCAACGGTGTGGGCGCCAAGGTGGCGCTCGCAATCCTCTCGGGCATGAACGGCGACAGCTTCACCCGCTGCGTGGTGGACGGTGACGCGGCCAGCCTCACGCGGTTGCCGGGGATCGGGCGCAAGACCGCCGAGCGCGTGATCATGGAGATGCGCGACCGGCTGGAGCGCCTTCCCGCCGTCGCCGGCGCGCCCGCGCCGGGAGCACCGGCGCCGCGCATCGACCCGGTGGGCGAGGCGGTGAGCGCCCTCGTCGCGCTGGGCCTCAAGCCCCAGGAGGCCAGCCGCCGCATCGCCGCCCTGGACAGCGACGGACTGCCCCCGGAGGAGATCGTGCGCCTCGCGCTGCGCGGGATGGCCGGATGAGCGGTCCGACCGTTACCATCGTCGCGCGCCGCCAGGCCATCGCCGCGCCATGATTGCGCCCTGTTGCAGATCCAGCATTGCGTCCCGTGCGGCGCGCGGTCGCGCGGCCATGCCCCGCGGCGCGGAGAGCCGGAGGCCGCTCTGGCCGCGCGCCGCGCACCCGCGGCGTGCGAGGTAGCGACGTGAGCCAGGACCGACTCATCACCTCTCTCGCCGCGGAGCGCGACGACGCGCTGGACGGCAGCCTGCGCCCGCGCCGTCTCGCCGAGTACGTGGGCCAGCCGGTGGTGCGCGAGCAGATGGCGATCTTCATCCAGGCCGCGGCACGGCGCGGCGAGGCCATGGACCACCTGCTCATCTTCGGTCCGCCGGGCCTCGGCAAGACCACGCTCGCACACATCGTCGCCAACGAGCTCCAGGTGAACCTGCGCCAGACCTCGGGGCCGGTGCTGGAGCGCTCCGGCGACCTCGCCGCGCTCCTCACCAACCTCGAGGCCAGGGACGTGCTGTTCATCGACGAGATCCACCGCCTGAACCCGGTGGTGGAGGAGATCCTCTATCCCGCGATGGAGGACTATCACCTCGACATCATCATCGGCGAAGGCCCCTCCGCGCGCAGCGTACGCATCGATCTTGCACCATTCACCCTCGTCGGCGCCACCACGCGCGCAGGCCTGCTCGGCACGCCGCTGCGCGACCGCTTCGGCATTCCGGTGCGACTCGATTTCTATGGGCCTGAAGACCTCATCGGCATCGTGCAGCGCGCCGCAGAGAAACTTGGCGCGCCGATCACCGCCGAAGGCGCCGTGGAGATCGCCAAGCGCGCCCGCGGCACGCCCCGCGTCGCCGTGCGCCTCCTGCGCCGCGTGCGCGATTTCGCCGACGCGGGGCAGGGGCCGATCGAC
>JBFHNV010000031.1:0-35538 GCA_041593595.1 Gammaproteobacteria bacterium
GGCCGCCGCGACCGTCGGCGGCAGGGACGCCGCCGTCGAGCGTACATGGATGTATTCACAGCGTGTCGCGGCGGCCGGCACCCGCTCTCCGCCGCGACCAAGCCCGGATCTCGCAACGACAGCGTCAAGCCCCTCGCGCAATCACTCAGAACACCGCACCTCGCGCGTCCACGCGCCACACCTCCTCCACCACGTCGCCGCGCACCGCCACGTACCAGTCGTGCAGGTTGACCGTGGGATCGCAGTGGCCGGGGATCAGGCGCACGCGGTCGCCCAGCGCCAGTCTCACGTTGGAGGTGCCCGGCTCGATGCGCCCGTGCTCGTCGGAGGGGCGGGCGTAGGTCGCGCCGGCCGGGGCGTGCACCGCGGGCGGGCCGGAATCGAAGGCCAGGGCCTTGAGCCCCGCGTCCACGACCGCGTAGCCGGGCTTGGCGGTGCTCATGACGGTGGCCAGCACGAACAGGGCGTGCTCGAAGTCGCGCACCGGCTCGCCGTCCTCGCCCAGATTGTGGGCGTAATCCGCGTCCATGAACACGTAGGAGCCGCACTGCAGCTCGTTGTAGACGCCGCTGGCGGACTCGAAGCGGAAGCTGCCGGTGCCGGCGCCGGCCACGGTCTCGCAGGCCAGGCCGTGGGCGTCCAGCAGCTCCACGGTCCGCCGTGCGGCTTCCGTCGCGGCGGCGATGGCCGCGCGGCGCTCGGCAAAGGTGCGCAGATGCTGGGCGCTGCCGTGGTAGGCCTGCAGCCCCGCGAAGCGCAGCCGGTCGTGGGACGCCACGCGCCGCGCCAGCGCCAGCGCCGGCTCCCCCGGCGCGACACCGCAGCGCCCCGCGCCCACGTCCACCTCCACCAGCACCGCCATGTCGGCGCCGGCGGCCGATGCGGCTGCGGCCAGCTCGTCCACGTTGTCCGGGTGATCCACGCACACGCCCATTCGCGCGCGGGTCGCCAGCGACGCGAGCCGCGCGAGCTTGCGGGGCCCCACGACCTGGTTGCTGACGAGCACGTCGGGCACGCCGGCGGCCACCAGCGCCTCTGCCTCGCTCACCTTCTGGCAGCACACGCCCACCGCGCCCAGCGCCATCTGGCGCAGCGCCACGGCAGCGCACTTGTGGGTCTTGGCATGGGCGCGCAGGCGCACCCCGGCGGCGGCCACCTCGCGCGCCATGCGCTCGAGATTGCGCTCGAACGCGTCCAGCTCCACCAGCAGGGCGGGCGTGTCCACCCGGTCCACGGTCATGCCGGGCTCCGCGGGGGGCTGCTGCACCGTGGCCAGTGGCGCCTCGGGCCGGTGTGCCGTGGGCTCTTGCACGGGGGGTCCTCCTCGGATCAGGTGACGGGGTCGCGGACCCGCATTATTCACGAGCGCGGCCGCGGGGTGGCGCCCTCACGGGGGCTAGAATGACCCGACCCCGTTCCAACCCGTCCCTGGCCCAGGAGGTACCCGTGATCGTCGAGCAGATCTGGACCGGCAACGCCTACAGGAACTTCAACTACCTCATCGCCTGTCCCGAGACCGGCGAGGCCCTGGCCATCGACCCCCTGGATCACCGCAAGTGTCTCGCCGCGGCCAAGGCGCGAGGCTACGAGGTCAGCCAGATCCTGAACACCCACGAGCACGGCGACCACATCGGCGGCAACGGCCCCATGCAGGCCGCCACCGGCGCGCGCATCCTGGCCCACGCCGGCGCGAAGGGCCGCATTCCGGACATGGACCGCGGCCTTGCCGCCGGTGACGTGGTGAAGGTGGGCAAGAGCGTCGAGCTCGAGGTGCTGGACACGCCAGGGCACACCATGAGCCACGTGTGCCTGCTGTCGCGCACGGACACCCCGGCGCTGTTCTGCGGCGACACCCTGTTCAACGCCGGCGCCGGCAACTGTCACAACGGCGGCCACCCCCACGAGCTGTACGAGACGTTCGCCAGACAGCTCGCGAAGCTGCCGGACGAGACCCTGGTGTATCCCGGCCACGACTACATCCTCAACAACCTGGGCTTCACCCTGGACCGGGAGCCGGACAACGCCCGCGCCGCGGCCATGAAGGACGAGCTCGCGAACCAGGACCCGGCCAAGGCCTACGTCAGCACGCTGGCGGTGGAGAAGGAGATCAACACCTTCTTCCGACTGCACAGCCGCACGGTGATCGCGCGACTGCGCGAGGCCTTCCCTGACTTGCCCGACGAGCCCGACGCGAAGACGGTGTTCCTGAAGCTCAGGGAACTGCGCAACGCCTGGTGAGCGCGATGACGCGACGTGCCGTGCTGATGGTGGTGGACGGCCTGCGCGCCGACCTGGTCTCGCGCGAGCTGGTGCCGGCGCTGGACGCCGTGGCGACACGGTCCCGGCGCTTCACCCGGCACACGGCGGTGTTCCCCAGCGCAACGCGGGTCAACAGTGCATCCATTGCCACCGGCTGCTACCCGGCGCGTCACGGTCTGCACGGCAACGCCATCGCCCTGGACGAGGGCGACGGGCTGGTGGCGGTGTCCGTCGGGCCGCCGGAGTTCCGCGAGCGCTGGCGCCGCGCCACCGGACGCACGTTGCTGGCACCCACCCTGAGCGAGCGCCTGCGCGATCACGGCGGCGCCGTGATCCACTCCAACTCCTCGGCCGGCGCCGCGCACATGCAGGACCCGGACGGCCACGGCACCCTCTTTCACAGGAGCGGCTCCCACCGCCCCGGCTTCGAGCCCGTCACCGGCGCCGAGCACCCGGACGTGGGCTACGATGCTGCCGGGGACGCGGAGATCACCCGGCGGTTCACCGAGCACCTGGAGCACGGCGAGCCCACCGCGCTCGACGTGCTCTGGATCTGCGAGCCGGATCACTCCCAGCACGCCCTGGAGCTGGGCTCGCCGGAGCACCGCGAGGTGCTGGCCGGCGCCGACGCCTGCGTGGCGCGGGTGCACGCTGCGGTGGAGGGTCTGCGACGCCGCGGTGAGGAGGTGCTGTTCCTCGCCTGCTCGGATCACGGACACGAGACGGTGAGCGACATCGTGCCCGTGGCGCGCCTGCTGGTGGAGGCCGGCCTGAAGGCGGCGGAGGACAGCCGCGACGTGGTACTGGCCTCGAGCGGCATGGGCGCCCTGCTCTACCTGTCGCCGCAGGCCCTGGTGCGTCGCGACGCCATCGCGGCCTGGCTGGCGGCGCAGTCCTGGTGCGCACGGGTGTTCGCCGGTCCCGCGCTGGCGCAGGTGGGGCTGCCCGCGGACACCGCACTGCAGGTGGCGTTCTCCATGGCCAAGCAGGAGGTGCCGAACCGCTTCGGCGTGCCCGGGCTGGGCGCGGTGGCGGCGGATCCGTTCATGAAGACCGATGCCCGTGGCCTCGGCCAGCACGGTGGCCTCGGGGCCTACGAGACGCGGCCGTTCCTGCTCGTCTCCGGTCCCGGCGTCGCGGTGGGAGAGTGCCGGGTGGGCACCCGCGCCGTGGACATCGCGCCCACCATCCTCCGGTTCCTCGGCCGCCCCTGCGGCGACCTGGACGGCCGGCCCCTGCCGCTGGAGTGACGGGCCGCGGGGCTGCCGGCGCCAGCGCGGTTCCGTCTATACTCCTGGCTGCCCCACCCGCACGGCAGGGGATGGTCCCATGGCGGACTTCGGCGAACACAAGACGCACGTCCTCGACCGACCACCGGTGGACATTCCGCCGAACGGCCCGCGGGCGGCGCTGCGCTGCGTCGACATCTCCGTGCTCCAGGACTCGGGCGGCGTGCGCATCTCGCTGGACGGCCGCGACGTGTTCGTGGGACGCGGCAGCGACAACACCATCACCCTGAATGCCGAAAGCGTTTCCCGCCGACACGCCCGCGTCTTCCTGCACGAGGGTGCCTGGCACGTGGAAGACCTGGGCAGCACCAACGGCACCCGGGTCAACAACTCCAAGGTGGACCGGCGTGCGCTGGCGGACGGTGACACGGTGGCGTTCGGGCGCGTGTGCTACAAGTTCAACCTGGTGAAGAAGGCCGCGGGCACCGCCACCAGCCACGACCTGGATCTCGGCACCGGCGACAAGACCATCATCGTGGGTCCCGGCCAGCACGCCGCGACGCCCCCCGGCGGCGCCGGGCAGGACGCGACCGTCACGGCGGTCGCGAAGACCCCGAAGCGCGACCCCCGCAGCGACACCGGGTCGCGAGCTCGGGCCGCGGCCGCGGGCAGCAAGTCGGGCTCCAACACGGTGCTGTGGCTGGTGGTGGTGGTGGCGGCCGCCGCCCTGGCCGGCGGCGCCGCGCTCGCTCTCGGCTTCATCTGATGCGCGCCGGCGCGGCGGGCGCCGGAGCCATCCTTCCCCGGTCGCGGAGGTTCCTCAGTGGCGGGTGCCGCCCTCGCCGGCGCCCTGGCGGGCGGCCATCTCGGTCACCGCCATCAGGTCGCGGGCGCGACGGACCGCGTCCGGCGCCTCCAGCAGCAGCTGCTTCTCCTCCGGCGCGAGCGGCAGGTGCATGGACAGGAAGTCCACCATGCGCGCGTCGGCCATCTTCTCGAGCGCGTCCCAGTCCACGCGGATGCCGTGGGCGTCCAGGTAACCGGTCAGCGCCGCGCGGAAGGCGTCCCGGTCCAGGCTCACGTCCTCGCAGGCCTGCAGGTCCGCGGCGAAGGGCGCCCAGGCGGGCCGCACACGGCGGTAGCCCCGCTGCAGCGGCAGCTCTTCCCCCAGGCGGAAGCGGCACACGCCCTGCAGGCTGATGAGAATGCGCCCGTCGCCGGTCTCGTTGAACGCCACGATGCGCCCCGCGCAGCCTACCGGGTAGGTGGCCACCGGCTCGCCCCCGGCACGGCGGGGGTCGGGCTGCACCATGCCGATCATGCGTCCCGAGCCCAGGGCGTCCAGCACCATGTTCAGGTAGCGGGGCTCGAAGATGTTCAGCGGCAGCTGGGTGCCCGGCAGCAGGGTCGCGCCCGGCAGCGGGAAGATCGCCAGAATTTCAGGCAGCTCGCCCGGGGTCCTGGGGTCGAAGGGGTTGTCGCTCATGTCCTGCCGCCGCGTTGCGTCGCGGAGGACGCTACCAGCGGCCGCGGGGGCGCGCGAGCGTGCCGACCCGGCGGGAGGGGCCTCAGTCCCCCGCCTCGACCCGCACCCGCTCCCCAGCGCCCACGGCGGCGAGCGCCGTGACGTCGTCCAGCGACCGGCCCCACACGTTGGCCGCGGACGCCAGGCGGATCTCGCCGGCGCGGGAAACCGGCGTCGGCCCGAAGCCGATGGCGATGCAGTCGCCGGCGCACCAGAACGCCACCTCGCCCGGCTGCATCACCTCCCGGGCGTCCGGCTCCGGCGCCACGCTCACGGGTGCCGCGAAGTACACCTCGTCGCCCCAGGTGCGGGCCCGAGCCTCGAAGGGCACCGCGGCGGCCAGCGACCGGGCGGTGTCCGTGTCCAGGCACTCGACCCGCAGGCTCACGGTGTCGAAGCGCACCACCAGCACGGTCACGTGGGGTTCTCCACCTGCTGGCCGTCGTTGCGCCACGCGTCCAGCCCCCCCTCCAGGTGCCAGGCGCGCCCGATGCCTGCGTCCATCGCCATCTGCACCGCCATGGCGGAGCGCTCGCCGAATGCGCAGTAGAACACCACCCGACGGCCGCCCGACACGCACAGCTCGTGCAGCAGACCCCCGGGCGCGACACCGGCCTCCACCTGAGCGTAGGGCACGTGCAGCGAGCCGGCGATGATCCCGTGACGCGAGCGCTCCTCGATGTCGCGGAGATCCACCGCCAGGGCGGCACCGTCCTCGAGCAGCGCCCTGAGCTCCTCCGGCTCCACGCTCAGGCCGCGCTCGCGCAGCTCCGCCTGGGACAGCCCGATGTGCATGTTCGCCGGCACGGCCACGTCCATCATCTTCGGGCTGGACAGCTTCAGCTCGGCCATCAGCGCCACGTACTCGTCCACCCCGGACACCTGGAGCCGCGGATTGAAGGCACGCTCCTCGCCAATGGTGCTCACGGTGTCACCCTTGTAGTCGTGGGCGGGGTAGACGAGGGTATCGTCCGGCAGGGTCAGCAGGCGCTCGGTGATGCTGCGGTATTGCGCTGCAGCATCGCCGTTCTGGAAATCCGTGCGCCCGGTGCCGCGGATGAGCAGGGTGTCGCCGGTGAACACCCGGTCCTCCATCCGCAGGCAGTACGAGTCGTCCGTGTGGCCCGGCGTGTACACGGCCTCCAGGGACAGCCCCTCGATGCAGACGTGGTCACCGTCGGAGACCCGCATGGAGACCACGTCGACACCGCTGCGCTCGCCCATCACGGTGACACACCGGGTGCGGTCCCGCAGTGCACCGAGCCCCGTGATGTGGTCCGCGTGCAGGTGCGTGTCCACCGCCTTCACGAGCCGCAGATCCAGCTCACGCAGGAGCTGCAGATAGCGATCCACCTTGTCCAGCACCGGATCGATGAGCAGCGCCTCGCCACCCCGGCGGCTGGCCAGCAGGTAGGTGAAGGTGCAGGACGCGTCGTCGAAGAGCTGGCGAAAGATCATCGCGGTCTCCGCGGGTAGCCGCATAAACTTATACCGGTTCGGATTGGCGGGGAAACGGGGCTCGCGCTAGGCTGCGCTACCCCCGCCGGACCCGCAACGCCGCGGCCCGCGCGGCCGACCCGCAAGGACCTACCGGGAGGATTCCATCATGGCACTGCAGATTGGCGACACCGCGCCGGATTTCACGGCGCAGACCACCGAGGGCCCCGTCAACTTCCACGAGTGGATCGGCGACGGCTGGGCCATCCTCTTCTCGCACCCCAAGGACTTCACCCCCGTGTGCACCACGGAGCTCGGGTACATGGCAGGCCTGACGAAGGAGTTCGCGAAGCGCAACTGCAAGATCATCGGCCTGAGCGTCGACCCGGTCTCGGATCATCAGGCCTGGAAGAAGGACATCCAGGAGACCCAGGGGCACGCGGTCACCTATCCCATGATCGGCGACGACGACCTCAAGGTCGCGAAGCTCTACGGCATGATCCACCCGAACGCGAGCGGCGGCGCCAAGGGTCGCACCGCGGCAGACAACGCCACCGTGCGCTCGGTGTTCGTGGTCGGGCCCGACAAGAAGATCAAGGCGATGATCACCTACCCCATGAGCACCGGGCGCAACTTCGACGAGGTGCTGCGGCTGGTGGATTCCTGCCAGCTCACCGCGAAGCACCAGGTAGCGACTCCGGTGAACTGGAAGCAGGGCGAGGACGTGATCATCGTCCCGGCGGTGTCCGACGAGGACGCCAAGAAGAAGTTCCCCGGCGGCTGGAAGGCGCCAAAGCCCTATCTGCGCATCGTGCCGCAGCCGAAGGCGTGAACCCGGCCCGCGCGCCCGCGCCGACCCGCGCGGGCGCGTGACGCGTACTCGACCCTCAGTCGACGCGCGTCCAGCTGCCGTCGTCGTTGCGACATGCGGTGCCCGTGACTTCCCGCCGGGCGCCGTCGACGAGCGCGTCCATGACGAAGTCCCGGCAGTAGCGGCCGCGGCGCTGGAAGGTGCGGGTCGGCGTGAGCTCGTAGCGCGCGCCCCGGTCCGGGTCCACCCAGGCCACCGTGCGGCGATCCTGGGCGCGCTCCAGGGCCTGGCCGACGCAGGCCTCGTCCACCTGGTCCATGCTGCGGCCGATGGCCGCGCCGATGATGTAGCCCGCCACCGCCCCGGCAGCGGTGGCCGCGAGCTGGCCGTCGCCCTTGCCGACACGCGAGCCCAGCACGCCGCCGACGGCGCCGCCCAGCAGGCCGCCCAGCAGCTCCCGGTGGCAGGTGCCCTCGGGGATGCCCAGCGCCCGGCCGGTGCTCTCGTAGCGCGCGGCGCCCTCGTGACGGTAAGTGTGCTTGTCCTTGCCCTTCGCCTTGCCCCCGTGCTGCGACCGGTAGCCGTGGGCCGGCGCCCAGGGGGGCGGGTCCGCGGCCGCGGGCGGGTAATCGCTCGCCAGCGACACCGCCGCCCCCAGCGCCACCGCCACCAGGGTTCGGTTCTTCATGGGACACCTCCCTGATCGGAATTGGTCAGGTTAACCCGGCGCGGCGAAGGTCGTCCGTGAACCGTGCACCCTGCCGGAACGTCCCGGTGCGGCGGGCGCCCGGCGCTCTGCCGACCGGATTGCTTTGCCAATCCACGGTCCGAGCGGGTACCTTGGTCGGCGGCCCGCACGAGACAGGAGGGAACGTGGACAAGAAGATCTACGACGAGGGCATGTCCATCCGGCGCGACGTCCTGGGCGGCGCCTACGTGGACAACGCCATGAAGAACGCCGACGACTTCAACATGGACTTCCAGCAGTTCGTCACCGAGTACTGCTGGGGCGCGTGCTGGGGACGCGATGCCCTGGACCGCAAGCAGCGCTCGCTGATCAACATCTCCATGCTCGCCGCGATGGGGCGCTGGGAGGAGTTCGAGCTGCACTTCAACGGCGCGCTCAACAACGGCTGCAGCCTGGAGCAGATCAAGGACGCGCTGTTCCACGTGGCGGTCTACGCGGGGATCCCCGCCGGGGTGTCCGCGTTCAAGAATGCACGGCGCATCCTCAAGGAGCGGGAGGCGAAGGCCTGACGTGAGCGACCCGATCGGCTTCATCGGCCTCGGCAACATGGGCGGCCCCATGGCCGGCAATCTCGTGAAGAAGGGCCGCGACGTGGTGTGCTTCGATGCCTCCGGGACCCAGGAGCGCGCGCACCCCAAGGCCACCTGCGCGGGCAGCGTCGCGAAGGTGGCGGCGGCGGCGGCGGACGTGTTCCTCAGCCTGCCGGACGGTCCGGTGGTCCGACGGGTGCTCGACGACATCATCGCCGCGCCGGGACGCCGCGCGGGTGTGGTGGTGGACACCTCCACCATCGGCATCCAGTGGGCGCGGGAAAACGCCGCGCGTGCCGCCGAGGCGGGCATCGAGTACGTGGACGCGCCGGTCTCCGGCGGTGCCATCGGAGCCCAGAAGGGCACCATCGCCATCATGTGCGCGGGCAATCCGGACACGATCAAGCGCCTCGAGCCGGTGATGCTGGATTACGGAGGGCACGTGTTCCAGGTAGGCACCGAGCCGGGCCAGGCCCAGGCCATGAAGATCCTCAACAACTTCCTGTCCGCCACCGCGATGGCCGCCACCAGCGAGGCCATCGCCTTCGGCGTCGGCGCGGGACTCGACATGAAGACCATGCTGGACGTGATCAACGTCTCCAGCGGCCAGAACACGGCCACGCGAGACAAGTTCCCCCAGCGCGTGGTCACGGAGACATACGACGCTGGATTCCGGGTCGAGCAGCTCCACAAGGACCTCTCGCTGTACGAGGATGCGGTGAGTGGCGCGGGCGCGCCGCGCCCGGTGAGCCCGGCCGTCATCGACCTGTGGCGCAGACTCGCCGCGGCCGCCGGCAAGGAGGACATCACCCGTGTGTACCCTTTCGTGCGTGACCGCGGCTTCGAGGACTGATCGGCGATGACAAGAAGCAAATCTCCCCGCATCGCTCTGGTGCACGCGCTGCCGGAGTCGGTGAAGCCCATCAACGACGCCTTCGCCTCCGGCTGGCCGGAGGCACGCGTGTTCAACGTCCTGGACGACAGCCTCAGCCGCGACGTGGCGGAGGACGGGCGGCTCACCCCGGAGATGACCGAGCGCTTCGTGCTGCTGACCCGCTACGCCGTCACCACCGGGGCGAAGGCGGTGCAGTTCACCTGCTCGGCCTTCAACGCCTGCATCGAGGCGGCCCGCACGGAGGTGGACGTGCCGGTCCTGAAGCCCGACGAGGCCATGATCGAGGAGGCCTTCACCCACGGCCCGCGCCTCGGAGTGGTGGTCACGTTCGAGCCCACGATCGCCTCGGTCAGCGAGCAGATCGACGCCCGCGCGGTGGCCATGGGCGTGCTGCCGCAGGTGGACATCCAGCTCGCCCGAGGCGCCCTGGAGGCGTTCCGCGCCGGCGATCCGGACGAGCACGACCGGCGCATCGCCGAGGCCGCCGACAAGCTCGGCCCCTGCGACGTGGTGATGCTGGCCCAGTACTCCATGGCGCGGGCGGCCCCGCGGGTCCGCAAGAGCAGCAAGGTGCCGGTGCTCACCAGCCCGTCCGCGGCGGTGAACAAGCTGCGCCACCTGCTCTCGTGAGCGCCTCTTCGCCGGCGCCGCGCCCCGCCCGGGGGCCGGGCGCACCAGGGCGGCGCCCTCCCCGGTCGTGAGAATCGTGATCTGCGGCGCCGGCGTGATCGGTGCCGCCATCGCGTATTACCTGTCCCGCCGCGGCGCCGCCGCCATCCTGGTTGAGCGCAGCGGGGTCGCCTGCGCGGCCAGCGGCAAGTCGGGCGGCTTCATCGCCCTCGACTGGTGCGACGGCCAGCCCCAGGCGGCACTGGCGCGCGCGAGCTTCGCCCTGCACGCGGAGCTCGCGGAGATCCTGCCCTGCGACGTGGGCTACCGCCGCCTGGAGACCCTGGCGGTGGTCACGTCCGAGCGCCGCGACGTGAGCCGGTACGGCCGCGCTCCGGTGCCCCCGTGGCTGTCGCCGGCGTGCGCCGTGGGTGGCGTCATCGGTGACGCCCGCAGCACCGCCCAGATCCATCCGCGGCGTTTCACCCGGGCGCTGGTGGACGCCGCCATCGCCGCCGGTGCCGAGCTGAGGATGGGGGCCGTGGACGGGCTGCTCGCGACCCGCGATGCCAGTGCCGTGCGGGGCGTGACCGTGGACGGCGAGGCCCTGGAGGCGGACGCGGTGGTGATCGCCATGGGCCCGTGGTCGGATCGGTTCCGCGAGCCCCTGTCCCTGCCGCCGGTGGGCGGCCTCAAGGGCTACAGCATCCTGCTCGAGCCCCGGCGCCCGGTGCCGGCCCAGGCCCTGTTCGTGGAATACGAGTGCGCCGACGGGTCGCAGCCGTCTCCGGAGATCGTGCCGCGCCCGGACGGACAGGTGTGGCTGTGCGGCATGCCCTCGAGCGACGCTCTGCCCGAGGATCCCGCGGAGGTCTTCGTGGACGACGAGGCCTGTCGCACGCTGCACCGCATCGCCGGGCGACTGTCGCCGGCGCTGGCCGACGCGAAGGTGGTCGCCACCCAGGCCTGCTACCGCCCCATCTGCGCCGACGCCATGCCGCTCCTGGGCCGCGCTCCCGCCGGCGACGGCGCGTACGTGGCCACCGGCCACAACTGCTGGGGCATGCTCAACGCCCCCGCCACGGGCCTCGCCATGAGCGAGCTGCTCCTGGACGGCGAGTCCCACAGCGTGGACATTGCGGCGCTGGATCCGGGACGGCGTTCGCTTCGGCAATGAGTTGCCGGCCGATGCCCTCGAGAATGGTGCAAGGTTTCCATCGTGTCGCGAGGCGGGTGGGCCCTGCTGCGACACGCCGTGAACCCGTCTCTGGGGGCTCGAACGCGGCATCCCTGCCGCGCACGGACGCAGCAGGACCCACCCGCCTCACGGCTGTGCAGAGGGCTCGCGAGAACCGCGCACGGGGTCGCGAGTTCGCCGGTCGCGACAGCAGCCCGCCGCGATCCCGCGTAGGAGGGAGAGGCGGGCAGCCCCTGACGCGACACGACGTGAACACATCCCTGTGGGCTCGAGCGCGCCGTCCCTGGCGCGCACGGTCGCGTCAGGGGCTGCCCGCTTCTCCCTGCGATCGAGCACCAGACCGCTGCCGGCCACGCGGAAACTGACTCGACGAAACACGAACGGAGTGCAGGTTCATGCCCCTCGCCATCGAGCTCGAAGACGTGCAGCAGGCACGCGAGCGCATCCGCGACAAGGTGCGGCGAACCCCGTGCCTGCGGGCGCGCTTCTTCCGGGAGCCGGCGGCGCCGCAGGCGGCGCTCACGCTGAAGCTCGAGTGCCTGCAGGTATCGGGGTCGTTCAAGGCGCGGGGCGCGAGCCACAAGGTGGGGACGCTGGACGCGGGCGCCCTGGAGCGGGGCCTGGTGACGGCCTCGGGCGGCAACCACGGGCTGGGGGTGGCCTATGCGGGCTGGCGGGCCGGGGCGCCGGTGCGGGTGTACCTGCCGCGGTCCACGCCCGCGGCCAAGGCCGAGCGGCTGGAGCGCTGGGGCGCGACGGTGCGCTGGGAGGGGGAAGTGTGGGACGACGCCAACGCCGCGGCGCTCGCGGCTCGGGACGAGGGCCTCACCTACGTGCACCCCTTCGCGGACCCGACGGTGATGGCGGGCCAGGGCACCGTGGGTCTGGAAATCGTGGAGCAGGTGCAGGACCTGGACACGGTGCTGGTGGCCATCGGCGGCGGTGGGCTCATCGCGGGCATCGCCACGGCGGTGAAGGGATTGAAGCCCGGGGCGCGGGTGGTCGGCGTGGAGCCGGTGGGTGCGCCAACGCTGCGCGCGAGCGTGGACGCCGGGCGAGTGGTGACCCTGGAACGCATCGAGACGGCAGCGGGGACGCTGGCACCGCGGGCCAGCGACGCCGCCAACCTGGCCATCGTCCAGCAGCGGGTGGACGACATCGTGCTGGTGACGGACGAGGAGATGCGCGAGGCGGCGCGCTGGCTGTGGTTCGAGATGGGCCTGTCGGTGGAGCTGAGCGCGGCCGCGGCGCTGGCGGCGCTGCGTACCGCACGCTACGCGCCGCGCGAGGGGGAGAACGTGTGCGCGGTGGTGTGCGGCGCCGGCAGCGACGGCGCCACGTGATGGCAAGGCGCGTCGGTCAGGACACCTCGAGCGGGATGTGGCCGCGCGCGGCCTCGATGCGGCGCTTGCTGGCGGACGCCTTGGCCACCGCCGCGCGTGCCGACGCGGTGGCCTCGTACATGTCCAGGTGCTCATCCGCGGCGTCGCCGGCGGGCGCGATGGCCACGTCCGTATAGGAACGCGTCGCCGGGTCGGCGGCGATGCGGTTGTGCATGCGCAGGAGCCGCCGGTACAGCAGCAGGTACGGCACGTAGGTGCGCAGGATCTCCCAGGCCCGCAGGGGATAGAACAGCAGCGGGTTTAGCACCCGCAGGCCGTGCCGGCGCTGGGTTCGCTGCTTGATGCGCCACACGCCGGCCTGCAGGGGGTGTACCCGCTCGTAGCGCAGCGACCCGTAGAACCACGCGATCATGCCCACCAGCTTGATGGACTTGGTCCGCGGCGCCGACGCCGCCCGGCGGAACAGCGTCGCGATGTGCTCGTCGCTGTAGTAGATACGCCACGCCTTGTCGTACACCGCCTGCAGCTCGGCCGCGCTCATGGTCGGATGCGGCGCGGTCACGTGCTCGAGGTCGTACCGGTTCATGTCCGGGTGCAGCTCGACGCCCTCGAGCGTGAGGCGCTTGTGGTCCTCGGAGCCGGGCAGCGGTGTGAGGATGAAGAACTCCAGCACGTCCACCGGCAGCTCGCGCTTGAGGATCTCGAGATCGCGCTCGATGCTCTGCGGCGTGTCGCCGGGGAACCCCAGGATGTAGCCGCAGTAGGTGACGATGCCCTGGTCCCGCCAGGCCTGCAGCATGGCCCGGTACTCGGTGATCTTGTTCTGACCCTTCTTCGCGGCCAGGAGGTTGTCGGGATTGATGTTCTCGAGCCCGATGAACACCTGCTTGCAGCCCGCCCGCGCCGCCTTGTCCACGAATCCCTTGATCTTGTGGCACAGGGTGTCCACCTGGATCATGAACGAGATGCGGAGATCTTCCTTCTCCCTCAGCTCGATCATGCGGTCGAAGATGGCTTCCCAGTTCCGGTTGCGCGCGAAGTTGTCGTCGGTGATGAAATAGCGTTTCACGCCCTGGACCGCGTGCTCTCGGATCAGGCGCTCCACGTCGTCGGCACTGCGATAGCGGGACTTGCGGCCCTGCACGTTGATGATGGTGCAGAAGCTGCACGTGAAGGGACAGCCGCGTCCCGCGTCGAAGCATCCCCGGGAGCTGCCGTAGCGGCGGATGTGCTCCTCGGGCAGGAACGGCGTGGGCTGCTGTTCCATGCCAGGCAGGTCGTCCATGTAGTTGTACAGCGGCTCGAGGGTGCCGTTCATGGCGTCACGGAACAGCGCCTCGAGGCGCCCCTCGGCCTCGCCGGCGAACAGGGTCACGCCCATGTCAATGGCTTCGCGTAGATCAGCCGGCATTTCCGGCAGCATGGCGAGGCAGCCGCTCACATGGAAGCCGCCGATGGCCACGGGGATGCCGTGGCGACGGAGCTGGCGCGAGATGTCCAGGGCCCGCGGGTACTGGTTCGACTGCACGCCCACCATGCACACGAGACCGAAGTTCCCGTTGTCGCGGAAGCGGCGCACGATGTCCCGGACCGGGATCACCGTGTTGGTCTCGTCGTAGGCCTCGATGCGGATGTCCACGTCCGACCCGAGGGCGCCGCGGCGTGCCACGTCCTGGGTCAGCCCGTAGAGGCTGGACAGGGAGTTGGAGGGAATGAAGGCACGCCACCACTGGATCACGTAGCCGTCGTCGTCGTAGTGCGACGGCTTGATCAGCTCCACCAGGAAGGTCCGCCTGCGGACCTCGGAAATGGCCATTAGGCGCTCCGGTACGACGTGGGAAAGCGGATCCTCGCGCATCCGGCGGGCAGATTCAAAGGGCGACGGTGGCGCCCTCCGGCGCGCACCCGACCCGGGGCTGCCCGGGACCGGCCCGCGGTCAGTCCGGAATCACGGCCGTGACGTCCACCTCCACCACCCATTCGGGCTTCGCGAGCCCCTGCACGATGAGGCCCGTGGACACCGGAAACACGCCCTTGAGCCACCGGCCCAGCTCCCGGTACACGGGCGTGCGGTAGGCGCGGTCGGTGATGTAGACCACGATCTTGCACACGTGGGGCAGCTCGCTTCCCGCCTCCTCCAGCAGCTGCTTCACGTTCTTCATGGCCTGTGCCGTCTGCGCCGCGGGATCGCCGGCGCCGATCACGTTGCCGTCGAAATCGGAGCCCACCTGGCCACGGACGAAGACCAGGTTGCCGGCCCGGACCACCTGGCAGAAGTCGTTGTCCAGGCCCTGTCCGGGGTAGGTGTCGGCGGTGTTGAAGCTGCGGATGCGCTCGTGAACCGTCATTCGGCTGTCTCCTCGTCGGGGGGACCGCGGGCACGCCGCGGGCGTCAGTCCCAGCGGATACGCGCGTAGCTCCTGCGGCCATACACCAGCGGCGATGCCACCCCCTGGAGGGCCGCCACCACCCGCGCGATGAAGATGCGGTGGGTGCCCTCCGTGAGCATGTGATCCACCTTGCAGTCGAACGACGCGGACGCCCCTTCGAGCACCGGGGAGCCCGTGAGCAGCGTGCTCCAGGCGCCCGCGGAGAAGGGGTCCAGGTTCTCGATGCGCCCGGCGAAGGCCTCGGAGAGGCGCACCTGGTCCTCAGAAAGCACGTTGAGGCAGAAGACCCCGTTGTGCTCGATGGCCGCCGCCGCGGGGCTCAGGTGGTGGATGCAGGCGAGCAGCGAGGGCGGCTCGGCGGTGACCGAGCAGGCGGAGCTGACCGTGACGCCGTCGCGGCCCGCGAGACCGTCGGTGGTGACCACGGTGACGCCGTTGGCGGCCCGCGACATCGCGTCCACGAAGACCTGGCGGCCCACCGGAGGGAGGTCCTCGACGGGCGAGGTGGAGCGGGGATGTCGCATGCGGTCGGCACTCCGCGGAACAGCCGCGGGAAACGGACGGCGGGCAATCCTCCGGCATGGGCCGGCGATTGTAAAACCCGCCGGGGGGGCCGCCGGCGCCCCGCGGCGGGCCTCCGGGAGGCTGGCATGCATCGTGCAACTCGAATTCGCAGGAGGACCCACCGTGCGTCCACAACCCCTTGATTCCACGATGAGACCGGACGATACCGGGACCGCCGGCGGCGGACACGCCGCTGGGCGCGCGCCCCGACTGTCGGCATCCGGCGACAGCAGGAGGGAACAGATGAGCGACGTCGAGCCCGAGGGAGACAGCCTGGAGGACACCGGGCGCCACCCCCTCTACCGCAGCTTCGAGTCCCGTCGGGCCTACCCGCGGGTGCGCCTGCGCATGCCGGTGCGCATCGGGCTGAAGGGCGGGCGCGTGGTGTGCGCCAACATCTACAACATGTCGCCGGACGGCATCCAGATCCGCTGCGATCGGGCCACCGCCCGCAGCATCCACCCCGCGGGCAAGAAGCTGCGGGAGGGCGCCGGGCCCGAGGTGATGGTGGCCATGCGCCTGAAGGCCGGCGGCGACCTGCGCACCCACATGGTGCGCTGCCGGCTCAGCTACATACTGCCCCAGGACACGGACGTGGTGGTCATGGGGTTCGAGTTCCGAGAGGTGCTGCCCGCCCAGCGCGAGGCCATCGACGCCGTACTCGGCGCCAGCCTGGAGCCTCGCGAGGGCTGATCGGGACGGCGGGAGGTCAGGGTTGATTCGCCCCGCCGTGAACCCGTCCCTGGGGCCTCGAGCGCGGCGTCCCTGCCGCGCACGGGCGCATCAGCCCTGACCTCCCGCCTCGCCTGGAGTCATGCCGGTTCAAGCCCGAGGCATCGAGAATCGAAGCGGTCGCTCAGAGCGAGACACGACGCCCCGGAAAGGCCGGCGACCAGCGCCAGATGCGCACGCTGCGGCGCAGGCGGTGAACGAAGAAGGGGTCCTCTTCCACGATCTGGCGCACCTCGAGCTCGCTCGCCGCGCGCACCAGCCACAACCCGCCCACCGCCACGTCGCTGCCGGCGGGCCTGAGCATGCCGGCCACGTGTACGCTCTCCCCGCGGCGATCCAGGTAGTCCAGGTGCGCCTGCAGGTACGTCTCGCGCACGTCCGCCCGCGCCGGGTCGTCCTCGAGGTGCACCGCGAACCAGGTCATGAACGCCTCCCCGGGGTGAATGGCATGCCGCGTCAAGTGCCGCCAGCCGGCTGCACCGCTGTCGCGTCGCGGCCCACCGGCGGCAGCAGGCTCGCCGCCAGGATCATGCACACGGCGAACAGCGCGAGCAGCGCGAACAGGTCCCCCAGGTCGCGACCGGCGCCGGTGATGAATGCGACGAGCTGCACCGCCAGCGGCGCGGCCCCGAAGGAGATGACGAAC
This sequence comes from Gammaproteobacteria bacterium, assembly GCA_041593595.1. GTDB lineage: Bacteria > Pseudomonadota > Gammaproteobacteria > HK1 > HK1 > JBFHNV01. Next base: position 16,917 of record JBFHNV010000031.1, read on the forward strand.
TTGATGCCGAAGGCGAGGCCATGGTGATGGGCCGGCGTGTAGCGGGCCAGCAGCATGTTCTCCGCCGGCAGCGCCGCCACCGCCGCCATGACCATGAACGCCGCCACGCCCACCAGGGCCACGCCGCTCGCGCCGGCGGCCAGCCACAGGAGCGGCGCCTGCAGCGCCAGGGCGCCCAGGTACACCGGCTTCAGGGGGTAGCGGTCCGCCAGGTGTCCGCCCACCACCTGCATGATGCCGGCCGCGGCGTACACCACGGCCACCAGGGCACCGACCCCCAGGGCACCGCCGCCGACGAGCCCGCCGTGGCGCAGCTCGAACAGCTTCGGCAGGGCCGTCTGGGTAGCCTGGTAGATGAGCCCGGCCAGCGCCAGGCACAGCATCAGCGCCACGAAGGCGCGCACCAGCGCGCCGCGGGCGTGGCTGGTGGCCGCTCCGTGTGCCGCCGCGGGGGCATCCGCGAGTCGCCCGCCGCGGGCGCACCAGGCGAGGGCCACGCCCGTGAGCAGCGACACCGCGCCCGGCACCAGGAACGCGGCGCGCCAGGACACGAGGTCGATGAGCGCACCGGCGGTGAGGCCCGCGGCGGCGGTGCCCAGCGAGCCGAAGATGCCGTTGATGCCGAGTGCCTTGCCGCGCGCGCTGCCGGCGTTACGCACCAGCCACGGGATCCCCACCGGGTGGTAGATGGCGGCGAACAGGCCGATGCCCGCGAGCCCCAGGGTCAGGGGCACCGGTGTCTCGGCGAGACCCGCGGCCATCGAGGCAGCACCCATGCCGATGAAGAACGCGACCATCATGCGGGTCGCGCCGATGCGGTCGCTGAGCATGCCCGCGGGCAGCGCCGCGGCGCCCACCAGGATGGAGCCCAGAGTCCACAGGGCGATGAGCTCGTGGTAGGGCAGCGACCAGTCGTCCTCCAACGCCAGGACGATGACGAAGTAGAACGCCGTGAACAGGTGGATGTAGAAGTGCCCGAGGCTGGAGAAGACGATGGCGATGCGGGCGTCGCGGGGCGTCACGGACTGGGACCTGCTCCAGGTGCCGGGCGCGCAAGTGTACGCCCGTACGGAATGCGGCCTACTCCTGCCGCGGCCCGCGGTCGATGCGGATGACGCGCCCGCCCTCGAGCTGCAGGTGCAGGATGAAGCGCCCGTAGCCGCGGCGGTAGGTCCATGTCTCCACGTCGATCACCCGCAGCGTCCCCGGCGCGTCTGCCGGGCGGTACTGGCGCTGGTAGCCGGTGCGGTGATGGGGCTCGCCGCAGGCGGCCAGCACCGTGGCGGTGGTGTCGCCGACGCTCACCACACCGCCGTCGCAGCGCAGCGAGTCTGCCGCCACCGGCAGGGCCGGCACGGTCCCGGCCGCGAACGCGGCGGCGCGGGTCACTGCTCGAAGAGCCACTCGACCAGCGCGTCCTGGATCGCGGTGCCGCTGCCGTTCTGCACGCCGTCGTGGTTGTGCAGGGCGACGACCACCAGGGTACGGCCGCTGCGAGTGCGCATGTAGCCGCCGATGGCGCGCACGCCGTTGAGCAGGCCCGTCTTCATGTGCACCCGACCTTCCAGATCCGAGCTGCGGAAGCGTTTGCGCAGGGTTCCGTCCAGCGCCGAGAGGGGCAGCGAGCTCACGAACTCGGGCATGAACGGGCTGTCCCAGCTCGCGAGCAGGATGCGCGCCAGGGACAGGGCCGATATCTGGCCGTCGCGGGACAGCCCCGAGCCGTTGTCCACCCTGAGCTCGGGGGCGCTGATGTTGTTCAGCAGCAGCCAGTCCTCGATGGCCCGCCGGCCCTTCTCCTCGGTACCAGGCGCCCCGTACGCCTGCGCGCCCAGCGCGAGCAGCAGGTTGCGGGTCATGACGTTGTTGCTGTGCTTGTTCATGTAGCGGATGAGCTCCGCGAGCGGACGCGACGTCACGCGGTGCAGGCGCACCGCGCGCTCCGGCACCGTGCCCGCGCGCCCGCTGCCGTCGATGCGCCCACCCATCTCCTCCCACATGGGCTTGAACGCGCCGAACACGTAGGGCACCGGGTCGGCGACGGCGCGCAGCATCTCGAACGCGCCGCAGGTCCTCGGGAAGCGTCCGCTGAAGCGCACCTCCGGCGCGGGCCCCGTGCGCACCACGTGGAGACTCAGCTTACGGTTGCGCCATGTGCAGCGCGCGGAGGTGAGGGTGACGCGGTTGTCCACCGTCAGGGTGGACATGGGCGGGTCGGCGACGATCCGCACCTGGCCGGCGGTCCGGTCCGGGTAGAACTTGAACGCGGTGGCGAAGAAGTTCACGAGGGTGGCGTGGGGCAGCACGTTGTAGGCGCGGTAGGGCTTGCCGTCGAAGTCGCCGGTGTACCCGCCGGAGGTCTGGAAGTGGCTGCCGTCGATGACCAGGTCGCCGCGCACCCGGGTGAGCCCGCCGTGGCGGAGCTCCTTGAGCAGGCGCCAGAAGGACTCGGTCACCAGGAACGGGTCGCCCTGGCCCTTCAGGTAGAGGTTGCCGTCGAGCACCCCGTCGGCGTGTGCCTGATCCGCGTACACGTCGGTGTGGAAGGTCCAGGCCGGCCCCAGCTCGTGCAGCGCCACCAGGGTGGTCACCAGCTTCATCACCGATGCCGGATTGCGCGGGACCTGGGCATTCACCGTGAGCAGGGGCGACGTCTCGCGCACGTCCTGCACGTAGACGCTGAGTCCCGCCGGCGGCAGCTTGTGCCGGTCCAGCACCGCCTGCACGGGCTCCGGAAACCGGGTGAGCGGGTCGGCCCACGCGCCATGGGTACCGGCCGCGAACACGACCGTCACCAGCAGCGCCGCGTGCGCCAGGCGCATTGAACCTCCTTGCCGAGTGCCGGTCACGCCAGCACCCGCGACGCAACGAACCGCATGCACGCAATGTTAGCAGGACGACGCGTGCGGCTGTGACAGGGCGAAGAACCGGCGCGCCGTAGCGGTGGTCTCCCGCGCGAGCGCCGCGGCGGTCACGCCGCGGCTCGCGGCGACCGTGGCCAGCACGTGGGGCAGGTGCATGGGCTCGTTGCGCCGGCTCTTCGGGCGCGGCCGCAGGTCCCGCGGCAGCAGGTACGGCGAGTCTGTCTCGAGCATGAGTCGGTCGGCCGGGATGCGACTGACCACGCGACGCAGATGCAGACCCCGGCGCTCGTCGCAGATCCAGCCGGTGATCCCCAGGTGCAGATCGAGCTCCAGGTAGGCGTCGGCCTGGCGCTCGTCGCCGGTGAAGCAGTGCACCACCGCCGGACCCAGCCGCGAGCGGTGCTCGCGCAGGATGGCCAGAAACCGATCGTGGGCGTCGCGCTCGTGCATGAACACCGGCTTGCCGGAGCGCGCGGCCAGATCCAGCTGGTCGTGGAATGCCCGCTCCTGGTCCGGGCGCGGCGAGAAGTCGCGGTTGAAGTCGAGCCCGGCCTCGCCCACCGCAACCACCTCCGGCGCCGCGGCCAACGCCGCGATGGCGTCGGCCACGCCTGCGTCCCACTCGCGCGCGAGATGCGGGTGCACCCCGGCGGTCGCGAACAGGCGCCCCGGGTGTGCCCGGGCGAGCCCCAGCGCCGCCGCGCTCTCGTGGGCGCTCGAGCCGGTGACCACGATCTGCGCCACGCCCGCCGCCATCGCCCGGGCTAGCACCTGCTCCAGGTCGTGGCCGAAGGATTCGTGGGTCAGGTTGGCGCCGATGTCGACCAGGTCGTCGGGCGCTCCGTCCGGGCGGGACGGGCCCGTCCCTGTGGTATCTTCCATCGACCGATTCTCGCCTTCTCCGGCAGCGCACTCAAACCGGGCACGCCTCGCTTCCGAACACGGAGACCCCGATGGCGCAGAAAGCACCCGCGGCACTGGTGACGGGCAGCGGCCGCAACATCGGCCGTGCCATCGCGCTCGAGCTCGCGCGCCGCGGCATGCGCGTGGTGGTGCACGGCAACCGCGATCGCGCCGCGGCCGAAGCCACCGCGGACGCGGTGCGCGAAGCAGGTGCCGAGGCGGTCGTGGTGATGGGGGACCTGGGCGACCGGGCGGCGGTGGGCGCCATCGCCGAGCAATCCCTGGACGCCTTCGGGCGCGTCGACGTGCTGGTGAACAACGCCGCAATACGCCCGGAAAGCCCGCTGGAGGCGCTGGACGAGGCGGACTGGCATCGTGTGTTCCACGTCAACCTGCACAGTGCCTTCGTGCTCACCAAGGCCTTCGTGCCGGGGATGAAGGCCGCCGGATCCGGGAGAGTGATCTACTTCACGGGCATGAACGCGATCCACGGCTACGTGGCGCGACCTCACGTGTCCGCGTCGAAGCATGCGCTGTGGGGACTCACCAAGGCGCTCGCGAAGGAGCTCGGTCCCGACGGCATCACGGTGAATGCCATCTCCCCGGGACCCATAGACACCGAGCACCCGGACAACCCGGAGATGGCGAAGCACATCGCCTCCATGATCGGTCGCGTGCCGCTGGGCCGCCTCGGCACGCCCGGCGAGGTGGCGGCCCTGTGCGGCTTCCTGTGCTCGCCCGAGGGCGGGTTCGTGTCCGGGCAGATGATCGCCTGTAACGGCGCGGCCCAGACCTGAGGGCCAGTCGGTCGAGGCTGCACCTCACGGGAGACACGGCCATGAAGATCCGCGCCGCCGTCCTCTACCAGCAGGGCCTGCCGCGGCCCTACGCCGACACGAAGCCACTGGTGGTGGAGACCCTGGACCTGGCGCCACCGGGCCCGGAGGAGGCGCTGATCGAGATCCGTGCCGCCGGCCTGTGTCATTCGGACCTCTCGGCCATCGAAGGCGTGCGCCAGCGTGCCCTGCCCATGGTCATCGGCCACGAGTGCGCCGGCATCGTGCGCGAGACGGGTGCAAACGTGACGGAGGTGAAGGCGGGCGATCACGTGATCACCAGCTTCGTGTCGCCCTGCGGGCGCTGTGGCGCCTGCGCCGGCGGGCGGCCCAACCTCTGCGAGACCCACTGGCAGGCCCGCAACACCGGCGCCCTGCTGTCCGGAGAGCGGCGCCTGAGCCTGGACGGAAAGCCCATCAACCACGGCAGCGGCCTGTCGGCCTTCGCCCAGTTCTCGGTGGTGTCGCGCCACGCGCTGGTGCCCGTGGATCGGGACGTGCCGCTGGAGGACGCGGCGCTGTTCGGCTGCGCGGTGATGACCGGAGTGGGTGCCGTAATGAACACCGCGCGGGTGCCGCCGGGGGCGACCGTGGCGGTGGTGGGCCTCGGCGGCGTGGGCCTGAACGCCATGCTGGGCGCTATCGTGTCCGGCGCGGCCCGGGTCATCGCGGTGGACCTCAACGAGGCGCGCCTCGGGCTCGCCCGCCAGCTCGGCGCCAGCGACACCTTCTCGGCGGCGGATCCGGAGTGCGCCGGCGCCATCGCGGAGCTCACCGGCGGCGGCGTGGACTACGCCTTCGAGATGGCGGGCAGCACGAAGGCCATGGCGCTCGCCTACCGCGTCACGCGACGCGGCGGCAGCACGGTGAGCGCGGGGCTTCCCCACTTCGAGCACACCTTCCCCATTCCCCTGTCGCAGATGGTGTCCGACGAGCGCACGGTGAAGGGCAGCTACATGGGGAGCTGCTCGCCGCGCCACGACATTCCCCGCTTCATCGAGCTCTACCGCCGCGGCAAGCTGCCGGTGGACCGCCTGCGCAGCGGCTCGCTGACCCTGGACGAGATCAACGCGGGCTTCGACCGCCTCGCCGACGGCGCCGCGGTGCGCCAGATCCTCGATCCCCACCGCTGAGAGCGCGAAGGAACGGCGCGCGTCACGGGGGCGGTTCTGGCGCCCGGGGGTTCCGTTCTATCATTGACTGAACGCCACAACGGGAGCACTGCATGCAGGAGTACCGGGTCAGGTCCTTTGCCGAGCTGCACGACGCCTTCGGCAATCACCGGCGTGACGCGGGCTGGATCTACCGCGGTCATGCAGATCCCGCCTGGCACCTGGTGCCGCGGGCGGGGCGCCCTCCCTTCGCCGGTCGGGCAGACGAGATCTTCTTCCGGCGCTGGAAGACCGAGGCGGTGCAGGACGAGACCGCACGCCTCGAGGACGACTGGAACTGGCTGGCCCTGGCCCAGCACCACGGCTTCGCCACCCGGCTGCTCGACTGGACTACGAAGCCGCTCGCGGCGGCATGGTTCGCGGTGGCCGAGCCCGGCGACGGCGATTCCGTGGTTCACTGCTTCAAGACCGGCAACGTCCTGCGAGACACCAACGCTCAGACGCCCTTCGAGCGCCAGGGCGTCACGCAGTTCGTTCCCACCCGGGTGAGCGCGCGGGTGTCGCGCCAGATCGGGGTGTTCACCCATCACAGTCCGCCAACGCTGCCCCTCGACAAGGGCATGACGCCGCTGGACCGCCTGGAACGCGTCATCATCGATCGCAGCTACCGCGACGAGCTCATGTTCGAGCTCAACCAGTACGGCGTGAACGCGCAGACCCTGTTCCCGAACCTGGTGGGGCTGTCGCGGCACTTCAACTGGATCATGGCCTCTTTCGACTACTGGGCAGAGGGGCTCACGGGCCTGAAGCGCGAGAGCAAGGAGCCACGCACATGAGCACCCGCGTGGCCGCGCTGGCGCTGGCGCTGGCGCTTGGCGCACTCGCCCGCGGCCAGGAAGGCGACCCGGCTCCCGCGCCCGGCGCCGAGGAGTACCGCCCGCTGTTCACCCCGGAGATGATCCAGAACGCCTCGCCCGCCCAGGCCCAGCGCATGCGGGAGACCGAGGCGCGCAACCGGGAGGCCTGGGAGCAGCGCCAGCGCGAGTCCCGCGACCGGTCCCAGGCCGGGGCCGGCAACGCGACCGCGCAGGACAGCCCGCCACCGCCGTCGCGCGGCAAGATCTACAAGTGGGTGGACAAGGACGGCAGGGTGCACTTCGGCGACGCACCGGCGCCGGGCGCCGGCGCACAGGAGATCCGGGTGGGCGGGGCCGCCCGCGTGCGGGGCAATCCGCCGCCACCGCCGGGACTCGGCGGTGGGGCCGGCGGCGAGAAGGACTGAGAGCCTGTGAACGTGTCACCGCGCCTGCTGCGACGCCCCCTGGCCGCCCCTGGCGGCGTTGCGGGGACCCCCAAAATCGCTTACGTAGCCGGGCTATGCGCGCGATTTTGTGCACCCCCGCGCCTTGCCAGGAACGCCCGGTGTGCGTCTCGCGACGGCGGGCGATACGTTCACAGGCTCTGAGAGCCTGGGCGGACGCTGAACGCGGCGCGACGCCCCGAGTCAGCGTCGCGGGCGCTGTACCGCCGCGGGCAGGGTCGACACCCGCCGCATCTCCGCATCCTCGAAGGCGCTGCGATCGGCGAGCCAGGCCGCTGCCATGGCGGTGGCGTCCGCGCCCCAGAACAGGGTCCCGTCCGCCACCAGCGTGGGCACGCCGAACACGCCCGCGGCGACGGCCTCCTCCGTGTTGGCCCTGAGCGCGCGCTTCACCGCCGCGTCACCGATGCGCGCGGTGGCATCGTCCGGGTCCAGCCCCACGGCCCGGCACAGGTCCGGCCACTCCGCGTCCGGGTCACGCCCGTCGCGCCAGATGAATCCGAAGATGGCGCCCACCGCTGCCCGCTCCGCATTGCAGGCCACCGCCAGGCGCAGCGCCGGCAGGGGATTGAACGGGTGCGCCGGCGGAAAGCGCAGCGGTACTCCCTCGACGCGCGCGCGCCATAGCACGTGCCGGTAGGTGAAGCTGCGCTTGGCGGGGATCTCCGCCGGCCCGAGCTGGCCCCAGTGCTCGAGCAGTCCTGCGAACAGCACCGGCTTCAGACGGGGTGCCGCGCCCGGCAGCGTGTCCAGGCGCCCGAACTGCAGCCAGGCGAAGGGCGAGATGAAGTCGAAGTACCAGTTCATCGCGGCGTGCCGAACCCCGGCGGCATGTCGAGCGCGGCGCGCGTCAGTCCACCCGCACCTTCACGTAGCTGCCGGGCGCGTCTTCGATGACCTCGAGCCCACCGTCGCCCGGCGTCCGCGCGGGCACCTCCTTGCCGTTGTAGGCGCTCACCCACTGCGCCCAGTCGGTCCACCAGGAGCCTTCGTGCTGGGTCGCCGCGGCGAGCCAGGCATTCGGGTCTGGGGGCGTGGCCTCGCCGGTCCAGTACCCGTACTTGTTCGCCGACGGCGGGTTGATCACACCGGCGATGTGACCCGACGCGCCGAGCACGAAACGCACGTCGCCCTTGTAGAGCTGGGTGGCGGCGTAGGTGCTCTTCCACGGCGCGATGTGGTCCTCACGGGTGGCCAGGACATAGCTCGGGGTCTTGATCCGGGTGAGATCGATCTTCTCGCCGTCGAGCTTGATCCCGCCCGGCTCGCACAGCTTGTTGCGCTGGTACATGTTGCGCAGGTAGAAGCTGTGCATCCGGCGCGGCATGCGCGTGGAGTCCGAGTTCCAGTACAGCAGGTCGAAGGGAAACGGATCCTTGCCCAGCAGGTAGTTGTTGACCACGAAGCTCCAGATGAGGTCGTTCGCGCGCAGCAGGTTGAACGCCTCGGCCATGCTGGAGCCTTCGAAGTAGCCCTTCTCCTCCATGGTCTTCTCCATCAGTGAGAGCTGCTCCTCGTCGATGAAGACGCCCAGCTCCCCCGGATCGGAGAAGTCCACCATGGTGGTGAAGTAGGTGGCACACTTGATTCGGTCGTCCTTCTTCTTCGTCATGACCGCGAGCGTGGCCGCGAGCAGGGTGCCGCCCAGGCAGTAGCCGATGGCCTTCACGCTGCGTTCGCCGGTGGCCTTCTCCACCGCGTCCAGCGCCGCCAGCGGGCCCTCGTGCATGTAGTCGCCGAAATCTTTCTCGGCGAGCCGCGCGTCGGGGTTGACCCACGAGATCACGAACACCGTGTGGCCCTGGTCCACCGCCCACTTGATGAACGAATTCTTCTCGCGCAGATCGAGGATGTAGAACTTGTTGATCCACGGCGGGATGATGAGCAGCGGTCGGCGGTGCACGGTTTCCGTGGTGGGCACGTACTGGATGAGCTGCATGAGGTCGTTCTGGTACACCACCTTGCCCGGCGTCACCGCCACGTTGACTCCGAGCTCGAATTTCTCGAGATCCGTCATCTTCACCCGCAGCTTGCCCTTGCCGCGCTCCAGGTCGTCGAGCATGTTGGCGAGGCCCTTGAGCAGGTTCTCGCCGCCGGACTCCACCGTCTCGCGCACCACGGCCGGATTGGTGGACGCGAAGTTGGTGGGTGCCAGGGCGTCCACGAACTGGCGGGTGTAGAAATCCACCTTCTGACGGGTGTGCTCGTCGAGGCCGTCTGCGCTGGCCGCGCACTGTTCCACGTAGCGCGACGCGAGCAGGTATGACTGCTTGATGAAATCGAAGACCGGGTTGTTCTCCCACTCCTCGTCCTTGAAGCGGCGGTCGCCCGCAGGCGGCGCGATGACCGGCTCCGCGGGCTCGCCCAGCATCCGCCGCGTGGCGCCGCTCCAGAGCTGGGCGTAGTCCTGCCAGAACTTCATCTGCGCGTCCACGACCTTCGTCGGGTCCGCCATGAGCTTGGCGTACAGCTCGCCGAAGGTGCGGCCCACCACCGCCGGATCCATGACCTGGAAGCCGGGTCCCTCGCCGGAGCGCTGGCGCTCGACGAACTCCTGGACCAGGCGCTGGCTGCGCTCCGCAATGCGGTTCATGGTGGCCGACACCACCTCCGGGTCCGGCATCTTCACGTTCGGGGTCTCGGGGCTGGCCATGGCCGTTTCCTCCCTGCACTGGGCGTCTGCTGCATCGCAACGAAGGTTAGCACGGTGAACCGGCGCGGACTCACCCGGGCGGCAGCGCGTAGGTGCAGGTGGCGTGGGCCACCAGGTCCTCGTCATCGCCGCAGTAGAGACTCACCTCGCCCACCGCAAGGCGCCGGCCCAGCTTGAGGATCGCGCCCCGCGCCACCAGGTCTCCGGGCAGCGGCCGGCGCAGGAAGTTGATGGTCAGGTTCGAGGTCACCGCCAGGTGCACCGGCCCCACGAGGCTCAGCACCACCCCCCACATGACGAAGTCCGCCAGCGCCATCATCACCGGGCCCGCGATGGTGCCTCCAGGGCGCACGAACTCGTCCCGGTACGGCACGCGGGCGGTGACCGCTCCCGGCTCCACCTCCTCGATCTCGATCCCCATCCGGCCCGCGATGGGCACCTCGTCCCGCGCCAGCTGCATCAGCTCTGCGGCGGTGATCTTTGCCTGCTCCACGTCCTTTGCTCCTTCGCGATCGGTCAATGCCTGATGGGTGCAACCACAGGGGCACGGAGGGCACAGAGGAATTCTAGGGGGTCACGGACCAATCGCCAGACCACACGCCGAAGCCGCTGCCTCGACGGGTTCGGGACTCGCCTGCGTCGGGTACGCAGCGCAGGCTTCACGATCGCCGGTGCCGAGAGAGGTCGGTCCCTCGACGTTGGCGCCGAGGCCGGGTCGAGGTCCCTCGTCCCTCTCTACTCCGTGCTCTCCGTGGCGCTGTGGTTCACTTCCCTGGCCCATTGGACGCGAAGACGCCCGGGCGCGAGAATGAGCCCATGTCCGCCGCAGAAGACCGAATGCAGGACGAAGGCCCGCTGGTGGTCCGCGAGGACGCCGACGGCGTCGCGACGCTGACCCTGAACCGCCCGGCGCGCTTCAACCCGCTGTCGGAGGCGATGCTGGACGCCCTGGGCGGGGCGCTGGGCGAGGCGGCGGCGGATGACGCGGTGCGGGTGGTGGTGCTGGCGGCGCGCGGGCGGGCTTTCTGCGCCGGGCACGACCTGCGCGAGATGAGGGCGCAGCCGTCGCAGGCGTACTACCAGGACCTCTTCGCCCGCTGTACCCAGGTGATGCTCTCGGTGGTGCGCTGCCCCAAGCCGGTGATCGCGCGGGTGCAGGGTCTCGCCACGGCAGCCGGCTGCCAGCTCGTGGCCACCTGTGACATGGCGGTGGCGGCGGACACCGCGCGCTTCGCCGTGTCGGGGGTCACGTTGGGCCTGTTCTGCAGCACGCCGTCCGTGGCGCTCAGCCGCAACGTGGCACGCAAGCGCGCCTTCGAGATGCTCGTCACCGGCGGGTTCATCGACGCGCCCACGGCACTCGGCTACGGCCTGGTTAACCGGGTGGTGCCGTCCTGGCGCCTGGACGCCGAGGTCCAGGCGCTGGCGGACACGGTGCGACGCCACCCGCCCTCGGCGGTGGCCACCGGCAAGCGCATGTTCTACCGCCAGGTGGAGCAGTCCCTGGAGGATGCGTACCGGTACGCCGGCGACGTCATGGCGTGCAACATGATGGAGGAGGACACCCTGGAAGGCGTGCAGGCCTTCCTGGACAAGCGCGAGCCGGACTGGTCCCACCGCCGCCGCTGAGCACGCCGCCCGGGCGCCGGCTCAGGCGCCGCCCTCGTCCGCCACCGGCAGGTCCGTCAACCACCGCGACAGCACGCTGCGCAAGGCCTTGCGCCGTACGGGCTTCGCAATGAACGCGTCCATGCCCGCTTCCAGGCAGCGCCGCTCCGCGGCGGTGTCGGTGTTGGCGGTGAGCGCCACCACCGGCGTGCGACAGTTACCGCCCTCACGCTCGCGCAGCCGCCGGGTGGCCTCGAGCCCGTCCATGCCCGGCATCTGCTCGTCCATGAGCACCACGTCGTAACGCCGGTCGGCCAGCCGAGAGAGGGCCTCGTCGCCGCTCGCGGCGGTGTCCGTCTCCAGGCCGAGCCGTTCGAGCAACGCGGCGGCCACCTGCAGGTTCATGGGGTTGTCGTCCACCAGCAACACCACGCCCTTGCCGGCAGCCGCTGCGACGCCGTCGCGCGGACCTGCCGCGACCTCGTCGGCACGCGGCTCCATGAGCGCGGTGATCAGCTCGCCACGCTTCACCGGCTTCAGCACCACCGCGTCGATGCGGGCCGCGTCGGGCACCGGCACTCCCGGCGGCACCAGCAGCACCACGTGGGTATCGGCATCACTCACGGCGGCGCGCAGCGCGTGGATGAAAGCCGCGCCGCCGCTGTCGTTCACGACGCCCGCATCCAGGATCAGGTACGGCGTGCCACGTGCCTCGGCGACCGCGCCGACCGCCTCCGCGGCGGCCGCCACCTGGAGCCCGAAGGAGCGCAGGTAGCCCGTCAGCGCCTCGGCGGCGAAAGGGTTGTCCTCCACGAGCAGCGCCCGGGCGCCGGCCAGCGAGCCAGCGTCGATGCGGCGCGGCGGCTCGCGGGAGTCCAGGGGCAGGTCGACGCGGAAGTTGCTGCCAGCGCCCGGCGTCGATTCGAGATCGATGGTCCCGCCCATCAGCTCCACGAGCTGCTTCACGATGCTCAGGCCCAGTCCGGTGCCTCCGTAGCGCCGGGTGGTCGACGAGTCGGCCTGGGTGAAGGGCTGGAACAGATTCGCCTGCTGCTCCGGCGGGATCCCGATACCCGTGTCGCGCACCTCCAGGTGAAGCCGGTCGCCGTCCCCGCGCCGCGCCCGCAGCATCACCGTCCCCGCCTCGGTGAACTTCACGGCGTTCCCCAGCAGGTTGGTGAGCACCTGGCGCAGGCGCAGAGGATCGCCGCAGATCCGCTCTGGCAGCGCCGGATCGAAGTCCACCACCAGCTCCACCCGCCCCGGATCGACCAGGCCGGAGATGCTGCTGGCCACGTCGTTCACCTGCGCCTCGAGCTGGAAATCCACCTGCTCGAGCTGCACGCGGCCGGACTCCACCCGGGAGAAGTCCAGGATCTCGTTGATGATCTCCAGCAGCGAGTCCGCGGAGCGGATGGCATTGTTGAGAAGGCTGCGCTGGGTTGGGTTCAGTCCGCCGTCACCCAGCAGCTCCAGGCTGCCCACGACGCCGTTGATGGGCGTGCGGATCTCGTGGCTCATCACGGCGAGGAAGCGACCCTTGGCCTCGCTCGCCACCTCGGCGCGGTTGCGCGCCTCTTCGAGCGAGGCCTGGGTCTCGCGCAGCTCGAGCTGGTGGCGGCCCAGCTCGCCCAGGCTCGCGGCGAGGCGCACGAGCTCCGAGGCAGCGAACACCGGCAGCCTGGGCCGCGCCTGGGCGCCACCCCGCGACAGCGCGTCGAGGCCGCGGCGAAGTGCGTCCACGGGACGCATCACCAGGAAGTGCATCAGCACCACCAGCAGGCCGCTCAGCAGTCCCACGATGAGGAAGACGTTGAGGCGCAGGCGGTCCACGTGGCGCTCGATGTTGCGCAGCAGGCCCGCCACGTTCCACGACACCACGAGCTGGCCCTGGCCGGTGCCGGGGATCCTGGTCGGAATGCTGAAGTAGAACACCTCGCCCGGCGACACCTCGCCCCCGCCCACCCAGCGCGACACGGTGCGCCCCGCGGCGTCGATCAGCGCCACCGAATGGATGGAGGCGTTGTCGCGGCGGGTGCGCTGCAGCACCACCCCCAGCTCGCGCGCGTCCCCTTCCGCCACCGGGCGGGCCAGGTTCTCCGTCAGCGCCTCGGAGGTGCGCAGGCTCTCGCGCCTGAGCTCGTCACGCAGGAAGTCGGTCTCGATCACCCGCATCACCTGGCCTGCAACCACCGCGACCAGGATCGACGCGGCCACCATGGCGGAGGTGAGCTGCAGCCACAGGGGCCAGCGGGTGAGTTGCATGCGTCGGGAACGGCACGGGCGTGTGTGCCGCCGAAGTATAGAGGCGTTGCGGCGCGCTGCACCGGGGCCCGTGAGGAACGGCGCGTGTCGTCGGGCGTCAGTCGTGACGCTTCATCACGTAGCTCCCCGGCGCGGGCTCGAGCGGCACCAGTGCGCCGTCGCCCGGCTTGCGGGCCGCCTTCTTGCCGCCGCCGTAACGGCTGACCCAGCGGTTCCAGTCGGGCCACCAGGAGCCGTTGTGGTGGCGGGCGCCGTCGAACCACTCGGCCGGGGTGGCGTGGTTCTCGGCGTTGGTCCAGTAACCGTACTTGCCCTTGGCTGGCGGATTGATGACGCCCGCGATGTGCCCGGACTCACCGAGCACGAACTTGACCGGCCCCGAGAACAGCTGCGTCGTGTGGTACGTGGTCTTCCATGGTGCGATGTGGTCCTCCACCGTGGACAGCACGTAGGTGGGGGTCTTCACCGAGGCCACGTCCACCGCGACGCCGGCGAGCGTGATCCCGCCCGGCTCGCGCAGCAGGTTCTTCAGGTACATGTTGCGCATGAAGAAGGTATGCATCGCCGCGGGCATGTTGGTGGAATCGGAGTTCCAGTACAGCAGGTCGAATGCGGCCGGCTTGTTGCCCAGCAGGTAGTTGTTGACGTAGAAGGACCAGATGAGGTCGTTCGCCCGCAGCGACCGGAACGTGTCGTAGACCGACCGCCCGTCCAGGTAGCCCTGCTCGTTGATCCGGCGCTCCAGCTCGGCGATCCCCTTGTCGTCGATGAACATCGACACCTCGCCGGTGTCGGTGAAGTCCACCATGCTGGTGAGCAGCGTCGCGCTCTTGATGCGGTCGTCGCCCTTTGCCGTCATCCACGCCAGCGTCGCCGCCAGCAGGATCCCGCCGAGGCAGTAGCCCACCGCGTTCACCTCGCGCTCGCCCGTGGCCTGCTCGATGGCATCCAGTGCCGCCAGCGGCCCTTGCAGCATGTAGTCCTCGAAGCTCTTGTGCGCGAGCTCCCGGCCCGGGTTGACCCAGGACACCACGAACACCGTGTGGCCCTGGTCCACCAGCCACTGGATGAAGGAGTTTCCGGGGCGCAGATCCATCACGTAGAACTTGTTCATCCACGGTGGCAGCAACAGCAGCGGGCGCCGGTGCACCTTCTCGGTGGTGGCGTCATACTGAATCAGCTGCATGAGCTCGTTCTGGTAGACCACCTGCCCCGGCGTCAGCGCGAGGTCCCGGCCGACCTCGAAGTGGGTGGGATGCGCCATGGGCGCCTCCACGCGCCCGGTGGTCGCCAGGTCGTCCAGCAGGTTGTTGAGGCCGTCCAGCAGGTTGCGCCCACCGGTCTCCAGTGCCGCCCGCAGGACCTGGGGGTTGGTCATGGCGAAGTTGCTGGGCGCCAGCGCGTCCACCACCTGCTGGGTGGCGAACTTAAGGCGCTGGCGATCCGCGTCCTCCAGACCGGCCGCCTGCTCCACCACCTCCAGGATCCCCCGCCCGGCGATGAGGTAGCTCTGCTTGATGAGGTCGAACACCGGGTTGTCGTCCCAGGCGTCGTCCCGGAAGCGGCGATCGCCGCGCTCCGGCGTCACCGGGTCGTCCTCTGCGTTCAGCAGGCGCGCCGCCAGCGCCAGGTACTCGGACCACACCCGCGCCTGCACCCGGGCGAGACCCGCGGGATCGCGCAGCAGGCTCATGCCCAGCGCCATGCCGGCCTCCGACAGGCGTAGTGGGTCGTCCGTGCCCATGCTGCCCCGGGTAACATGCTTGAGCCAGAGCTCGAGACCCGTGCGGGTGAGCCGGGTGGACGTCTTGACGAACTCCACCGGCACGGCGACAGGCGTGTCTTCGGTCACGGCAGGCATCTTGCGCTTCCCCATGGAGCCTCGCCGGGGTTCGTCCCGAACCGGCATCGGCCGGACGTCCCGCGTCTTTATGTTGCGATGCAATATATTTCAGAATCCTTGACACGACAACGGGAATTCGGTTCCCCCTGGAGTGACGGCCCATGCCCCTGAGCGAACCCGCCCCCCGCCAGCACCTGCACGACCGCCGGGTGCACTGCGCCGGCTACCGCCGAGACGACGGCCTGTGGGACATCGAGGGCCACCTGGTGGACACCAAGACCTACGGGTTCGACAACGCCCACCGCGGCCGTATCGAGCCCGGCGTGCCCGTCCATCAGATGTGGCTGCGCATCACCGTGGACGACGACCTGGTGATCCAGGCCGTGGAGGCCACCACCGAGCACGGCCCGTACCGCATCTGCCCCGACATCACACCCAGCTATCAGCGCCTGGTGGGCCTCAAGGTGGGACCGGGATTCCGCCGCCGGGTGGCCGAGCGGGTGGGCGGCGTGGAGGGCTGCACGCACCTGTCGGAGCTGCTGGGCCCCATGGCCACCACCGCCTTCCAGACCATGGCCGGTCGCCGCCGCGCGCGGCAGACCGCGGAGCCCGGACGCCCGCCGCGCTTCCTCGACACCTGCCACGCCCACGCTCGCACCAGCGCCGTGGTCAAGGAGCTCTATCCGCAGCACTACACGGGCGAATGAGCACGCCGGCCGTGGACGCGCTAGGCCGGGCCCACCCGCCGGCGGCACCGGGCGCGCGCATCGTGAGCCTGGTGCCCAGCGTCACCGAGCTCCTGTTCGACCTGGGCCTGGGCTCACGGCTGGTCGGCCGCACGACCTTCTGCATCCACCCCCGCGAGGGCGTCGACGCGGTGGCCCGCGTGGGCGGCACGAAGACACCCCGGCTGGACCGCATCCGCGAGCTCGGCGCCACCCACGTGGTGGTGAACGTGGACGAGAACCGGCGCGAGGACGCGGCGGCCCTGGCCGACATGGGGATCCGGGTGATTGCCACCCACCCCTGCGCGCCGGAGGACAACCCGGCGCTGTACCGTCTGCTCGGGGCGGTTTTCGGGCGTGTGCCCGAGGCCGAGGCCCTGTGCCGGCGCTTCCGCGACGCGTTCGGAGCCCTGTGCCGGGCGGCGGGGGACAGACCGCGCCGCCGGGTGCTCTACCTCATCTGGCGCGACCCGTGGATGACCGTGTCCGGCGAGACCTACATCGCCCGGACCCTGGCCGCCGCGGGCCTGGACACGACGGCGAACGCCGGCGGCGCACGCTACCCGGAGATCGTCCCCGACGCGGCGTCGGTGGCAGGGGTCGATGCCGTGCTCCTGTCCAGCGAGCCCTACCCGTTCAAGCAGCGCCACGTCACCGAGCTGCGTCGCCTCACCGGGCGTGCCGAGCTGCCGGTGCGGTTCATCGACGGCGAGATGACCTCCTGGTACGGCAGCCGCGCCATCACGGGCTGCGCATACCTGGCGCGCTTCGCGCGCGAGCTGGCAGCCGGCTGAGTCTCGCTGCCGCCGCCCCCGTATACTCGCGCCGCATGAGCCGCGACCGCGACCCGCGCCTGGACCCGGCCTCCGCCGACTCCCCGTGCGTGAAGGTGTGCACCCTGCATCCCGACGGCAGCCACTGCACCGGCTGCTTCCGCACCGTGGAGGAGATCGCCCTGTGGCGCCGCTACAGCGCCGCCGAGCGCCGCGCCGTGCTCGCGCGGCTCGACGAGCGTCGGGCCGCGCGACGCGAGGCCATTCGCGCACGGCGCCGGGAGCGGCGCGCGGGCCCATGACCGCGCCGCGGCGGGTGGTGACCCTCCTGCCGGGCGCCACCGAGATCGTGTGCGCCCTGGGGGCCCGCGACCGGCTGGTGGGACGCTCCCACGAGTGCGACCACCCCGCCGGCGTGGACGTGCTCCCCGCCTGCTCACGATCCCGGGTGGCCCTGGAGGGCGGCGGCCGGGACATCGACGACCGGGTGCGCGACATCGTGCGCCGCGGGCTCTCCGTGTACGAGGTGCTGGACCACGTGCTGCGCCCCCTCGCCCCGGACCTCATCGTGACCCA
Organism: Gammaproteobacteria bacterium; assembly: GCA_041593595.1. GTDB lineage: Bacteria > Pseudomonadota > Gammaproteobacteria > HK1 > HK1 > JBFHNV01. The sequence goes on from JBFHNV010000031.1 coordinate 34,396, forward strand.
GGTGCAGTGCGAGGTGTGCGCGGTGAGCCTGAAGGACGTGGAGGCGGCGCTGCGCACGTGGACCGGCTCGCAGCCCGCGCTGGTGTCGCTGGAGCCTGATGCGCTGCGCGACGTGTTCGCCGACGTGCAGCGGGTGGCGGACGCGCTGGATCTCGCCGACGCGGGACGGCGGCTGCGCGCCGAGATGCGCGTCCGCATGCGCGACATCGACGTCCGTGCCAACGGCGTCCCGGGCGCACCCACCGTGATTTGCATCGAGTGGATCGATCCGCTGATGGCGGCGGGCAACTGGGTTCCGGAGCTGGTGGATCTCGCCGGCGGCGACGACCGCCTCGGCAAGGCCGGCGCCCACTCCCCCTGGATCGAGTGGCAGCAGGTGCGAGACGCCGACCCGGACGTGATCCTGGTGATGCCCTGCGGCTTCGACCTGCAACGCACCTGCCGCGAAGCCGACGCCCTGCGCACCCTGCCCGGCTTCGAGGATCTCCACGCCGTGCGCAGCGGCCAGGTCTACGCGGCAGACGGCCACCACTACTTCAACCGCCCCGGCCCGCGGCTGGTGGAGTCTCTCGAGATCCTCGCCGAGATCTTCCACCCGGAGCGCTTCGACTTCGGCCACGAGGGCACCGGGTGGTCGCGGCTGTTCGCGGAGTAGAGGACAGAGACTGGACGGCGTGTGAGTCGCGGTGCGCCGGTAGTGGGTGACGTCCCTCGCGACACGCCGTGAACACATCCCTGTGGGCTCGAGCGCGCCATCCCTGGCGCGCACGGTCGCGATGGGCGTCACCCGCTACCCGCGGACACTTGCTCGCGAGAACTTGCGCCACGTCGTGATCGGTGGTCGCGCCGCTCACTGACACGCCGTCGCTCGCTGCAGCGCGAGGTCGCTGCCCGCAGGCACATCCACCCGCGGAGCGTCGTTGCGGCCATCCGCGCTTCGGTCGCGACTGCGAGCGCTCGGCCCGCGCCGCGGCATCGGAGCGGAAGCGGGTATCGGTTGCCGCGACCGTCGGCCGCAGGGATGCGGCCGTCGAGCCTACAGGGATGTATTCACGGCGTGTCGTGGCAGTCGATGCCCGCCCCGGGACACGGCCGGTCCACGCGACCTCGGACTGGCAGCGGGCCTGCGCCTACATCGCCGCC
>JBFHNV010000032.1:0-35346 GCA_041593595.1 Gammaproteobacteria bacterium
GGCTGGTGCCCGCGGCCGGGTCGCTCACCGGCACCACCTCGGAGACGGCAGCCTCGAAGCGCTCGTCCGGCAGGGCGTCCAGGGACACGGCCAGCGGCGTGTCCGCGTCGATGCGGCCAAAGTAGCTCTGGGGCACCTGCAGGTCCAGGCGCAGCCGGTCCACCGCCACCAGCTCCAGCACCGGCGCGTCCGGACGCACCCACTCGCCGAGATCCGCGTCGCGGCGGGCGATGACCCCGTCGAAGGGCGCGGCCAGCTCGTGGCGCGCCACCAGCGCCGCATCGTAGGCGCGCACCGCCCGCAGCCGCTCCAGCACCGCCTCGGCGCGGGCCACCTCGGCCTCGCGGCTGCGCACCTCGGTCTCGGCGAAGCTCTGGCTGCGGGCCAGGCGCCGGGCCTCGTCCAGGCGCCGCTTCGCATCGGCAAGCTGGGTGGCGGCCTCGCGCTCCGCGGCGCGGGCCTGGGCCAGCTCCAGGCGCGCGAGCTCGCCGTCCAGGATCAGCAGGACGTCGCCCGCGCTCACCCGGTCGCCGGCATCCACTTCGATGGCGTCCACCCGCCCGGCCACCGACGGCGCGAGGCGGGCGGTGTGCGGCGAGGTGAGGCTGCCGGTGAGGTTCAGCTCCTCCACCACGGCTGCGGCGCGCGACAGGGCCACCTCCACCGGCGCCAGGGTGGCGTCCGCGGGCGCCACCAGCGGCAGCAGGGTGGCCAGCAGCAGCCAGGGCGCCGGAAACCTGGGAGCGGAACGGTGCATGCGGGTCCGGTGATGGCGCGCGGCCGCGCGGGCTTGCGAAAAGTGGCTCTCAAGGAGGGTACCCGTATCCGTGTCGGGCCGCGATGACAGGGGACAGCCTCGGGCCGCGACTCCGGACGGCCGCGGGCGCACCGGTCTTCCCCGGATCTGGTGACCAGCCTCGGCCAGGACCGGTCGCTTCGCAGTCGAGCGGCGTCATCCTGAAGGCTGAGCCGTACACGGGACGTCGGAACGCACCCCCGGCAGCAGCAGCGGCGCGATGGACAGGGCGACGCTCGGGGCGACGCGCCGGTGGGGGGCCCCCCGCGCCGACGGCGTGGCGTGAGACGCCCGGATGCAGGCGTGGGCGAGGGTGGATGCAATGACGCGCGGGTCGACCGCGGCGAGATGGCCCTCGCCGACGGTACCCGCGATGCTGCACCGCAGCCCCGGCCGCGCTGGAGATCTGATGGCGGGATTGCGGGCGCAGCGCGCCGCGCCCTGCGCTTCGCGTTCCTGAAATTGACAACCGTCAATCTTCCCGTCGTGTGCTGGCCATAGGTTGCCAGGGGAACCCACGTCATGACATGTCCCGCATCTCGATGGGGCAAGGAAGTGATGAATGATTCCCCGCGTCACCTCTTCTCTCCGCTACATTCCCGCGCTCGTGCGGGCACTCGCGCTCTGCCTGTCCGCGCTGATGGCCGGTTGCGCCGTTACGCCGCCCGTGGCGGAGCGATTGCCGTTCGAGCAGCGATTTCCTGCCGATACCCGGTTGACCGTCTATCCGACGGGAGAGCCGTCCCTGCCCGCCACGATCGAAGGTAAGGGGGCGTGGACGCTTCGCTTCGAGAAGACGGACAGCCCCGCGGTGGCCTCCGTGCGGCTCGTCGACGCCCGGATCTCGCTCGCGCCGTTCACCATCTTCCACGACGCGAACGGTGACGGTCGTGCCGAGGCCATCGACGTGGGCGCCATCGAGCTCGATTCGAGCGCGTTCGATCTCGAGCGAAGCCGGGGCACGCTCGATCTGGACAGCGGCGACTTCTCGATGACGGTCGCACAGCGCCTCGACCCCGAGACGGTGCCCGCGCTGGCCAGGCTGGGCATCGGCCCGCTGCGGTTCAGCTTCACCGAGCGCGGCTACATGGACCTCGAGCGGGGCGTCTTCTCCACGCATTCCCCCGAGTTCTCGCTGCCTGCACCGCTCGCGGCGGTGCGGGTGGGCGCCGGTGAGAATCCCTGCTGCCCCGTGTCCAGCGGATTCGCCGTGCGGCCGAAGCTCATCTGCGCGAAGGGCTGCGTGCCCGGCGCGCAGACGGTGGAGTTCTACTGCACCGTGCAACACGAACGGAACGGACAGGCCTGCAAGCCGAGCAGCTTCAAGGCGGAGATACGCAACAACACCGAAGGGCAGAAGCTGGTGAGCGTGAAGCCTGGCACCTGGAAGCACAGCGGCACCGGCATCTACCAGGCCGTCGGCATCACCACCGTCGTGGATACGGACGTGTCGATCAAGCGGCACCCCAAGGCGCCCAAGACCACCTTCGAGCTCGCGGCATTCGCGCCGGACTGCGACGCAGAGGTCAACCTCGAGGAGATCGGCGTGCTGCGCGATGCGCGGCCGTTCCAGATCTGCACCAAGGGCGCCGACACCCATGGCCAGGCAAGCTGGATACTCACGCTGCCGCCGGGCAACGCGAGCAGCTACGGCAAGGGAATACTCGTCGATCGGGTCGAGAATCCGGCGGGGAATCCGTATTCCGTCAAGGTCAGCTATGGGGGGGTGACCGACATCCTCGCTCCCGGCGCCCCGCCCAGCAAGGCGTTTCGCGACAAGCAGCCGGGCTACGGCTGGAACGTGTGGATGCCTGGCGGTACGCCCGGCGCCGTGCCGACGCCGAAGGACTTCTGCCTCAACGTCTGGCTGTACTGCAAGTGCGGCGCATTGTGAGAGGGACCCGGGCCGCCGAGTAGCCATGGACGACGGGTCTCTGGCCCATGTCATACGCAGGGTGTCGTGCCCGCGGCGCCGGTCGAACGCGGGCCGCGCCGGCCAGATTGACGGGGATCAGGGGCGCGCGGGCGCAGGAGGCACAGGATTGTTGCAAATGCGCACAGCATGAAGAGGTCGGGCTCTGGCATGTACCGGATCCGCTTTCATGGTCGCGGCGGCCAGGGCATGAAGACCGCCAGCCGGGTGCTCGGAACGGCCCTGTTCCTGGAGGGGTTCCAGGTCCAGGACGCGCCGCGCTACGGCGCCGAGCGCCGCGGCGCGCCCATTTTCGCCTACGTGCGAGCCGAGCGCGGGCCGATCCACGAACGGGGCATCATCCGTCGGCCGGACCTGGTGGTGGTGGCGGACGATACGCTGGTGTCGGTGCCGGCGGCGGGGGTGCTCGCCGGCGTCGACGCGGATTCGGTGCTGCTCATCAGCAGCAACGTCGCGCCGCAGGAGTGGCGCCACCGTCTCGCCCTGGACGCGCTGGTGCTCACCCTGCCCGTTCCCGAGGGGGTGGACGATCCCCTCGAGCGCCGCTACGTGGGCGCAGGCTGCGCGGGCGCCGCCGCGAGGCTGACGGACGCGGTGTCGCGGGAGGTGCTCGAGGCGGCGCTCGGGCGCGAGATCGGCCCGCTGGGCGAGGAGGCGCTGGCGCGCAATCGCGAGGCCGCGCTCGAGAGCTACGATGCCGTCGCCGCGCACGAGGGATGCGTCGCCGAGGGCCCGGAACCGAGCGCCGGCGACTACCGATCGCCGGAGTGGGTGGAGCTTCCGTTCGACGACGCCCGCGTGTCCGCGCCGTCCATTCACGCCGCCGCCACCAGCGTCCAGGTGCGCACGGGCCTGTGGCGCACCATGCGCCCGGTGATCGACACCGAGCGCTGCAAGCGCTGCTGGTGGGTTTGCTCGAGCCTGTGTCCCGACAGCGCCATCGCGGTGGGTGAGGACGGCTATCCGCGGGTGGACTACGACCACTGCAAGGGCTGCATGATATGCGTCGCCCAGTGTCCGGCGCATGCCATAGGCGCCATCGCCGAGGCGCTCGCGCAGCAACAGGACCAGAGCGGCGAGCGCGACGCCGAGCAGGCCCAGACATGAGCGAGACGCTGCTCACGGGCAACGGCGCCGCCGCCTGGGGCGCGCGGCTCGCGGGCGTCGACTACGTGCCCGCGTTTCCCATCACGCCGCAAACCGAGATCATCGAGACGCTAGGCGACTGGATCGAGCAGGGCGCCATTTCCGCGCGAATGGTGACACTCGAGTCGGAGCACTCGATGATCACCGCCGCCGGTGCGGCGGCCAGTACCGGAGTGCGGGTGTTCACCGCCACCTCCAGCCAGGGCCTGCTGTATGGCATGGAGATGCTGTACGCGGTGGCCGGCTGGCGCGCGCCCTTCGTGCTGGTCAACGTGTCGCGCGGTGTGGCGACGCCGATCACACTCGAGCCGGATCACAACGATGTTCTGGCGGCCCGCGACAGCGGCTTCCTGCAGCTTCACTGCGCTACCTGCCAGGAAGTGCTGGACAGCGTGCTGATCGCCTTTCGCATGAGCGAGGATGAGCGCGTGCGGCTGCCGGCCATCGTCAACCTGGACGGCTTCTACCTGTCCTTCACCCGCGAGCCGGTGACGGTGCCCGATAGGGCGCCCGCGCGCGCGTACGTGGGCACGTACGACGTTGAGAACCTGGGCTTTCGCGCCAGCACGCCGCTCAGCCACGCGGTCTCCGTGCTGGGCGGCGGCAACTATTCCTACTTCCGCTACGAGATGCACCTTGCGGCGCGCAACGCGATCGGCGCCTACGAGCGCGCGGCCGCGGACTTCGCCGAGCGCTTCGGGCGCTCGTACCAGGTGCTGGAGTGCTATCGCTGCGAGGAGGCTGAGGTGGTGCTGGTGATGATCGGCTCCTTCGCCACCAAGGCCAAGCACGCGGTGGACCGGCTGCACGAGGCCGGCCTCGCGGTGGGTCTGGTGCGCCCGCGGCTGCTGCGCCCGTTTCCGGCAGACGCGCTCAGGCGCGCGCTGGCCGGCCGGCGCGCGGTGGCGGTGATCGACCAGAACCTCTCCACCGGTCAGGGCGGCGTGCTGCACGGCGAGGTGGCGGCGGCGCTCTACGGCCACGCGGACGTGCCGCCGGTGCTCGCGAGCTTCGTCGGTGGCCTGGGGGGCCGCGACATCAGCCCCGAGGAGCTGTTCGAGATCGCTCGGGTGACGGCGCGTGCCGGCCAGACCGGCGAGACCCCGCCGCCGCGGCTGCTGTACTCCGAGGCGGAGCTGCGCGAGATGCGAAAGCTTCAGGCCGTGGCCCATGTGGAGCGCGCCGAGCTCGGGAGCACACCATGAGCGAGACCGCCTACGCGCGCATGCGCGACCTGCCGTCCACCCACCTGCTGGGGGCGGGCGTGCCCACCTGCGCCGGCTGCGGGGGCCTGCAGGCGATCCACCAGATCTACGACGTGCTCGGCGAGAAGACCGTGTTCGTGAACGCTGCCGGCTGCATGACCCTGCTGTCCATCTATCCGTTCACGCCGTTTCGCGGCTCCTTTCTCTACACCTCCATGGCGAGCGCGCCGGCGGGCGCCCAGGGCGTTCGCGACGCCCTCGACCTGCTGCGCGATAGCGGTCGCATTGGCCCGAAGGAGGATCTGCAGGTGGTGGTGCTCACCGGGGACGGTGCCGCCTATGGCATGGGACTGTCAGCGACCTCCGCCGCCATCGATCGCGCTCTGGACTTCATCTACGTCTGCTACGACAACGAGGGCTACGGAAATACCGGCCAGCAGGCGTCGCCGGCCACCCCGCATGGGGCCCGCACCGCCACCACCCGCGGCCGTCATGGGATGCCGGGCTACAAGAAGGATCTGTTCGCCGTGTGGGCCGCCCACCGCCCCGCGTACGTGGCCACCGTCATCGGCTCGGAGCCGATGGACCTCGCGCGCAAGATCGAGAAAGCGAGGGCCCTCGAGGGACCGCGACTCATCATCGCGCTGTCCCCGTGTCCCACCGGCTGGGACTTCGACCCCAGGGACTCGGCCGCCATCGGCCGCCTGGCGGTGCGCACCGGTGCCTGGCCGCTCAAGGAGTACGCCGACGGCGTGGTCACCCACACCCGCGTGCCGCGCCAGCGGCAACCGGTGGAGGAGTACCTGAAGCTCCAGGGTCGCTTCGCGCACCTCTTCGTGCCGGAGCGCGACGAGCCCACTCTGTCGGAGATTCAGGCGCGGGTGGACGCCTACTGGGCCGCCGTCGACTGACGGGCGGCGCTGCGTACCGTGCTCACGCTGCCCTCGATGCTGCAGAGAACGGTTGGCCAGCACGGCGAGCGCCTGGCCGTGGGCGACGGCGCGCGTCGCTTCACCTGGCGCGAGTTCGGCGAGCGTGTCGCGCGGGCCGCGGGCGCGCTCGCGGGGCTTGGCGTCGCCACCGGTCAGCGCTTCGGCATCCTCGCTCACAACGGCTTTCGCACCGCGGAGCTGATGCACGCCGGGTACTGGCTGGGCGCGGTGCCGGTGCCGGTGAACTACCGCCTGGCGCCGCCTGAGATCGCAGACCTGCTGGACGACAGCGAGTGCCGGCTGCTGGCCGTGGACGCATCCTTCGCCGAGCTGCTCGTCGACGGGCCGCTCGCCTCCTGGTCGGCGCGTGCCCTGCGCGTGGGCGAGGCGGGGAACGGCGTCCAGTGGCCGGACTACGAGGCGCTGCTCGCGCGCACGAGCGCGATTGCGCCGAACCGGCCCGCCGAGGACGACGACGCGCTGCTCATCTACACCGGCGGCACGACCGGCCGCGGCAAGGGCGTGCGGCTCAGCCACCGCAACATCCTGGTCAATGCGCTGCAGATCGCCTTCGAGTTCCCGGCGCACCCGCACAGCGTGTACCTGCACGTGGCGCCCATGTTCCACTCCGCGGACCTGCTCGGCACGGCCTACACCCTGGCCGGCGGCGCGCACGTGTACCTGCCGGCGTTCTCGGGGGAGGCGGTGCTCGAGGCGATACAGACCTTCGGCGTCAGCAGCATCATGCTCACGCCCACCATGGTGATGCTCACCCTGGAGGAGCCCGGGCGGGAACGCTACGACCTGTCCAGCCTCGAGCAGCTGATCTACGGCTCCTCGCCCATGTCGGTGGAGTGGATTCACGCCGCGCTGGAGGCATTCCCGCGGGTCCAGATCACACAAGGCTACGGCCTGACGGAGACCTCGCCCATCCTCACGTTGCTCTCGGACGCCGATCACCGAGGCGCCATCGAGACCGGTGACCACGCGGTGCTGGGCAGCGCCGGTCGCACCGTGCCGGGCGTGGAGCTTTGCATCGTGGACGAGGCGGGGGAGCCGCTGCCCGCCGGCGAGTCCGGGGAGATCGTGGTGCGCGCACCCAACGTCACCCGCGGCTACCTGAAGCGCCGGGAGGCGATGGCAGAGGCGTTCCGCGGCGGCTGGTTCCACACCGGCGACATCGGCGCCCTGGACGACCGCGGCTACCTGTATCTTCGCGATCGCAAGAAGGACATGATCATCACCGGCAGCGAGATCGTCTACTCCCTGGAGGTGGAGGCGGCGCTGAACACGCACCCCAAGGTACGCGAGTGCGCGGTGGTGGGCGTGCCGGACGAGACCTACGGAGAGGCGCTGCTGGCCGCGGTGGTCCCCAGGCCGGGCGAGCACCTCGACGACGACGAGCTGATCGCCCACTGCCGCGGACGCATCGGCGGCTTCAAGATCCCCCGTCGCTACGTGTTCCTGGACGAGCTTCCGAAGAGCGCGCTCAACAAGGTGCTGAAGCACGAGCTGCGCCGGCTCTACGGCGAGCGCTGTCACGAGGACGAGGGGTAGCTCGGTGGACGTGGCCGGCAGCAACGTGCTGGTGCTCGGTGGCGCCGGCCTGGTCGGGCGGGCGGTGTGCCGCGAGCTGCTGGCCGAGAAGCCGGCCTGCTTGGTGGTGGCGGCGCGGCGCGAGCGGCGCGCGCGGGAAGCGGTGGCCGCGCTTCGCCGCGAGCATCCGGATGCCGTCACCGACATCGTCCCCGCCTGGGGCGACGTGTTCCTGCGCGCGGACTGGCAGGCGAAGGGCGGGGGGGCGCGCGCGGCGGTGCTGGAGGACGCGGCCCGGCGCGCGCGGCTGGTGGATGACATCCTCGCACCGCTGGACGAGGGCATCGTCGGCGCCTCGTGCCTGGTACAGCTCATCGCCGGCGATCCGCGCGCCGACATCGTGGTGGACTGCATGAACACCGCCACCGCGGTCAGCTACCAGAACGTCTACGCTGAGGCGTCGCGCATGCGGGCGCTGGCCGCGAGCGGCGCGTCGGATACCGACTGGTCTGCCGCGGTGGAGCGGCTGCTGGCGATGCTGTACCTGCCGCAGCTGGTGCGCCACGTGCAGCTGCTGAGCGAAGGCATGCGTCGGGCGGGGACCCGCGCCTACGTCAAGGTGGGTACCACGGGTAGCGGCGGCTTCGGCTTCAACATCCCCTACACCCACGGCGAGGAGAAGCCCTCACGCCTGTTGCTCGCGAAATCCGCGGTCGCGGGCGCGCAGGCGATGCTGACCTTCCTGATGGGGCGGACACCGAACGGGCCCGAGGTGGTGAAGCTGGTGTCGCCCGCCGCGTGCATCGGCTGGCGCGCCATCGGCCACGGACCGATCCGGCGCCACGGCCGCGAGTTCGAGCGCTGGGACTGTCCGCCGGAGCTGGCAGTGCCGGCGCACGACCCGGCGAGCCTGGCTCGGGAAGGCGACTTCGGCGAGCCTACCGGGCTGCCGCTGGAGGGCGTGTTCATCGACACCGGCGAGAACGGCGTGTTCACCGCCGACGAGTTCGAGGCCATCACCGCACCCGGGCAGATGCAGCTGGTTACTGCCGAGGAGATCGCGGTGAACGTGGTCCGGGAGCTTCTCGGCGCCAGCACCGGGCGCGAGATGGTCGCCGCCCTGGACGCCTCGGTCATGGGGCCGAGCCATCGCGGCGGGCACCTTCGCTCGGCCGCACTGGAGCAGCTTCGCCGGCTGGAGGCCGAGCACGGCCCCGCGGTGGCGTTCGAGATCCTCGGTCCGCCGCGGCTCTCGAAGCTGCTGTTCGAGGCGCATCTGCTCGCGCGCTGCTGCGAGAGCCTGTCCGGCGTGATCGAGCGCGCGGCGGACACGCTCTCGTCCCACCTCGAGCGGGAGGTGGTGGAGGACGCGGACCTCAGGCAGCGCATCCTCTCCATCGGCATCCCCATCCTGCTCCCCGACGGCGAGCGCCTGCTGCGCGGTCCCGTGATCAAGGCGGACACGCCGGAGCAGGGCTGGGTGGACCTCGGAGTCGCGAACGTGCGCCGGTGGCAGCAGCGCGCCGTTGCGATGCGCGAGGCGATTCGCGCCGAGGGCGCGGGAGAGAGCTCCTCGCGCCACGACCGCCTGTTCCGAGGCGTGGGGGATGCCCGTCAGGTCGACGCGCTGGTGCCGGGGGAGGCCGTCGCGTGGATCCTGATTCACGAGGAGAGGGGACGCCGGGGGAAGACCTGAGCGGGCGCTGGCGGCGTCACGCGGCTGGCACCTGCGCGGTGAGCCCTGTTGCCGGCATCGCGTCGATCTCCCCTCGCGATTACCCGATCTCGGTGAGCACCGCCACCGCTGACTGGGGGGCAATGGGCAACCGCGCGGTAGACTCCCCGCACGCGGAAGGCGGTTCGAACATGGACGTGATCGATACCCTCGTCGTCCGCGCCCTGATCGCCACCGTGGGTGCTCTCGCGATGGGTGTTGGCTCCATGGTCCGGGGCGGCGAGTAGGACCGACACCGTTCGGGACAGTTCATGTTTGCGCGCGTGGGACCGCAGGCCGTCACCACAAGTCCTTGAGCGCGCGCAGGATATCGTAGCGACTGATCTGGCCGACCAGAGCGCCGCCTTCCATCACCGGATAGCGCCGGTAGCGCCCGGTGACGAAGCGCTCTGCGGCCGCGACCACGTCACTGCCCGCATCCAACGTCTCCGCCGGGCTCGACATGAAGTCGCGCACCGTACCCGGCCAGTCCTGGTGATAGCTCGAGTTGAACGCGATTTTCAGGCAGTCCTTGTTCGACAGCACGCCGACCAGCGTGCCCGATGCATCCACGACCGGTGCACCGGAGTATTGGTGCTCGAGCAGGTGCATGATTGCGTCCTGGATCCGCATATCGGGGGTCAGGGTGATCAAATCCCGCGACATGTAGTCGCGAACGCAGGCCTTAGCGCCCATGGCCGCGCTCCCTTGCGGATGTGCAGGCGTCGCGCGTCGGATGCGGGCAGCGCCCGGTCAGCGCGCAGGCAGCGTGACAGCCACCGGCGAGTGGCCGGCCGCGCAGCATCAAGCCCAGCCCGAGCAGGATTACACAGGCGGCGAATACGGATAGCCCGAGCAGGATCGTCATCATCGGCCTGTCCTCCCCTCGCTCAGGCGCCCGTGCTGCCGAAGTCATCGTACAGGATACGGTGCGGCTCGACGCCGAGACCGTCGAGCATGTTGAGCACGGCTCTCACCATCATGGGCGGTCCGCACAGATAGTACTCGCAATCTTCCGGCGCCGGATGCTCGGCAAGGTAGCGCTCGTAGAGCACCTGATGGATGAATCCGGTCGGACCGTGCCACTCGTCCTCGATACGCGGCTCCGAGAGCGCTGGCTGCCAGGTGAAGTTCGGATGCTCCGCGGCGAGTTTCTCGAACTGCTCCTGGTAGAAGAGCTCCGTGCGCGAGCGCGCCCCATACCAGAAGCTGATGGTGCGCTGGCTGTGCTGGCGCTCGAGCAGATCGAAGATGTGGGCGCGCATGGGCGCCATCCCGACGCCCCCGCCGATGTAGATCATCTCCCGTTCGCTGTTGATTGGGAAGAAATGCCCGAATGGGCCGGCCACGGTCACCGTGTTGCCGGGCTTCAGACCGAAGAGCCAGGATGAGACCATCCCTGGCGGGACATCATCGGACAAACCGGGCGGCGGCAGGGCAAGTCGTACGATCAGCATGAGCCTGCCGGTATCGTGCGGCCCGTTGGCAAGGGAGTACGCGCGCGTGGTGGGCTCGTCACATCCACTCTCCAGGTCCCATAGCTGAAGATCGTCCCATTTCCGGCGCATCGTGGGCGCGATGTCGATGGTGCGAAACTCGAGCCGATGCGGCGGTGCGGTGACCTGTATGAAGGTGCCAGGACGGGTGTTCATGGTCTCGCCTGCCGGCAGCGAGAGGATCAGCTCCTTGACGAACGGGGTGAGGTTGACGGTGGATGCCAGCGTGCAGGTGCAATGGTGCGCACCAAACGCCTCCTCGGATACCTCGATTCGCAGATCCCGCTGTACGCGCACCTGGCACGCGAGACGGATCCCTGAAGCGAGATCGCCTCGGCTGAGGCGTGCGTCTTCGACCGGACTGATGGCGCCACCGCCCGAGAGCACGGTTACCCGGCACAGTCCACAGCTACCGCGACCGGCGCACGACGAGGGAAGCAGAACGTTTGCATCGTTCAGGATTTCGAGCAGTGACCGCCCGGCCACGGCCTGCACGGTTCCCGCCGTGCCGAGATCGATGCTCACGGGCCCACTCGGCACCAGGCGCGCGTGAGCGAGCTGCACCACCAGCGCCAGCAGGCTCACGATGGCGGTGAACAGCGTGATAGCGAACCCGATCTCGAGCACTGCGGTCGACCTCGTCAACCCAGACGGATATCGGCCAGGGCCAGGAAGCCGAGCGACATCAGGCCGACCACGACAAAGCTCATGCCGAGACCCCTCAGTCCGTCGGGCACGTCGGCGTAGCGCAACTTCTCCCGGATCCCCGCGAGCAGCACCACCGCGAGCGCCCAGCCCGCTCCCGTGCCCGCGCCGTAGACCACGCTCTGGGTGAAACCGTAGTCGCGCTCGACCATGAACAGGGAGCCGCCAAGGATGGCGCAGTTGACGGTGAGCAGTGGGAGGAAAAGACCCATCGCCCGGTGCAGGGTCGGAAAGAAGCGCTCCAGAATCATCTCCAGCACCTGCACGACAGCGGCGATCACCGCGATGTAGACCATCAGCCCGAGATAGCGTAGATCCACTTCGGGGAGGCCCGCCCAGCTCCAGGCACCCTCTGCCAGTACGTGCCGGTGCACGAGATTGTTCACAGGCACGGTGATCGTCTGCACGACCGTTACCGCGGCGCCGAGTCCGAGCGCCGTGGAAACGGTGCGCGAAACCGCAAGAAACGTGCACATGCCGAGAAAGAACGACAGTGCCAGGTTGTCGACAAAGATCGAGTCAACGAACAGGGCGAGCAAGTCCACCTTCGGCGGCCTCCAGTTCATCGTCCAGCACGAGTGCCGTGGCCGGCAGCTCCGAGGGCTCGATCTGGGCACGCTTCCATGCTCGCAGTCCCCAGATGAGCAACCCGATGAGAAAGAATGCACCCGGGGGCATCAGCATCAGGGCCACAGGATGGAACCAGCCGCCGTCGGCCGCCAGGGGCAGCACGCTCGCTCCGAGCAAGGTTCCGGATCCGAGCAGCTCGCGCGCCGAGCCGACCAGAATCAGTACCAGGCTGTAGCCGAGACCGTTTCCCAGTCCGTCGAGGAGGCTGAGCTTCAGCCCATGCTGCATGGCGTAACCTTCCGCCCGTCCCAGCACGATGCAGTTGGTGACGATGAGGCTCACGAACACCGACAGCTGCCTGCTCATCTCGAACGCATAGGCTTGCAGCAGCTGGTCCACAACCACCACGAGCGAGGCAATGATGGTGATCTGAACAATCAGGCGCACGCTGCGTGGTACCTGGTTCCGTATCAGGCTGATGGCGCCGTTGGAAAGCGTCAGCACCACCGTGAGGGCAACGCTCATGGTGATCGCCGTTGCGAGCGTCGTGGTCACCGCCAACGCCGAGCATATGCCGAGGATCTGCAGCGCAATGGGGTTGTTGTCGAGCAGCGGGTCGAGCAGCACCCGCCCTGAGCCGGGGTTCATGAGGCACCCCCTTCCTGGCGCAGTCGCTGCAGGAACGGTCCGAAACCGTGGTCTCCGAGCCAGTACCTGAGCAGCTGCGAGATCCCCTGGCTGGTGCGAGTTGCGCCGCTGATGCCATCGACGGTGTGGGGTGCCGCCCCCGGATCGGCATTCGTGCGCCCGCGCGCCAACTGCAGCCGGTATTGTCCGTTCTCGTCGCGCAGCCGCTTGCCACGCCAGGTTGCCAGCCAGTCCGGATCCTGCAGCCGCGCGCCGAGGCCTGGCGTCTCCGCGTGCTCGTAGAAGGCGAGCGCGACGACGGTGTTGACGTCTCCTTCGAGAGCCAGGAAGCCACGCAAGGTAGAGGCATAGCCGGCGCCGTAGACCGGCAGGATGACGAGCCTGAGGGTGCGGCCCTTTCGCGCAAGATACACCGTGGCGTGAGGCGCCCGCGCGCCGATCCGGGCGATATCGTGCTCGGGCGCTATCTCGACCCGGGTCGCGGGCTCCTGCGCCGCCTTGGCCGGGTCATACGTCGCAGGGTCGACGCCGGCGACGTCCTCGCCGGTCGCCAGATCCACCACGCGGCTCTCGATGCGGTCCGTGCCGGAGAGATCCAACAGTGTCTCCACGCCGGGCAATCGGGCAACGATCTGATCGATCAGCGCCTGTCGCTCTGCCAACCGGTTCGCCTGCTGCCGGGGCTCGAGCAGCACGGCCGTGACGGACACGAGGCCACCACACACGAGCGCCACCATGAACGCCACCGTGAGAGCGCGCCCGAATCGGTGCGGCCCTGGGGACGGCGTCGCCATTGCGACCGGCTCAGACACCGGCGTGCGCCCCTCGATTGACCCGTCGTCGAACGTTCATCCTCACGACGGCGTGGTCGATGATCGGCGCAGAGATGTTCCCGAGCAGGATCGCCAGCAGAACGCCATCGGGATGCGCGGGGTTGGCGAGCCGGATGAGCACTATCGCGGCACCGATCAGCACACCGTAGATCCACCGCCCCGGGTCGGTTATCGGCGCACTCACCGGGTCGGTTGCGACGAACACCGCACCGAACGCCACTCCGCCGAGCATCAGGTGCCAGTACCATGGCACGGCGAACGAGGAATGGGCATCGCCCGCCGCGATGTTGAACGCCAGCGCCGTAACAGCCGTCCCGATCAGCACCGCGGCCATCACCCGCCAGGAGGCGATCCCCTTGACGATCAGCACCGTTGCGCCAAGCGCACAGGCAATGACCGAGGTCTGGCCCAGCAGACCGGGCACCCGCCCAACGAACGCATCCAGCCACCTGAAGCCTGCCGCCTCGAGCGCCGGCATGCCACCCTCCGCCGCGAGTGCGTAGGCGGTGGTGCCCGCGTAGCCCGCCAGGCGGGGCCACAAGGGATCGCCCACCATTTCCGTCGGGAAGCTGAAGTACAGGAACGCGAGACCCGTCAGCGCCGGGTTGAGAAAGTTACGGCCTGTCCCGCCGAAGATCAGCTTGCCGAAGACCATCGCGAAGGAGGCACCCAGCGCACACTGCCAAAGCGGTGCTGCAGGCGGCAGCAGCAGGGTAAATACGATTGCAGTCACCAGCGTGCCTTCACCCATCGGCCGTCCCCGCAGGCGTGCGAACACGTGCTCCCAGACGTACGCCACGATCCCCGCCACGATCAGCAGGGGCACGAGATAGAGCGCACCGTGTGCGATGGCAGCAGAGTGGCTGTCGGCCGCGTAACCGGTGCCGAGCAGCGCGATCGCAGCGCCCCTCCAGCCTTCAGCCGTGTCGAGACCGAGTCTAGCGAGTCCGGTGTTGGCCTGGAAGCCGGTGTTCCACATGCCCATTACCAGGCAGGGAACGAGGGCGATGACTACCCAGCGCATTACACCGGCGAGATCCAGAGGCTGGCGAACCTGAAGGGCCATTGATTTACCCTACGTGGCGCAATCGTGAAGTGCCACGCTCACCGGGTGGTCTGAACGCGCGACAGCGTCGCGCGCAGCAGGGCACCGTAGTCCTGGCGCGACGGGCAGACGAAGCCGAGCAGCGCGAGGTCATCCTCATCCAGCTCCAGCGCGCCGAGCTCTACCGCCGCCTCGTCGTCCTCGAGGAGCAGCGCACGCAGCAGCGGTGCGGGTGGTATGTCCATGGGCAGCACGCGATCGTAGGCGGGAACAGCGACGAACGCACGAGGCCGACTGCCGTGCACGGGGACCCAGTCCGCGGCACCGCGTGCAGGCAGCACACAGATCTGCCGGTCCCGTGCGCCGAGATAGCCCTCTTCCGGGGTGACGGTCCGCCCGGCGAGCACGGAGCCGGAGATCACCTGGAATCGACCCGATGTGCCGTCCCCTTCCTCTTCGAGCTCGTCACGGAGGATCTCCCAGAGCGCTGCGCCGAGTCGAGTGCGAAGCAGCCGGGGCCGCCGCACGGCAGGGCCAGCGAGCGCGACGACGCGCTCCACCGGCAGCGTTCCGGTCATGAGCAGACTGCCCATCGCGATCACGTCCTGGTAGCCCACGTGCCAGACCATGCGCTCCCTCGAGACCGGCGCCAGGAGATGGATGTGGGTGCCCGGCAGGCCCGCCGGGTGGGGGCCGTCGAAGCGTGCCACCACGATGCGTGGCTCGTCGGGTCGTGGCAGGTCGGGACCCGGTGCCTGGCACACGTAGACACGCCCTTGCGTCAGTCGGGCCAGTGCGGCCAGTCCCAGTGCGAACTCGGAACCGCGCCCGGCAACGATCGCTTCGGGCCGGGGCGCGAGAGGGTGCGTGTCGATCGCGGTGACGAACACATCAGCAGGCTGCGTGCCGGGGACCGGGATGCTGCCGAACGGTCGTGTGCGAAGCGTGGTCCACAGACCCGAGGCGAGCAGCAGCTCCTCGACATCCTCGCGTCTCGTGGTGGCAATGCGGCTGGCGTCGGGGAGCGGGAACGGCTGCGCGTCGTCCCCATCCACGGCGATGACGATCGAGCGCAGCGGGCGCTGCTCACCGGTGAGTATCCGGCTCACCACGCCCGAGGCGGGCGAGGTGAAGCGCAGTCGGGGATGACGACGGTCGGTGAAGAGCGTCTCGCCGACGCGCACGCGGTCGCCCTCGTGCACCGCGAGCCGGGGACGCACCTGCGGGAAGTCGGCAGCGAGCAGCGCAACCTGGCGAAGCGACGGGCCGGTCTCGATCGTCGGTCCGGGCGCTCCCGGGAGCGCCAGGTCCATCCCCTTGCGGATGGTGAAGGTGGGCTCAGGCATGTGCGTTACACGGACTCCGTCTGGCCAAGGACGACCCGAAGTGCAAAAATCGAGGCTCGGGCCTGTCTCGGAGGAAGGTCGGTAACATGTTCATCCGCTGCCTCGTCGTAGGATTCGCACTGAGCGTTGCAGCTGCCGGCACCGTGCTGGCACAGCTGAAGAAGAGCGCGACCGATCCAATGCTCCTGCCCTCCGAGCAGGTCACCGCGGAGGGGATCGAGCGCGGCTACGCCGGCCCGAGTACCTGCGCACAGTGCCATGTTACGCAGTACGGCGACTATCGTGCATCGAGTCATCCGAAGAAGCTGCGCCCGGCCGCCGAGGCCCGCGCTGCCGGGCTTCCCCTGCCGGAAGGATACCAGTGGAGCGATATCAGCTATGTCATCGGTGGCGATCGCTGGAAGGCCCGCTACATGGACGCCCAGGGATACATCGTCACGTCCACTGGATCAGATCGCAGCCGGCCCGGCGCCAACCAGTACAACCTGGCGAGCGGACGCTGGGTGGATTACCACGCCGGTGAGAAGAAGCCTTACGACTGCGGGGGCTGCCATACCACGGGGTACTCGGCCGAGGGACATCAGGACGGGCTGCCTGGCATCGTGGGCACCTGGGCGTTGCCTGGCATCACCTGTGAGGCGTGTCATGGACCCGGTGCCGCCCATGTCAAGGCTCCGGGCAAGGCCAACATAAAGATCGATACATCGCCCTCGGCGTGCGGCCAGTGCCACGTGCGCGGCAGCGCCGACGCGATACCGGCGAGCGGGGGTTTCATCCGCCATCACGAGCAGTACAACGAGTACCTGGCGGGCCCACACGCCGGAAAGATCGTCTGCACCACCTGTCACGACCCCCACAAGCGGGCCGAGGTGTCAATCCGGCTCGGCTGCGACGGCTGCCACGCCCAGGCGGCCTCGGCGTACGAAGGCAGCGCGAAGCAGCGCGCCGGTGTGACCTGCGTGGATTGCCACATGCCGCCGGCAGGCAAGAGTGCGGAGAGCTCTGGCAAGTACCAGGGCGACGTGAAGTCGCACATCACGAAGATCTCGATCGGCCCCGATGACTCCATGTTCAGCGCCGACGGCAAGCTGGCGACCGGAAAGCTCACCGTCGATTTCGCCTGTCTGCGCTGTCACGCCGGACGCGACATGGAGTGGGCGCGCAGCAACGCCCGCAACGTGCATACGCTCGGGAAGTAGCCGAGGCTCGTAGGCTTCCTGCTGTCGCCCGATTCGGCGCGAGTGGTGGCAACGTTGCCTCACGCTGCGCGCCGGTCACTCGTGCATGGGAACTCTCGGCACTCGCTCGGCGATTCCGGTCACGACCTCGTAGTTGATGGTGTCGAGGATGCGCGCGAGCTCGTCCGCCCGGATTGCATCCTCGCCCTGGGCGCCGATCAGCACGACCCGATCGCCGAGCCGGACGCGTCCCCGCAGCGGCGTGACGTCGACCAGAGTCTGGTCCATGGTGATGCGTCCCACCTGGCGGCAGCGCGTGCCCCGCACCAGCACCTGGAGGCGGTTCGAGAGGCCGCGGCGCAGCCCGTCACCGTAGCCAATGGGCAGCGTCGCAATCAGCGACGGTCGCACGGTGTGGAACGCGTGCCCGTAGGAGAGACCTGTGCCGGCGGGGACTTCCTTGAGAAAGGTGACCGCACTCTCGAGCTCCATCACCGGCTCGAGATCAGCGACCCGGGGATTGTGCATCGTCGCCGACGGTGCGAGACCGTAGATCGAGATCCCGGGCCGCGCGGCGTCGAAGCGGGCCTGGGGGAGATCGAAGATGCCGGCGCTGTTCGCGAGGTGATAGTGCTCGATGCCGTAGCCGCGGGTGGCCTCGACGACCTCGCGAAAGCGCCGGATCTGCTCCTGGGAGAACGCCTTGTCGGCCTCGTCGGCGCGCGCCAGGTGGCTCATCAGCCCCGCGACCCGGATGCAGGGGGACGCCCGGCACCGGTCCAGGTACGCGGTCGTGTCCTCGGGCCGCACGCCGATCCGCCCCATCCCGGTGTCGACCTTGAGGTGCACCGCGACCCGCTGTCCCCCCTTCGCAGCGGCAGCGGCGAGCGCGTCGAGCATCTCCACGGTGCACACCGCCGGCTCCAACTGGTGACGCACGATCGCCTCCGCATGCTCGGTGAGGGTCGCGGAGAGGAGCAGGAACCTCGCGCGCACGCCCGCATCGAGCAGCGCGATCGCTTCGGGTGCGTGGGCGACGCACAGGGTCTGGTAACCGATATCCACCAGGTGCCGGGCCACGATCTCCGCTCCGTGGCCGTAGGCGTTGGCCTTGATCGCCGGCCACAGCGGCGTGTCGCCGGCCTCGGCCTGTAGCTGCCGCAGGTTGCGGGTCAGGCGCCCGAGGTGGATCAGGGCGCGAGTGAGGTGGCGCGGGTGCTCGGACATCCGGGGCTGCTACGCGTTGTCTCTAGCCCGGTGCCCGGCCTGCGGCCGAGTCGCGGGAGACAAGGCGCGCGTCGACGTACGGGGAGGTCATCGCCGCGAGGAGCGCGCCGTAGCCGAGGGAGAATGCGATGCGATCGCCGAGGCGCACCTCGCCACGAGTCGCGGTCGCGTCGAGGATCAGGTGATCGCTTGATGCGCCCAGGATCGAGAGCCGCGGGTCGACGGGCCGGAGGCTCTCCAGGTCGACGTCTGCCCGCCCCACGTTGACGATGGCGTGATCGATGAGCCCCCGGTCCTCGAACGCGGGCGTCGCCCCGAACGCGCTCTGAGCCCGCTCGCCGACCGGCAGCGAGGGCTTGCGCTTGAGCTCGATCACCTCTGCGTGGAGCGTGAACGCGTCCTGCCGGGTGCCGGCGATCGGTGCGCGGTGCGTGGTCTCCCTGCCCAGCAGGATGCCCTCGCCGATGCGGAGCTCGTCAACGCGCGCGGGCATCGCCCCGGCGGCGACCAGGGGCAGGGCGCTCGAGGATCCGCCTGAGATCCGAACGAGCCTGCGCTCGAGCACTCGCTCCGCCTCCTCGACGTACGCGACGAGCCGGCCCATGTTCTCGGCGCTCGGCACCACCCCGGCGTAGCAGCTCAGGTTAGTGCCGAGCCCGAGGATCCGCACTCCGGGCAGCCTCGCCGCGTCGCGCATGAAGGCAGGAAGCTCGTCGGGCCACAGCCCCTCGCGCAGATCGCCGAGATCCACCATGACCACCACGTCGTGGACCGTTCCCCGCCGCAGGCTTGCCTCCGACAGCGCGGCGAGCACGTCGAGCTCGGAGTTGAGAGAGACCTGGAAAGACTCGACGATGGCGTCCGCGGCGGACAGCGACGGGATGCGCAGCAGCGTGAGCTCGGTGTCCACACCGCCGCGCCGCAGCCGCTCGACGTTTCGCAGACGCGACTCGCCGATGCCGGCCACACCGCCGCGCAGCATGGCGCGCGCCACGTCGGGCAGGCCGGCGGTCGCCTTGGTCACCCCGATCACGCGGATCCCGTGCCCGGCGCACAGGCGGACCACGGCCGAGGCGTTGCCCTCGATCGCCTCGAGGTCAATCGCGACGTAGGGGCGCCCGCTCACCGTTCTCCCACCCATCGGCGAGACCGATACTCTCGATCACGAGCTCGAGCGCCGCGCGCGGGTGCTGCTCGCCCAGCACGCCGGCCGACGCCATCACGTAGTCCCGGTCGACGAGGATCCGGGCCGAGGGCGGGGGCAGGAGCTTGCCCCCGGCCGGTTCGAAGGCGAGGTGCTCGAGGATCTCGCGCCCCGCGCCGAGACGGGTGAGGGCACCGCCGGTGCCGACGATCCACCGGATCGCGCCGAGGTCGCACCCCTCGACGACCTCGGTCACGCCGAACGCCCCGTAGACGGTGCGCCGCTCCCCCGCGTGGCGCTGGATGGCGAGACGACAGGCGACCCGGGCCAGGGCAATGGCGGCGCGGCGGCCCTCTTCCGTGTGCGGGATCGCCTCGAGCGCCCCCAGTTCGAACGAGCCGTCCCCGGCCGCGCGCGCGAGCCGGTCCGCGTTCAGGTAGACGCCGAGATCCCCCTCCACGGTGCGTTTCGAGCGCGGCTCCGGGGCGACGCGGCGGCGCTCGCGTTCGGGCAGACCCCGGGTCACCGAGTGCACGTCGGTGGTGGCGCCGCCGACGTCCACCGTCATCACGTCTCCCAGCGCGTCCGCGAGCAGCTCCGTCGCCCGCAGCACCGCCCCGGGAGTCGGCACCACCGGCCCTCCACACATGCGCCGAACCCGGTCCATGCCCGGGGCGGATACGATGTGATCCGCAAACACGGCCTGGATGCACTCGCGCACGGGCTCGAGGTTCAGCTCGTCGATCCTCGGGTACACGTTGTCGACCACGAATATAGGCACCCCCGCCGCCTCGAGGACGCGGCGCACGTCGGCACGTGCCGCCCGGTTGCCCGCGAACACCACCGGCACCGCCGGTTCGAGCCGGGCGAGGCGCGTTGCGTTGCCGATCACCGCGTCGCGCTCGCCGTCGTCGACGCCACCCGCCAGCAGCACCAGCTTGGGCCCGGCAGCGGCCACGGCGGCCACGTCGTCGTCGGTCATCGCCCCGGCGGTAGTGTGCACGACGACGGCCCCGGCGCCGAGAGACGCCTCGCGCGCGGCGCGAAGGGTCATCCGCGCCGTGAGCCCGTGCACCGTCATGCGCAGTCCGCCCGCGGCCGACGACGCGGCAGCCAGCGGCGCGTCTCGCGTGTCGACGCCGATCCTCGCCTCCAGATCCTCGCGCGCGCGCTCGAGCCCGATCACCACGTCGCCCTCGGCCACCGTCGACAGCGCCGCCCCCTGCGCCACGAACCGTGCCCGGCCATCGCCGGTCGCGGAGGCCCGAAGACCGGTGAAGGCGGTGAGCTTGGTGACGGTGCTGCCGATCTCGGCGACCAGCTGCTCGGGCACGGTCCGGCGCTGCTTGTCGCCCATGGCCGATGCCCGGCTGCGAGGCGACGCCGCCGGCGTCAGCCGGCGCGCGCGAGCGCCTCGGCGAAGCGCTCGAAGCGGTCCCGTATGCCGAGCGCATCGGCCACGGCCTCACAGGTCAGGCGGCCGCCGAAGGTGTTCACGCCCCTGGCGAAGCCCGGGTCCTCGGCGAGCGCCGCGAGCCCTCTCTCGGCGAGCCGCATGGCATAGGGCAGGGTGGCGCCCGTGAGCGCGAGGGTGGACGTGCGTGGATAGGCGCCCGGCATGTTGGTCACGCAATAGTGGGTCACCCCGTGGGTGGTGAACACCGGGTCGGAGTGGGACGTGGGCCGCGAGGTCTCGACGCAGCCCCCCTGGTCGATGCTGACGTCGACGATCACCGTACCCGACTGCATGCCCCGCACCATAGCCTCGGTGACCACGTGGGTCGCGCGGGCCCCTCGCAGCAGGACGCCGCCGACCACGAGATCCGCTCGCGCCACGTCCTCGGCGATGGTCTCGGGCGCCGAGAGCCGGTAGTGCACCTCGCCCGTCATCTGCGCCTCGAGCTCCGGCCCCCGCTCGGGGTGGCGACCGAACAGGCTCACGCGCGCGCCGAGGGCACCGGCGCTGCGCGCGGCGTGCCGGCCGACGACCCCGTCCCCGATGACCGTCACACGCCCGTGGCTCTCGCCGAGGACGGTGCCGAGCTGCATCCCGCGTCCGCCGTTGAATCTCGCGAGATAGTAGCTGCCGATGACCACGGCCATGTTCCCCGCGACCGCGCTCATGGGTGCGAGCAACGGCAGGGCGCCACGGGAATCCTCCACGGTCTCGTAGGCGATGGCCGTGGTGCCGGCGCCGAGGAGATCCTCGGTGAGCGCGGGGCGCACGCCGCTCAGGTGGAGGTAGGTGAAGAGCATCTGGTCGCGCAGGTGGTGCACCTCGGACTCGAGCGGCTCCTTGACCTTGAGCACGAGCTCCGCGTTCCAGGCCTGCTCGGCCGTGCCGAGGCTCGCACCCGCCTCGCCGTACTCCGCGTCGCCGAATCCCGAGCCCTCGCCGGCGCTTGCCTGCACGACGACCTGGTGTCCCGCCGCGGCCAGCGCACGGGCGCCGCTCGGGGTCAGGGCCACCCGGTGCTCCTGGTCCTTGATCTCCTTGGGCACCCCGATGCGCATGAGCCGTACCTCGTTGGTGTCGAGCGCGGGACGCGTGCCGTGGGTTTCAGCCCGGCGCGGCCTCGCGCAGCCGGGCGACGATGAACGACGCCACCTCCCGGCCGCGGGCGCCGCGCCCGAATCCCGCGTCCATGCCGCAGCTCCGGGCCATCTCGTCGCTGACCTGGGTGCCGCCGGCGATCAGCAGCAGGCGATCGCGCACGCCCTGCTCGACGGCGAGATCCGACAGGCGCCGCAGCTGGGTGCGGTGCACGTCATTGTGGGTGATGATGGTCGACACGAGCACCGCGGCGGCGCCGGTCTCCCGCGCCGCGTCGAGCACCTTCTCGACGGGCACCGAGGTGCCGAGGTTGAAGCAGCGGAAGCCGTACTTCTCGATCCCGCCGTGCTTGATGTCGAGGATCTCCCGCAGACCCACCGAGTGCTCGTCCTCGCCGATGGTCGCGGCGACCACGCGCAGCTCGTGCGCGCGCGCGAAGGACTCGATCTCGCTTTCGGGCAGGCGCGCCGGTGCCGCGGGCATTACGAGCGCGTCGCGCGTGATCGTGTAGTCCAGCACGCCCTTGATCTCGAACAGGCTCCCCTCGGCCGGGTGCATGACCCGCCGGCTGATGACCTCGGGGCCGGCGAGTCCCATGTGGCGCGCCATGTCGAGCGCCGCCGCCTCGGCCACCGCGGGCGCCTCGGCCACGAAAATGGTGACGCAGACCACGCCGTCGCCGGCGCGCTCCACCTCGGGGCGCACGATGCCCGCCGCGCGCTCGGCGAGAGGGCGCGCGAGGCGCCGGGCCACGTTGTCGGTCTCGTCGAGCTCGTCCACGTAGCGGATCTTCGAGCCATCGCACAGCGTGCAGCCGCCGATGGCCGCGCAGGGCCGCTCGCCCTCGACGGCGAGCGCGTTGTCGCCGTAGTGGGCACACACCGGCGCCCCGTAGCCGGACTCGCGCGGGACGACGCTCCCCGCCGCGACCCCGCTCCCGGGCTCCCTCACGATGCCGTCGCCGTGACGCTCCGGGTAGTGCCCGGAGTCGACGAAGTGGCCCTCGGCGACCGCCGCGAAGTAGCCGCCCGTCTCGACGATCTCCTCGAGGAAGAGCACCGCGCGCTCCTTCAGCGCGCGCACCCGCTCGCGCAGCGGGCCGTCCTCGCGCAGTGCCACCAGCTCCGAGAGCCCGTCGAGCCCCATCAAGGTCTGCCGGGCGGTGTTCACACCGGCGACGTTGTTGTAGTGCCAGGGGACGTTGCGGCCCTCGTCGGGGGTGATGGTGCTCTGGATGTCGACTGACGTCAGGCGCGAGACCAGGGTGTCGAGCACGTGGGTGACGCTCGCCTCGAGGGTGTCGGTCTCCACGTAGCGGGTGTTCTGCTGGGCCCGGAAGCGGTAGCCATCGAACAGCTCGCGCAGCGCCACCGCGTGGGGCAGGTCGAGGGCGAGCTTCGGCGCGGGCGGCGCGGTGGGCGGCACCGTCGACAGCGCGATGGCGTCGGCGGGCAGACCGGCGCCGCGCGAGAGCGCGCAGTTCAGGCCGTGCTGCACCAGCACCTCCGGCAGGATCTTCCAGGCCTCCTTGGCCGTGGCGTTGGCATTGTGGGCGCCGTCGATCTGCAGCAGACCGCCGTGGGCCATGATGGCCTTTGCCTCGGCCGCGTCGACGAAGGAGCGGTGCATGTCGATGTTGCGGTAGAGGAGGTTGTACTGGGGATCCTGGTGCGCGCCGTTGACCCCCTCCTCGACGAACATCACCGCGATCTCGGGCCCCGCCACCCCGCTCACGTAGGAGTGGAAGTTGATCGGGCGTCCGACCTCGTCCTCGATTGCGTCGAGCGCCTTGCGGGTCGCCCGCAGCTGCTTCCTCGTGATGGGGACCCCGCCCACGCCCTCCGGCGTGCCCTCGATGAGCCCGTCGATGTGGGACTGCCCCATGGTGCGGATGACCATGATGTGGTCGGCGCCGTGCCACGCCGCCATGCGCATGCGCCGGATGTCGTCCTCGAAGCGCCCGGAGGCGATCTCGGTGGTGACGACGCAGTCGCACTGGGGATCGATACCGCCGAAGTGGCGGGCCGCCGGCAGCGCGACGCTGCGCCCGAGAGGCGCCGAGGTATCCTCGAGCACGAACGGCCCGTGGCGCTGGTGGGGCACGGGCTCGCGCCAGGTCCACCCGCGGCGCCGTGGACGGTAGTGCTCCAGGTCGGCGAGCACCGCCTCGAGGTCGATCTTGCGGTCCGGTTCGAGCTTCACGACCCGTCCAGCTCGCCTGCGAGCTCCCCGGAGACGATCCCGAGGCCTGCCTCGCGCACCGGCACGTCCATCCTGCGCGCGAGGTCGAGGACCACGCGGCCCGCGCCGCGGCCGAGGAGCGCGCGCCCGGCGATGTGCTCGACGATGAGCTTCGACTCGAGGCTCGAAAAGCCCATGCGCAGCAGCACCGAGCGCTCGATGGACGGGCTGGTGTGGGTGCGCGCCTCGGCGAGCAGGGGGGTGACGATCGCGTCGAGGAGCTGCCAGAAACGCGCGTGCAGGGCCTCGTCGGAAAGCCCCGCCAGGTGGGCCCGGCGCTCGTCGAAGTCATCGTCCCGGCGCATCGGCCTGCCTCAAGAAGCGTGCCACGTAGTCGGGATCGGTGCGCGTGTCCGCGGCGAGGAACTCCACGTCGGCGTCGCTCGGCGTCGTGCCGGCCGCAAGCGAGCCCATCGCCTTGCGCAGGTAGGAGCGCCGGATGCGGTCGAGGTCGAGGTCCACCACCCGCAGCTGGGACGGGTGCTCGGGGACGACGATGCTCTCCCCGGGGCGGCTCGTGCGTGGGTCGCCGCGGCGCACCTCGATCCCGAGCTTGCGAGCGAGCCCGAGCTGGGCGATGGGGTGCTTGCCGGCGCCCGTGTACTCGGTCTCCTGCACCACCAGGATCCCGTCCGCCGGCAGCTCGCGCGCCATGGCGATGGCCGCGGCCAGCGCGGTGTTGCCCGCGGCACCGCGCTCGAGCCCTTCGAGCTCGGCGAGGGCCTGGGTCGCGTAGAACACCTCACCCTGGGTGACGGTCACGAAGCGGTCGAGATAGCGCAGCGCCCGCGCAGCGTTCCTCGGCACGTCCGCCCGGTCGGGCCAGGTGGTGAACGGGATCGAGAACCCCGTGTGCCCGGTGGTGAAGGACTTGCGGTTGAAGTCCCGATCCGAGGCCATGTGCAGGCCCGCCAGATCCACGCTCACCCCGATCACCGGGACCTCGGCGGCGCCGGCCGCGGCGAGGCCGCGCGCGGTGCCGGTGACGTTGCCGCCGCCGGCGTGGGTGACGAGGACCGCGTCCGGGAGTCGCCCGGCCAGCGCCCGGACCTGGCGGGCGAGCTCGTAGCCGAGCGTCTCGATGCCGAGGATCGAGTAGGGGGTGTAGAGCGAGGCGTTGAAGAAGCCGGTCTCCTCGAGCACCCGCAGGAAGACGTAGAAGAGCTCGGGGCCGACGGAGAGGCGCAGCACCTCGGCCCCGTACGCCTCGCAGGCGCGGGCCTTCTCGGCGATCTCCGGCTGCGCCAGCCCGCGGCTGTCGAACGCCTCCTGCACGATCACGCAGGGCAGCCCCGCCTTGGCAGCCTGGGAGGCGACCGCGGCGCCGTAGTTGCCGCTGGTCGCCGCCGCGATCCCCGGGTAGCCCTTGGCCCTGGCCTCGTGGGCCGACAGGGAGGCACGCCGATCCTTGAACGAGCCGGAAGGGTTCGCCGCCTCGTCCTTGAGCAGGATCCGGGCACCGTGCCCAGCCGGGGCGAGGGCACGCGCGAGCGACGTGAGGTTCTCGAGCTCGACGAGCGGCGTCGCCCCGACCCCGGTGCGGGCCTGAACGGCCTCGATGGCGGGCAGGTCGTAGCCCGTGTCGGCGAGCAGTCGCTCGTAGTCGAAGGCGAGGGCGCCCGTCGCGTAGGCGGCGTAGTCGATCCCCACCGAGGTGCGCATGACATCGCCCCGTCGCGCCATCACCGCCGCGTAGCCGTCGTGCCCGCTCACCGGGTCTCGCCCTCGTTGACGAGCAGCGCGCGCAGCTCGCGCCCGACGGGAACGAGCTCGGGGACCGGGCGGCCGAACCCGTGATCGTAGGGTGGATCCACCGCGACCAGCGTGCCGGCCAGACGGCGCCCGGCCGGCGTCGTGATGGTCACCTCCTCGCCCAGCGCGGCGGCACCGTCCAGGCGCCCCTTCGCGGTCATCTCGAGCGGCACGGCCTGGGTCTCCTCCGGCACCTTCGCGACGCGCTCCCCTGGCCGCAGGACGATTCCGTGGATCTGCACCCAGGCCCCCTCGGCGATGCGCTCGCTCACGCCACGACCTCCCCCCTCCGTCCCGCGAGGAGGTGGCGAACGTCGCCCATGATCGCCGCGGGCACCGGCAGGTCCGCCATCGACACGAGCCCGGGCGC
Source organism: Gammaproteobacteria bacterium (assembly GCA_041593595.1). Taxonomy (GTDB): domain Bacteria; phylum Pseudomonadota; class Gammaproteobacteria; order HK1; family HK1; genus JBFHNV01. Next base: position 26,372 of record JBFHNV010000032.1, read on the forward strand.
CGCGGCGACGACCCGCGGGATCATGTTGACCGCCAGCGCCGCCGTGCCCGTGCCACCCGGGATCTCGGGGCGCCCGGCGAAGCGCACGTCCGGCTCCCCCGCAATCGCGATCTCGTCGCCGGTTTCCACGCCCTCGATCTCCGGGCACACCTGCTGCGGGTGCACGAGCTCGATGCGCGGCACGTCCTCGACATAGCCGACCGCCGTGTGGCGACACCCGGCGACCCGTCCCGGATCGACGGTGACGAAGGGGGTCTCCCTGCGCACCCGCGCGACGACGGGCTCACGGCGCTGCTCGATGCGGGAGAGCCTCCACCCCAGCGCGCCGGCGATCATGGCCATCGACTCGGGAAAGCCCCGGTGGCCGACCACGGCGCCAGCGGCGACGCCGGCCGCGAAGGCGTCGGGGCTCAGGCCGACGCCCTGGCTCTCGAGCACGGTCGGGCCGTACGGCGAGAGGTCGTTCACCCGGGTCGCCGTGATGCGGTCCACGCGCTGACACACGCCGGTCAGGGCGATGACCAGAAGGTCGAGCACGAAGCCCGGATTGATGCCGGTGCCGAGCACCGTGACTCGGCGTCGGCCGGCGAGCGCATCGAGCTCGCGCGCGGCGTCGGGCGAGCGGCAGGCGGGATAGGCCAGCTCCTCGGCAATGGAGATCACGTCGAGTCCGGCGTCGACGAGGATCCGGATCTCGCCCATGGCGTCCTCGAGTCGCGAGCAGGTCGCCTGGATCGCGACCTGCGGCCGCGCCCGATCCAGCAATGCGGCCAGATCGTTGTCAAACGGCGTGCCCCTGGCCCCGGCAAGGCCCACGGCGTCGCCGGCGTCGGTAATCCCGGGACGCGGGCGGCGCCCGTACACGCCGGCAAGCGCTATACCGGGCTTCTCGAGCAGGAGGCGGGCGATACCCTCGCCCATGCGCCCCGTGCCGAGCACCACCACCTTCACAGCGTCGTTCAGGGGTCTGCCTCTCGCGTGGCTCGAGACGACCAGAGCCGTCCCTACGACAGGCCAAGCCAACACGGCCGGTTGCGACTCGGCCCACGGAGGAGTCATCTTGGTGCCAAGGGGCAGCGGCAACATTGATCTGGATCACCACTCACGGAGCACTCGTAGCGGCTTCAGGCCCGGCAGGAATGCCCAGGCCCCATGTGCCCCGGCCAGCAACTGCTGGCCGGGACCGACTCGCGCGGCTGCGGCGTCTCACAACGGGTATCCGAGCCGCGGCCGGCCCCGAGAAGCACGTCACGGCCGTTCGATTTCGCCACGCGAGCTCCTCGCCCTCGAGGAGTCGGCATTTCTGGCCTCGCGCGCCCCGGAGGAGGAAGCGCGCGAGGCGGCCGTCGCGCTCATGCAGGACTCGGCGATGGATCGCCTGCCGCCGGCAGGTCCACGGCCACCTTGTGGGTTGACCCAGATCAACGACCTCGGGCCTCGCATGAGGCGAGCATGAGCACACCGTGCGTTCTCGCTACCAATGGCGCTCGCGCGACGCGGGATCGCGTAGTGGCGGGGCGTGCTCGGGCTCACGGTGGCGAAGGGGATGCTACGGAATGCGGCGTGCGCGTACGGATCACGGACTGGCACCGCGGGCAATGGGCCGGCGCGGCTCGATGGCAGGGGTGCCGGTTTGTCGGCTGAGTTCGTTCTGTGTGCTGCTCGCGACGCTGCTGGTCACCGGCTGCGCGTCCCAGTACTACCCGGCATCGACCGACGCGCGGGTCGCGCTCAGGTCGAGGGAGCTGGCCATGTCGCCCAGCTCCACCTGGGCCTTCATGAGGGCGCTGCGCACCGGCGAACGGCCGGTGCGGTACGGCCTGGTGCAGCTCACCAGGCACCCCGACGCCGACGAGCGTGCGGGGCTGGCAGCGGATGGCCTGGTGCTGCTGGACCCGCTGCTCGACTCGGTCTACTTCGCCAGCGTACGCAAGACATTCGATCTCCAGTCCGGTTCGGCGCGCGCCCTGGTACAGAAGCTGAGCCCCATCGAGCCCGCCGACAAGATCGCACCGGCGCTGCGCGAAGGGCGGTTCCAGGCCTACGAGGTCACGCCGCCGGCCGGCCAGCCCTTCAACTACGTGCTCAATCCGGACGGGACTCTCAATCTCACGGTCAGCTTTTTCGGCGTGGTTCCGGTGGCCAATGCCGCCGGGCTGCTGGAGCGGCTCGGCGCACGTGACGTCATTCGCACCAGCGATACCGACTGGACGGTGGTCCTGCCGAGCCGGGTGCTCGGCGTGCTTGCAGCAGAGAACGAGGTGCGCTGGATCGACGCGGGAACCATACCGCTGCTGCCGGAGAACGATGGCACCCGGGCCCACATCGGCGTGGACGTGCTGCAGGACTTCGACACCACGAGCGGCCAGGTGCGGGGGCTGGGCGGCGCCGGCGTGACCGTCGGTGTCTTCGACGGCAACGGCGAGACCTACGAGGACGGAGTAGACGAGGACCATGACGACCTGGCAGGTCGGGTCGTGATCAACGACAAGGGCAAGGGACTCCATGCCACCCACGTGGCGGGTACCCTGGCCGGTACCGGTGTGCGCAGCGCCGGGACCGACAGCTGGGGTGAGCCCAACGACGGGGCAGACTACCAGTGGCGGGGCATGGCGCCCCAGGCGGAGCTGCTGGACGTCCTCTATACGGGGTCCGGTTCGGCGGACTTCCTGGACCGCGTGATCCAGATCGGCAGTCTGGACCTGGCCAACGGCTCCTATTCCGTGAGCTTCGACGGCGACTACAACATCGCCAACGCGGACCGTGACGAGCTGATTCGCGGCGACGCGATCAGCGCGTACAGCGGGAGGGTCGTCCCCCCGCGGCCCCAGGTCTACTCGGCAGGCAACCACGGCGAGAAGCCGGTGCGGGGTGGCGAGCAGGTCGGCTACTTCTCCCTGACCAAGCAGATGAAGAACGCGCTCATCGTGGGCAACTACGACATCGAGGCGGATCGCGTCGCCACCACGAGCAGCCTGGGTCCCGCCCATGACGGCCGTATCAAGCCGGATCTGGTGGCACCTGGAGAGAACGTCTGGTCGAGCTGCTACTGCGCGCCGGACTCCGTCATCGGCAGGGATCTTTGCCGCGTGGACGACACGAGCACGTACCGGGAGCGTGGCGATTTCTATTGCGAGGCTTCCGGCACGTCCATGGCCGCGCCGGCGGTCTCGGGGGTCCTCGCGCTGGTCCTGCAGCAACATGCCGAGACGTACCGTGTCGACCTGGACGAGGACCCGCCCCTGCCGTCCACCTTGCGGGCAGTGCTGGTGCAGTCGGCACGTGACATCGCCGCGGATCTGCCCTGGTTCGAGAACGAGGACGCGCCGGTGCAGGCTTTCGTGGGCCCCGATTTCGCCACGGGCTTTGGCATGGTGGATGCCGAGACGGCCGTTCGGGTCATCCGGGAGCGGCGCTTGCTGGAGGATGTCATCGAGCAGACCTGCGATACGCGATCCTACGGCTTCTACGTGGAGGAGGGGCAGACGGAACCCGTGAGGCTGACCCTGGCCTGGGACGACGTGCCCGCCAGCGAGCTGCTGGGTCCTCGCGCGACGAAGCTGCGCAACGACCTGGATCTCGTTCTCATCGATCCCGCGGGGACGCGCCACTATCCCTGGCTGCTCAATCAGAACGTGGTGGACGCCAACGGCAATCCGCTCCCGGACGAGCAGCAGCTGTGCGGCACGCCGATCGACGTCCAGCGGGACGTCTACCCCACGGTCCGACCGGACTTCGTGGATCCGGGCCACCCCGACAACGTCAATGACCCGATTGGTCCCCAGGACCTGACGGCGGCGCGCACCGGAAAGGACCATCTGAACAACATCGAGCAGGTCGTCGCCCCGTCCATGCCGGGGCTGTGGCACGCTGAGGTGGTCGGTTTCGGCATCCCTCAGGGCCCCCAGGCCTTCTCACTGGCCGGCCTGACGCGCAGCCGGCCCGAGATTCAGGTCACCCCGCCGAGTCACGACTTCGGCCGCGCAAGATTCAACCAGGTCGAGCTCGTGGTGGGCATCGCCAACTCGGGCCCGCATCCGCTGTTCGTCTCGTCCATGGAGCTGGCATCCGCGGATTTCCGGCTCTACGTGGATCATGAACGCCTCGACGACAGGGCGTGTGGCACGGCGCAGCCGGTGCTGGCGCCGCAGGACGCGTGTGAGGTGCTCGTGCGCTTCGAGCCCCGTCGGGCGGGGAACAAGCTCGGGCGGCTGGAGATACGCTCCGACGATCCCGACCGGCCCGTGGTCCAGGTGACGGTCCTCGGCGAGAGCGCGTGGATCCTGGAGGTGGCGCCGGAAACCATGGACTTCGGCAACGTCCTGGCGGGAAGCACGAGCAAGCCGCGTCTGTTGAGCATACGCAACGTCGGGACTGCCGATGGCCTGGAGGTCCAGATCGCGCCGCTGCCCTACTGGTACTTCACACACGGTCCCGGCGGACTCAACCCCTGCGAGAGCTTCAACCCGACCCTCGCCGCCGGCAATGCCTGCGGCATGCGCTTCAGCTTCACGCCACCTGCGCGGGGGATCTTCAGCGATGAGCAGGTCATCCTCTCCAACGATCCGACCGCTCCCGAGGTGGTGGTACCGCTTACCGGTCGTGGCACCTGAAGATCGGTGCCGGGCCACCGCGCATTCGGGCCTCCCGTGTGTGGCTGAGCCCGCGCTCTCGCGACCCGTCGGCCCCAGCCCCATCCCGTGCCAGCCGCCGCCCATGTCGCGCGGCCCGGCGGCCACCATCCATTCTCCGCGAGCAGCAAGGCGACGTCCGGGAGTCGGCTGCCCGTCGGCAATCCGGCCACGACCCTGGAGGCGGGACGCGCTGGTGGAACACCCGGTCCTCGGCGCGCTCGCCCGCCAGCCCCTGCAGCCTGCGCGGGTCCACGGCATGACGCACATGACGGAAGACATGCTCGAGCCTCGCATGGGGGACGATGTTCCCGGGCTCGTGCGCAGCGACGACTCCGCGGCCTGCAGGCGGGCTGTGCGAACCGCTGCCTCGTGGACGTCCGGGTCCGTCGCCTTGGCGACGTCGATCTCCAGCACGAGCAGGTGCATGCGGGAGAATGGCGCCTCCCGCGTGCGGTGCGGCGCGGGGTTCCATGTCGCCGGGATTCTCGTGGGGAGCCAGCCGAGAAACGCGTTCAACTCGAGAACACCGCCGGTCCCGGCGGCGCAGGATGGACCTCACGACCCACTTCGGGCACAGACCCTTTGCGCCACCTTCGGTCCGTGACGAGACATGGAAAAGCGACTACTGTGAGCGGCGACACCCCGAGGCACCACCATCAGGAAACTCCCGATGTCTCGAGAGCACGGCGAGCCGACGGCGAAGCGCCGGCTGGCGGACTGGCTGGGGCGGTTGCTGTGCCTTGCGAATTTCCATGACTACCAGGTGGTGGAGGTGTATTTCGGTTTCGCGCCCGGTGAGGGGGTCGAACGCGTGGCGTGCCGTCGTTGCGGTCGCGTCACCACTCGGCGGGCACGCACCTGAGGCCCGGCAGGGCCACGGCCTCTGATCTGACTGGAGTTGCCGACGCTTCAACCGAAACAGGGGAGTGGCCGCGGCCCAAGCGAAGTCCATTGGAATCCGGAAGATGTTGACCAGCCAGCTGCCGAGGGTCGGGCTCGAGTGTCTTGCCTGTGAGAGCGGGATGATCCGTCGCCGGCGCGAGGTGGATCCGAGCGCGATGCAGTGGAAGCTCACATTTCTTCATCGATCCGAACCTCGTTCCGGCACCGGCGGTGAATGCTTCACCTGCCTGGCCTGAAAGGGACGCGGCTTCAGCACACTGTCGACCGAAAACGGCACCATCGCCACTTCAAATCCGCAACGGCTCATTCCCGATCCCGAAGTCGTTTTGATCCGCAACGGCGCGGCCTGAATCGAGGCTGCCGCCTGCTCCGCCATCAAGATTTCCTCGCGGTAAAGCGCCGCCTCAGATGCTCGTACACGTACACTGGAAACACTCGCAAGAGATTCGCGAAGCTGATGGGCACGATAATCAACAGCCCATGTCCCTTCTGGTATCCGGGGTTGCGCTTGCGGAAGTAGACGACGTCGGGATCGTCCGTGTTGATCCAGTACTGCTTGGCCTGGCGGGTTGTCCAGCCGACGCGGCGAATCATCGGATCTCCAGGCTCAACCCGTGGGATGCCGAAATCATCGGCCATGTCCTGCATGAGCCGACGCATGTCCTCGGGGATCTCCTGGCCGTGCTTCGGGTAGATCTCGTGAAAGTATCTGGCAAACACCAAGTAGCTCGAGGGATGAACGAGCATTCCGAGATAGAAGATGCGTTGAGTTGGATGTAGCAGACGATACTTCAGGAGCTCGAAAGTGTAGAAGTAGAACGTTCTGCCGTGAGCCCTGTACTCCGGCAGAAACCCCGCCTCTGCCCGGAATACCGTGACCGGTTGTCCCGAGACTTCTTTCCTGTAGTGGTGCACCGCCGCGTAACCGACGAGCATATTCTCGCTGTTCCGGTAGACGCGGATCTTCGTTTGCGTGGCACCCGAGCGAAAGACGTAATGAGTGAAGCTCTCCTCGTCCAGTCCAGCAAAAATCCGATCGTGAACGGCGAACAGATCACCGGCGAATCTTGAGACAAACGCACAGGACACTTTCGAAAGGTCGATCGTCTGAGTAGACAATCGTGTGTCCTTAGAACCGCCATACACTGACATTTCAAAGACTCGTCTGCAGACACGCCTTCGTGCTCTTCCTGGGGATGTAGACGTATTGCAACGACGCGGGTCGATAGCAGTGTCGCAGCAGCGAAAAGCGAGCGCCCGGGGCTTCTAGCGCGATGCCGCCATGATGACACCATCTACGCCGACTGCCCTCTGGCCGCCACCGCTGGCATCCTGGCTCACGGCCAAGAACCTTAACGATGACGAGTAGCTGAGGAACCGTTGCAAGTTCTTGACGTTGGCGCACCGTCCTTCCGGAATCGAGCTCGCGACACCCGTTCTTGGCCGATGCCCCGGCCACTTCGAGAATAGCCGGTCGACGGTATTCGTTCCCAGGGAACCCATGTAAGTACCAAGCCAACGCGTGACCGTACTCACCATTCGCTTCTCGTCATGCCGACATTTCTGCACGCTTCCCCAGCCGAACCGGCAGTCGGCCGTTGGAGCGTAACTATTTCCCAGGCAGATTCGAGCCGACATGATCCAGGTCAGATATCTGGTCGTCTTGGATGTCATTCTGTTGCCCACGGGGCGTAACGGTCGGCGCCAAATCCCATCGACCGAAGGGAATCCACGCGGATATCAATGATGAGCTCGCGCGATGGAATCAGTGCCTACCTGGTAGGGGGCGGTATTGCCTCGCTTGCTGGTGCCGCTTACCTCATTCGTGATGGTCGCGTCCCGGGCAAGAACATCCACGTCCTCAGTGAGTTCCAGCTTGGCGGAAGTCTAGACGCAAGCGGCTCTGCCGAGGACGGATACTCGATGCGGGGTAGCAGGATGTTCGGCGCGTCATACGTTCTCAGCTATGACCTTCTTGCGGGCATACCGTCGCTTGACGACCCCGATAAGTCGGTGACCGATGACATTCTCGAGTTCTCGCAGTCGACACCGTGGTACGACCGGGCCCGTCTGGTCGAGAACGGGAACATCGTCGATGTCTCGTCCTGGGGCTTCAGCGACAAGGACCGGGTGGATCTCATCCAGCTGATGCTGCGAGCAGAGGACGAGCTGAGTGGCAGGCGTATCGAGGAGTGCTTTGAATCCCACTTCTTCGAGACGAACTTCTGGCTGATGTGGTCCAGCATGTTCGGATTCCAGACGTGGCACGGGGCCACCGAGTTCAGGCGATACCTGGTCCGCTTTCTGAGATTGTTCCCGGATCTCGAGACACTGAGAGTCATACAGTCCACTCGATACAATAGCTACGACGCGGTCGTTCGGCCGTTGCTCAGCTGGCTCGAGGCACACGGAGTGAACTTGGAAACTGGCGTTCGGGTAAGCGACCTGGAGTTCGTGCCCGCCGACGGCGGGAAGACCGTGAGGCGCATTGTCTGTATGCGCGGCGGCAGGCCGAGCCAGATCGATGTGGGCGAGAGCGATCTGGTCATCGTCACCATCGGCTCCATGACGGCCGCCGCGAGCATTGGCTCGATGACCTCGGCCCCGGATCTCAATGTCGTAGAGGCGGACGGCTCATGGGCCCTCTGGGAACGACTCGCCGAAAAAGATCCTGCGTTCGGGAATCCTTACAGCTTCTACGGTCACGTCGATCAGACGAAATGGGTCACCTTCACGGTGACGGACTCCGATGCGGCGTTCGTCAAGCTGATGGAACGTTTCAGCTCGAGCCCGCCTGGGCGCGGGGGACTGGTGACTCTCAAGGGTTCGCGATGGGGTGTGACCTTCCATCTCTTTCATCCCCCTGCCTATGCGACTCAACCAGACGGTACTTTCGTTTGGTGGGGATACGGGCGATTTCCCGACCAACCAGGCGATTACGTCACCAAGAAGATGTCGGAGTGTAACGGGCGGGAGATCCTGGTCGAGGTCTACTCGCACCTCGGTTTCCAGGCCCACATTTCGTCGCTCCTGACGACTGCAAACTGCATTCCCTGCATGCTGCCTTACACGACGAGCCAGTTCATGCCCAGAGTCGAGGGGGACCGACCTGAAGTGGTGCCCGCGGGAACCGTAAATTTCGCGTTCATCGGCCAGTACTGCGAAATTCCCGACGATGTCGTCTACACCGTCGAATACTCCATCCATTCTGCGCGCCTTGCGGTCGCTTCGCTGCTAGGATTCGCCCACGAAATTCCCCCGACGCGCAAGGGCCTGAAAGAGCCCGACGCGCTGGTAGGTGCCTTGAAGAGGATCCTGCGTTAGCAGGCTGTTGAAAATCTCCGATTTTCGGCAGCCTGCGCCCGGTGCAGGGCAGGGATTGCTCCTGCAATCCCTCTGCATTCCTGCCATCCATGGCAGTCAGATGCACCGGCATAC
>JBFHNV010000033.1:0-35303 GCA_041593595.1 Gammaproteobacteria bacterium
CGGCGGCTCGAGCATGTGCAGCGCCGCGGTGCGCGCGCCCGGCCACGTGTCGCTCACCCACCTTGCCGCGACGGCGGTCGGCGAGCTCGATGGGCGCGACACCGAGCGCGTTCGCACGATCGTGGCGGCCCTCGACGGCGCGGGGCTGCCCACGCAGATCGACTCCGACATCGCCGCGAAGATCTGGAGCAAGTTCGTGCTCAACTGCGCGATCAACGCGCTGGCGGCGACGACGGGGCTGCGTGGCGGTGAGATCGCGCGCCTGCCCGAGCTCGACGCGCTCCAGGATCGCGTCCTCGACGAGGTGCTCGCGGTCACCGAGGCAAAGGGGATCCGGCTCCCCGATCCCGACATTCGCGCGAGCATCAAGGCGCTCACCCGCGCGAAGTTCAACCGCCCCTCGATGCTCCAGCACGTCGAGGCCGGCCGGCGCACCGAGATCGAGGCGCTCAACGCCGCGCTGGTGCGCGAGGCGCGCGCCCTCGGCATCCCGACGCCTTACAACGAGGCGCTCGTCGCGCTGCTGAAAGGACGCGAACGGCACGAGCGTCAGCGCGCGCTCGAGCCCGGGCTCGACCACGAGGCGTGGGAGGCGGCGGTCGCGAGGGGCGAGGACCCCTTCCCCGCGGGCTGGTTGCCACCGGATGAGCGCGATACCGGGTAGTCGTCGCGCGTGCGCGCACCGGTAGGCGAACGCCCCCTCGCGACGTCCGCGTGCTCGTCGATGGCGTTGACGCTGGCATGGGCGAGCAGCGCGCCCACCAGGCACAGCAGCGCCTCCAGCGGCGCCACCGGCGCACGGGCGGCTGCGGCGGCGGCGATCCCCACCGCGACGCAGGCCGGCGTGAGCAGCAGGAACGGCGGACGGAGCGGGGTGTACCAGCGCACCGCGCCAGTGTGGTTACGCCGCCACGGGGGTTCCAGGGCCGCGCGGATCCGGCGCGGGAAACTTGATCGCCATCAAGCGGGGCGGCGCCAGCCCCTTCGATACTGCGATGCATCGATCCGAACGGCGCAGGTTCCCACATGCTCGAGCCGCCGCGACTGAAGTCCGTGATGACGCCGTTTCCCTACACCGTGGACATCGGCGCGCCCATCGCCGAGGTGCGCGAGTTCATGCGCGAGAAACAGATCCGCCACCTGCCGGTGACCGAGGAGGGGCAGCTCGCCGGCATCGTCACCGACCGCGACATCAAGCTGATCCTGGGCCCCGACTTCGAGTATCCGCCCGAGCGCGAGCTCACCGCCCGCGACGTCTACCAGCCCGAGGTCTATGTGGTGGACATCGACACCCGCCTCGACGCGGTGCTGATCGAGATGGCCGAGCGGCGCATCGGCTCGGCGCTGGTCACGCGCCAGGGCCGCATCGCCGGCGTCCTCACCGTGACCGACGTGTGCCGGGCCTTCGGCGAGCACCTGAAGGAGATGTACCCCGGCGGCGATGACGAGGCTGCCTGAGCACCGCCCTGGCGAGGGGCCATGCCCCGGCACCGCGCCCGTCCGCTTCCCCACCGCCCCGCTGCCGCTTGTCGCGCCCCCGTCACGCGAACGACTGGAAGCGCTCCAGGGAGAACGGCGCGAGGACGTCCGGCGTGCGCCCCTCGACGATGAGCTGCGCCATCAGCCTGCCCACGGCGGGGGACAGGGTCACGCCGCTGTGGGTGGCCACGACGTACAGGCCCTCCGAGCCGGGCAGCGCCCCGGCCAGGGTCTTGCCGTCCCGGGGATAGGGGCGCACGCCGATGCCGGTCCGGCAGCGGTCGAGCCAGGCCTCGCCGGCGAAGGCGGGGATCAGGCGCCGGGCGCGCTCCAGCAGCGTGCGGGCCGCCTCGCGGATGCGCTCCGGCGAAGGGCTGTCCGCCACCAGGCCGTCGGTGTCGTCGGCGCCCACCTTGAGGCCGCCATCGGGCATGGGCAGCACGTGGAACTCGTCGCCGCCGGCCACGTACAGCACGCGGCGCACCAGCCGGTGCGGCGCCGTGCTGGGGGTGACCACCAGCAGCCCCGGGACGCGGTTGACGGGGAAGCGCGAGGCGAAGGCGTCGTAGCCGGTGAGGGCGCCCAACACCTCCGGCGTGGAGGGGCCCGCCGCCACCAGCACCCGCGGGGCATGGAGGGTCCCGCGCTCGGTCTCGACCCCGGTGATGGCGCCCTCGTCGGTCATCTCCAGGGCGCGCGCGGCGCAGCCCTCCAGCACCTCGCCGCCCAGGTCCACGAGCCTGTCGGCCATGAAGCGGGCGAAGCGCGGCGCGTCCAGGCAGGCATCGGCGAGCGCGTAGAGCGCCTCGGCATCGTCCTCCAGGCGCAGGTGCGGCTCCATGGCGCGCAGCTCCGCGTTGTCCACCCAGGCGCAGGGGTAGCCCCAGGCCTCGAGGCGCGCCGCCTGCTCGCGGGTGGACGCCCAGGCCGCCTCGTCGGCGCGGCGCACGATCTTGAGCATGCCGCTGGGGTCGAGCCCCAGTGCCTCCTCGCCGAACTCGGCAGCCAGCTCCCGATACGCCTCTGCGCCCAGGGCGTTGAGGCGGTGGTAGGTCTCGTCGGAGGTCTTCGACGTGCCGTTGATCCAGGCGAAGCTGTTGCCGGTGGTGCCCTCGGCGATGCGCCCGCGCTCGAGCAGCGCCACGTCGAGCCCCCGGCGCGCGAGCCAGAACGCGCTCGTGCAGCCGACGATGCCGCCGCCGATGACCACCACGTCGTGATGCCGTTCGCCGCTCACGTGATCCCGTGCCTGCACGCCGTCGAAAAGGGGCGCGCCATCTTGCCCGAGCCCCGGGGAGGGCACAAACGCGGGCGGCACGCCCAGAGCTCGTGAATCTCTCGCCCGCCGTCGCGAGACGTTCCCCGGGCGTGCCTCGCGAGGCGCGGGGTTCACAGGATCGCGCGCGTAGCCCGGCCGTGCATTCACCGTCCGCCACCGCCGGCGGCCCCTGCAGCACTTGAATTCGGCCCTGCCCGCAGCCATGTGACGAGTATCCATCTGCCGGCCCGGAGCCACCCGTGAGCGACCCGTTGATCCCGCGCTGCCCCTCGTGCGGCACGCGCAACCGTGTCCCCCGGGCGCGCGCCGGCAGCGGCGCCCGCTGCGGGCGCTGCAAGGCGCCGCTGTTCCCGGACCGTCCGGTGATGGTCGACGACGCGAGTTTCGGCGACGTGGTGGAGACTTCCGCGCTGCCGGTGCTGGTGGATTTCTGGGCGCCCTGGTGTGGGCCGTGTCGATCCATGGAACCGGCTCTCGACGCGGTGGCCCGCGAGCGTGCCGGGCGCGTCACGGTGGCGAAGGTGAACGTGGACGAGAACCAGGCGCTCGCCCGGCGCTTCGGCATCCGCTCCATCCCCGCGCTGAAGCTGTTCCGCGGGCCGCAGGTGGTCGCCGAGCTGGCCGGTGCCGTGCCGGCGGGCACCCTCGCGCGCTTCCTCGACGAGCACGGCGCCTGAGGCGCGCAGATCGGGGTGCGGGGGGCTGCGAGCGCCCCTGGCAGCAATGCGACGGCGGCGCCACGGACACAGGCCCAGCGCTCAGGAGAGCGCTACGCGAGGAGTCAAGGCGACACGCTCGGCGGGGCGCGTGCGGCGCGCGTGTCCATGTGTTCGAGGATGGGGGCGACCTCCCGCGTGCCGGTGATCACCGCCGCGATGCGCAATGCTGCGCCGCTACCCGAGGACGCTGGCGCAGGTCCATGTCGAACACAGGGTGCAGGCGCTGCATCCAGCTCATCGGTGCATGACCCCTGCGCCCCCCGGTAGCGAGTTGGGATCTGACCCCTACGGCCGACCCCTGCGGTCCTACCGCCCCTGGGCCCGGCGGCGCGTTTCGGAGGGTTTCTCGCCGAACAGCCGCAGGTAGTCGCCTGCGAAGCGCCCCATGTGCCGGAATCCCCGGCGCCAGGCGATATCGGTCACGGTCTCGTGGGGCGCAGCGTGCAGCAACGCCGCGCGAACCTGCTCGAAGCGCACCTTGCGCAGGTAGGCCGTGGGCGGCAGGCCATAGACGTCGCGGAAGTGCTTGCGCAAGGTGCGCGCGGGCACGCCCGCGATCGCGACCATCTCGGCCAGGCCGATTGGTCGCTCGGCGTTCGCGAGAATGTACTCGGCGACACGCTTGACGTCCCGCGGCGCCACGAAACCGTGGTCATGTACCAGGCGCTCCGAGTACGTGTGGTGCTGGAAGCGCAGCAGGCCGATGGCGATCCAGTCCTGGAAGGCGCGGGCCGTGTGCGGATCGCTCAGCCACTCGGCGTTGCGGCTGGCCTCGCGCACGGCCCAGAAGGCGAGGCTTCGCAGGCTTCGCCCGAAGCCCGTGGTGTAGTCGATCGCCCGCTCGAACACGAGGTCGTCGTAGGCGCCTTCGCCGACGAGGTCGACCAGGTGACGGACGAGCAATTCCCGCCTGATCGACAGGTTGATCCGGCGGGCCCGCGAATTCGAGCGCGTGCGCCCGGCGAGTCCCGGCGACGAGACCACCGAGCACCGCGCCGTGCACGGCTCCGGCGTTCGGGTCGCGAATGAGACGACCTGCCCGGCGATGGGCATGAGCACCATGTAGTTGTCGCGACGCACCGGCGTCGTGACTTCGACGTCCGCACCGTAATGGGCGTAGTGCACCGACATGCCCGGCAAATCGAGGCACGAGATCGCGGCGTCGGTGCCGTCGTCCTGTGCACCCAGAGGCTCGAACCCGAAGCCGAACCGGTCGCGCATCACCGCGCGAACCTCCTCCAGGCTCTGACTGCGGCAAACCTCGAACGGGCCCAGCGGATGGTCCGAGGGTGCCGGCTTGTGCCGCGGATCGGCCACCATCGTCACCCCGCGCGGAGCGCCGGGCCCGAGCGGCCTCGAGCGATACCGGCGATCCACCGCCCGGCCCGGACTGCCCGATGAAGATACGCCCGAGCCCCGCCATTTTCCAGCCGCCGGCGGACACACATTGCCGGTATCGGATAACGGCGTCGTTTCGCCCGGCGCTAGCCTTCGACCCGAGAGCCCGCGTTCGAGACCGGCGACGGCTCGGTCGGGGATCGGGAGACACGGCGAATGCTGCGCTCCATCCATCGTCTCCTCGCATCGCGCCCGCTGCGACGCGTCGCAGCGGGAATCGGATTCGCACTCGCGATCCTCGCCGGCGCCATTCCCGTCGCCCGCCCGGCGCATGCCCAGGCTACAGCGGCCACGGGCGGCTTCCTCGAGCTGACCGACGTGTTCTTCGGCGACGGCGACCGGATCTTCGGCGCCGGCGAGACCATCAGTGTCAGCGGATCCGTGCCCTTCATCCCGAGCTACCTGTGCCCGCCCGACGGCGACGGCGAGGATCGCTTCGACTTCTTTCCCGCGGCGGATCTCTACGTCATCCACAATGGGTCGCTCGTCGGTCCACTCGTCCCGCTCGAGGACGTGCTCGGCACGCCGAACCGAGTCATCGGCACGGGGTCGGGCGGCGCGTTCGTCGAGGAACCCGTGGCCATCGTGCGGCCGCGCGGCAACCTCGGCGCCGGCGAGTACGACATCGTCATGGACCAGTGCCACGACGGGCGCTTCGACATCGGCATCGACATCCATCTGGGCGCCGGTTCCGGCTTCGCGTTCAAGGTGTTCCTGCCCGAGGCGCCGGGTGAGATCGATCTGGCGCCGCTCAAGGAGGCTGCGAAGAAGTACCTGCTCCAGCTCGAGGGTTTCGAGATCCCCGAGGAGATCGCCGCCGCCACGGGCGTCCCGCAGAAGATCCCGGGGCTGTGCGGCGGCCTCGGCAACCTGGTCCAGCTCGGCAAGGCGCTCAACCAGGTCCCGGCCGGTCTCGGGAATGCCGCCGCCTTTGCCATCGAGCTGTGCAACGACCTCGTGGCCCATCACAAGGGCATCGTCGCGGACCCACCCGATCCCGACTTCACCCAGTTCGCGGAGCTCGGCCCGATCCCCTACACCTTCTTCTCCGGCGCGACGCTGTTCGAACGCGCGCTGCTGCGGGTCTCGAACGTCGTCGTGGAGCAGGAGGCGATCACGGAAGCATTCCTGACCACCCTGGAGCGCGTCCAGGGCGCGCAGGCCGCCGGCGACCACGAGTTCCTGAGCCTGCAGCTCCGGCACCTGAACGAGCTTGTCAACCTGCTGATCGCAGGCGGTGGCAACCTGCTGCGCTTCTACGCCGCCCTCGAGGCGCTGGAGCACGCCGTCGCGGACGCGCAGGGCTTCGCCGGCGAGCCCGAGACGGAGGCGTTCCTGCGCACCAGCCGCGACATGCGCCGCGCCATCGGCGGCATCTTCTTCCCGCTCGGGCCGCGCTTCAGACGCGACCCCAGCGATCCGGACGCGCTCATTCCCTTCGGCCTGCAGTCCTGGATCATCACCTACCTGGGCCTCGATCCCTTCCTGAGCACCGCCGGGCTGTTCAGCATCGCCCAGTTCCGGGCCTCGGCGGGGCTGCCGCCCATCGACTTCCAGCATCCCGAAGCGCGCACCACCGGCCCCTACACCGCGCCGCCAGGGCGGGAGATCCTGTTCGACGCCTTGCCGTCGCAGGATCCCAACGGCGAGGCCCTGTCCCATGCCTGGGACCTGGACATGGACGGCGCCTTCGACGACGGCGCCGGTGAGCAGGTTGAGCTGGCCTTCGCCGAGCCCGGCACCCGCCTGGTGGGACTCCAGGTCACCGATCCGTCGGGCCACCGCGACGTGACCTGGGCCCGACTCGGGATCGGCGATCCGACGGTGCAGGACATCATCTCCATCCAGCACCTGCCGCGGGATCTCGAGCGCATCGCACCGGACGGCACGGTCACCACCATCAAGGAGGACGCCATCCCGGGCTCGACCCGTACGCCGCACGCACTGCAGGTGGACGTGGACGGGCACGTCTTCATCCTGGACGTGACGAGCCTGACCGAGCTGGGGGAGAGCCGGCCCGTCATCCACCACCTGGATGCGGACGGGAACCCGGTCGCCACCGCCAGCCCGGACGACATCGAGGCGCTCATCGGGCGCGAGATCGCGCAGGTCTTCGACATGCGCCTGGACGGTCGCGGCGACCTGCTGCTCACGGCCAACGTGGCGGGGCTCAACACCCAGGGTGCGCCCGATCCTGACTTCGGCTCGCTGCTGGTCGTCCGCCTCGCGCGCGACTTCTCCGCGGCGTCCGTCGTCGCCGAGGGCATTCCCCGCCAGTCCAGCTCGGTGCCGAGCCTCGCCATCGGTCCGGAAGGACGGATCGTGCTCGCCGACGTGGGTCATCCCGATGCCGCCAATCAGCCCGTCTTCAACGGTCTCGCCGGCGTGTCGGTGCTCGACCCGGACGATGGCTCGGTGGCGCACACGGTGCCCGCCAACGGCGCGGTGCTGCCCGACGGCCGGCGCACCAGCGTGCAGGTCCTCTTCGGCGGCGCGCCGCTCGGTGCCTTCAACCAGGCCGGCTCGCGCATCGGCGGCGGCGTCGAGGTGGACGGCCAGGGCAACTACGTCACGGGCCAGGGCAACCGCGGGACGCCGAATCTCTGGCGCGTGCCCGTCCCGCCCGAGGTGGTCCCCCTGGGCGAGAACATCACCACGATCAGCCTGGGCGTGGAGGTGTTCCCGCTGCTGCCGCTTGCGCTCGGCGGGCTGCAGCTGACCTTCACCGACGTCGCGCTCGACGCCGGCGGCGACGCCGTCGTCGTCGGCCGCAACCTGAGCGACGCGGTGCCGCCCATCAATCACAACTCCGCCTGGCGCATCTCGCCGGCGAGCGAGTTCTTCCTCATCGCCGACCTGGGCCTGCACGCCACCGCCACGAACCAGGGCGGCTTCGCTTTCGACGTCACCCGGGAGGTGCGCGAGGTGACCCCGCGCGACCTGCCGGCGCTGCCGGTGGTGCCGGATCTGGTCGTCTCGGATCTGGCCGTGGCCCAGGACGAGTGCCCGCTGGCCGCCCGGGTGCAGGCGACCGTGACCCACACCGGCGGCGCGGACCTCGCGGAGCCGGTGCGCCTGTACTTCTTCGACGGCGACCCGCTCGATGGCGGCACCGTGATCGGTACCCGCCTCACGCCGGTGCCGCTCGCGCCGGACGATCCGGTGCAGGTGTCCATCGACTGGCCGGAGCCGAGCCCGGGGGTGCACGAGATCCACGTGCTCGGCCTGGGCACCAATGTGCCGTTCCGCGCCGCCATGATCTGCGTCCCGGGGCCGCCCGAGGAGGCGATCGTCCTGCGACCGCTCAGCGCGACCCTGACGGTGGGCGAGGCCCACACCTTGAGCGCCAGCATCTTCGATCTCTACGGCGCTCCGATCCCGGGCCTCGACCTCCACTTCTCCATCACCGGCGCGAACCCGGTGCTGGGCCAGGGCACCACCGATGCCACCGGCACGGCGACCTTCACCTACAGTGGCGTCAGTGCCGGCGAGGACACCGTGCGTGCCAGCGTCTTCGACGAGATCAGCAATGCGGCCACGGCGCTGTGGGAGGAGGCGGCTGCGATGCTCGCCTGCGACATCGACGGCGACGTGGACGTGGACATGGACGACATCAACCTGATCTTCGCCGCCCGTGGCCAGGCGGCCCAGCCGGGCGACCCCCGCGACCTGGACGGCGACGGACTCATCACCGTCAACGACGGGCGCGGCTGCGTCTTGCGATGCAGCAGGCCGCGCTGCGCACGGTGAGTCGCACGGGGGCGAGCGACGAGCCGCCGCAAGCATACTGGTGAACACGATCCGAGCCAGGAGGTAGGCACCATGAAACCGCACCGCTGGATCGCTCTCGGCCTGCTGTTCGCCGCGGCCGCCGTCCTCCGGCCGGTGCCGGCGAGCGCGGTCGTGATCGGCTTCGCCCCCCCTTCGCCCCTGGACGTGATTGCCGGTGTCCCGGTGGACGTGGACGTCATCGTCTCCGATCTGGGCGGGGGCATCGTCTCGGCCTACGACCTGGACGTGACCTACGATCCCGGTTTCCTGACCGCCACCGGTGTCGTCTTCGGACCCGACCTCGGCGACCCGTTCTTCTTCCAGGTCCTGGAGTCGTCCGATCGGTCCATCCCGGGACTCGTGGACTTCGCCGCCCTCTCCCTCCTCTCCGACGCCGAGCTGGCGGCGATCCAGGGCCCGTCCGTGACTCTGGCCACCCTCCAGTTCGACGCGCTCGCGAGCGGTCCCACGTCCCTGGCATTACTGTTCGGCCCCGGCAACGACGTCAAGGGCGCGAACAACCAGGTGATCCTGCCGGTCGCAGCTGCGGCGGAGGCGGCCACGTGGGTGCTGCTCGCGCCCGGGCTCGCCTTGGTGATGCTTCTGGGGCGCCGGCCACGGACCTGACCGCCAGGTGTACCGCGGACCGGTCCGGGCGGGCCCTGTGCGCGGCGCATGGCATCTTGCAGCTTGAGTCGATCCGCACCCGTGACCTGTACTGGCGCTGCGGCTTCTACGCCGTCGAGGGCGTGCTCGGCGCCGACGAGGCGAATAGAAATCCAAACGCCCGAAATCCCCACGGAGCGTCCAGCACACCTTGGCCCCACGACTGTTCTCGCCCACGCATACGTAGCTGAAGCGATAATCACCGCTCGAGCCCTGGTATCGCACCCACATCTGCCGCCCACAGCGCCCGCAAACGAGCACGCCAGTCAGCAGGGCGCGCAACCGCCCGGATGCTTCCGGCGCCGGTGCCGGACCGGTAGGATCCCCGCAATTCCATGTCAGTGAGGGAACGGGCGTGGCCGGGGAATCCAACCTGATGCTCAACGTCGACGAGGTCGGCCTGCATGGCTCGGGGGAGTTCGTCGCACGCGTCGCGCTGGGAAGCGCGCGGGGATTCACCCGTGACGGCGCGGCGCCCACGATTACGGACGACTGCAAGAGCTACGCGGCGCTGGCGGAGGAGGTCGACCGGCTGAAGGGCGAGCTGGACGACGTGCTGGACGCCGCCGCGCGGCATTTCGAGACGGTCCATCAGGAACGCGCGAAGGCCCGGGAGGTCCAGCGCAGCAGCAGCACCGTCGCCCACGGCCGCAAGCCGCGGGTCGTGACCGACCTCAAGGTGGGCGACGTCATGACGCGCGACGTGCGCACCCTGGGGGAGAACGACCGGCTCTCCATGGCGGAGGAACTGATGAGCCTCGGAAAGTTCCGCCACGTGGTGGTGGTCAACGACGGCGGCAAGGTCACCGGCGTGATCAGCCACCGCGACATCTTCTACAGCACCATCGCGTGGGCCACGGGCCTGGGACGCTTTGCGCACGACAAGGCGCTCGCGGAGTTTCCGGTCAAGCAGGTCATGAGCGAGTCGCCGCAGACCGTGTCGCCGGAGACCGCGCTGTCCGATGCGGCGGCGCTGATGACGGAGCGCAAGATCGGTTGCCTGCCGGTGCTGGACGGCGAGAAGCTGGTGGGGATCCTGACCGAGGGCGACTTCCTCGCGATCATCATGTGAGGGAGGCCGTCCAAGCGTCCCGCGGGCGCCGGCTGAGCCGCACGTGGGATGCCCGGCCGCGACGTCCATCGACGTCCACGGCGATGGCCCGGTCCGGCGGTCTTCCGCGCTACCCTCGCCGCATTCGGTTCTCGATTTCGGGGCTCGCGGGCGATTCGGGGCTCTGGACGTCCTGGCGCCCGCGCAGGGTTCGACTTCCCGCTCGAGACGCTCACCGTTGGGGCTGCCGGCGCTTGACCTGTCGCGTCGCCCGAATTCTCGGCGCGCCGCATCGGCATGCCGTCGACCAGCGCAAACTGCCGGTCCAGGTCAGGCACGCCGTCGACGCGAAACTTCTCGCCAGCGTCCTTTCCGACCAGCACGACCCGACACGCGTCGGCGGGCACGTCGAAGTCACGGCGAAGCGCGGCGATCGACTGATGCGAGAGTGCCGTGTCTTCCGCCGTGCCGGTCCCGACCGGCGGCACGTGCAGCACGACCAGGTCGCGGTCCTCGACCTCGCACCGCCCCTCACGCGCCGGGCGCCCGGCGCGCGACCAGCATGTAGTTCACGGCGAGGCTGGGCGTGAGGCTGAAACCGCGCGTGACGGGGTTGACCCTCACGCCGGTGCGGTCGACCATCGACAGCCCCGCGCCGGCCATCGCCCGCTCCACCTCCTCGGGGGTCACGAACATGCTCCAGCGGTGCGTCCCGCGTGGCAGCCAGCGGAGCACGTACTCGGCGCCGACGATTGCGAACAGCCATGCGCGCAGCGTGCGGTTGATGGTAGCCACCACGAGCGCGCCGCCCGGGCGGACCATGCGCGAGCACGCGGCCAGCAGCGACGCGGGATCCGGCACGTGCTCCACGACCTCCATGTTCAGCACCACGTCGTACCGGGCGCCGGCGTCGGCCAGCGACTCGGCCTCGGTCAGCTCGTAGCGCACCGGCAGGCCGCTGCCGGTGGCGTGGTGCTGGGCGATCGCGATGTTGCGTTCCACCACGTCGATGCCGTGCACGCGCCCGCCAAGCCTCGCGATCGACTCGCTGAGTATCCCGCCGCCGCAGCCCACGTCGAGCACCTCGAGCCCGTCGAGCGGCTCGCGGGTCGAGGCGTCCCGGCCGAACAGCGCCGACAGGCGGCTATTCAGATAGTCCGACCGGAACGCGTTCAGCCGGTGCAGCGGCCAGAAGGGTCCGGACGGGTCCCACCAGGTCTCGGCCAGCGACGCGTAGTGGGCGGCCTCGCGGGGATCCACGTTGCGCGCAGACTCACGCGCGGCGGCCCTGTCGCTCGCGGTGTTCACGCGAGCACCCTGCGTTCGCGCTGAGCGGGGCGAGCGTCGGACGCGGCCGAGTCTCGGACGCGGCGGGGGCTCCGGGGAAGCCGAGCCGACCACTCCAGGGCCCGCCCGACGGCGCCCGTGATCCCGAGCGCGCGGCGCACGGTGCGCGGTGTGCCGGCCGCGGCACACGTCTGGCGGAGTGCTCTGAACGGCTCGGTTGCCGGCGAGCCGAGAAGCTGGTCGAACACGGAAAACTCGAAGTCTGGGACCCGGAGAACGTTACCCAGGCTTGCGTTTCGCCGCCAATTCGAGCGCGGGCAGTACCGCCACGGCGTCCTCGCCCCCAATGCCCGGCACCGCCGCCTGGTGGTGCCCGCGCCCGGCATCCGGCGCCCCGATGATGGCGGCACCCCGCCGACGCGCTCGCGTGCGGCGATGAGGCGGCTGCAGCGCGCAGCGCTTCAGCGCTCGACATCGAGCTGCGCGTGCTCGCCGTGATGTACAGGGATGTAGGTATGCCGCGGGAGGCACACAGGGATTGCTCCTGCAATCCGCCTGCATTCCCGCCATCCATGGCGGTCAGATGCCGGGAGCGGCCATCATCGAGCGCTGAGCGTCATCAGCGCCATCCTCGCGCACCTCGACACCGGCCCCGCACGCGCCCCGCCGCGCGCGCCACGACGACGACGCCCCGCCTTCCATCGTGTCGCCGTCGGGCATGGGTAATGCGCAGGATCCGTTGCAGAGCCGCACGGCATGTTGCGGGGCGTTGCCGGAGCGAGAATGCGGCACATGCTGTACTGATCCTGGACGAGTCGGCGGGGGCGATCCCCCACGAACGATTCAACCGCGCGACCCGTTCTGACCACCAAGCATTCGCGGCACGAGATCCCACAGTCGCGCAAGTTCCACGCCGGTCGGGGTGGCGTTCGCCGGAACGGCGCGCAAGCGAGCGACGCCGGCGGGTGAACGCGGACATGTCGTTCCCTCGCCTCGCAGATACTCGGTACGCGGGGTGCGCTGGCTCGCCTTGCATTCCGCAACGGCATACGAATATCCTCGAATCTCGGACGCCGGGCACCAGCGTTGCACCAACCGGTGTCACTCGACCTTCGACTGCTCCACCTCGACGCGAGACGGGTCGGCATGCCCGCGGGACGCCCAGATGTGGTGCACTGCACGTACCGCCGGGGACGCCATGGGTGCGAGGGTGGTGGTAAAACGCAGCCAGCTGATGTCCGCCGCCATCGGCGCAATCGGCGTGCTGGCGAGCGTCCCCACGGCAGCGGGCGTCGGGCAGGAGGAAGCCGCACGGCTGGGCCGCGACCTGACGCCTATGGGCGCTGAGCGCGCCGGCAACGCCGACGGTTCGATCCCCGAGTGGACCGGTGGCATCACCCACCCTCCCCCGGGCTACCGGGTTGGCGATTATCACCCGGACCCCTTCGCTGATGATCCCGTGCTGTTCACGATCACCGCGGAAAACAGCGAGAAGCATCGGAAGTTCCTGTCACCCGGCCAGCTCGCGCTTTTCGCGGCCTATCCGGAAACGTTCCGGATGCCGATCTACCCAACACGACGTTCCGCTGCCTATCCGCCTTGGGTATACGAGCGAGTACGCGAGAACGCCCGCAATGCCCGACTCACGGAGAGTGGCAACGGGGTCATCGGAGCGACGGTAGGGTCTCCGTTCCCGATTCCGCGAAATGGCATCGAAGCGCTGTGGAATCACCGGAGGAGGTATGTCGGCGAATGGGCGATTCGCTCGACCATACAGGTGATGCCAACCCGCTCCGGCAAATATACGCCGATTATCGCACGTGAGTACTTTTATAAGTTCTACGGACAGCCGAAGCTCTCGGCAGACGCTCTCTATGACAATAACCAGCTCGAGTACATCAAGCAGGTCATCGTGAGCCCCGGAGCGCTGTCGGGCACGGCCATTCTCGTCCGCGATCCCGTAGATTCAGACCGGTCGCTGCGTAGTGCGTGGTTCTACAAGAAAGGTGAGCGACGGGTGCGCCGCGCGCCATATCTTGCCTACGACAACCCCGGAAACGCCACCGACGGCCTGCGCACCGCGGACGATTTCGACATGTTCAACGGGGCGCCCGATCGATTCGAGTGGACGCTGCGAGGGAAGCGCGAACTCTACATACCATACAACAGCTACCGAGTTCACTCGGACGCATTGACGACGCGCGAAATTGTCCAAGCTCACCATCTCAATCCGGACCACCTGCGCTACGAGAAGCATCGCGTCTGGGTAGTCGAGGGCGATCTCAAGGAAGACGCCAGCCACATCTATGCGAAGCGCGTGTTCTATCTGGACGAAGACTCCTGGCAGATCTCCGTTGCAGAGATGTACGGCCACGATGGGAAAATCTGGCGAGTTGCAATGGAGCACGGCCTGTCCTTCTACGAGGTGCCAGCGTACGCCTGGACCGTCCACGTCATCCACGACCTGAAGCTCGGACGATACTTCGCAACCGGGCTCGCTAACGAACTCGGCGGCGTCATGCGCTTCGACGTCGAGCTGTCTCCGGGGGACTTTACGCCACAGTCGCTGCGAGAGATCGGTCGGTGACTGGAAATATCGAGAACGGCCGGTACGTCTCATCGAATAGAGGCTGTCGCTCGCGCCGCCCACGCCACCTCACACCTCGCAGGCAAACTCCGGAACCTCTCGCGGCGTTCCCTGGAGTTCGAGTGCTTCGACACGTTTTGCTCGCCGCGACATTTCTGACGCTTGACTCGCTCTCCATTCGCTCCGCGGTTGCGGCAACCTATGAGCTCGGCGATGTCGCCGCGCGGGTCGACCTGAGCGTTACCTACGGCGCGTCCTTTCGCATGGAGCAACGCGACCCGGCGATCGTGTGCATTGCGAACGGCGGCGCTGCGTTCGGGTGCAATGCCGACGACGGCACGCTCAACTATCGGCGGGGACTTGCCGGCAACGCCGTCAAGCTCACCGGCGAAATCGAGTTCGACTATGGCCCTGTCGGTGGATTCATGCGCGCCGTCGCGTTTCGCGACTTCGAGAACTACGAAGGTAGACGGGAACGCACGCCTCTCGTCGGCGGTGCGCGAGAGCTCATCGGAAGCGCGGTCGACGTTCTCGACCTGTACGGCACCTACGATTTCGGGTCGGGCGCTCGTGGCGGCCAGGTCCGTGTCGGAAAACAAGTTCTCAACTGGGGAGAGAGCACGTTCATCGGGAATGGGATCAACGTTGTGAATCCCGTTGACGTGAGCAAGCTCAGGGTGCCCGGCGCGCGTCTACAGGATGCGCTGGTGCCCGTCCCGCTGATCTCTACGTCCCTCGGAATCACCCCGACTCTAGCCGCGGAGGCGTTCTACCAGGTCGAGTGGGATGAGGTAACGCTCGAGCCCGTCGGGAGCCTGTTCAGCACTACAGACCTCGTCGGCGCGGGGGGGCGGCGATTCACCCTGGGATTCGGGAGCGTGTCGGATCTCGGGGATGTCAACCCGGGACTAGGCAGTCCGGGCGCGGGTGGGCGGTTCGACCGGGATTTTCTCGCCGTGCCGCGCACGGCCGACGTGAATCCGAGCGACGGTGGCCAGTTCGGACTTGCCCTGCGCGTTCTGCTTCCGCGACTCAACGACACCGAGATGGGGCTGTATTTCGTCCGCTATCACAGCCGACTCCCGGTGGTCAGCACCACCACTGGCTCGCGCGCCGGAGCCGGGAACGCCATCGCCGCCGGCGTGGCGGGGTCGTGCTTCGCGGGCGTACAGGCGGGCTGCCCGGTTCCCGTCGCGGGTACCGCCGGTAATGCCGCAGCCTCCATATCGGTCGGCTCGGGAGCAGGCCGTGCAGGCGGCGCGGACGCTGCCGATGCCTCGGCCACCAGGGGTGTCACGGCCGTCACCAACACACCTGCCTACGGTCCCGAGGCTCTGTCACGGGCGGTCACGGACCTCTACGCGCGGACAGCCGGCTACTTCGCATCGTACCCGGAGCGGATCAATCTCTTCGGGCTGAGCTTCAACTCGCTGCTGCCTAACGGAATCGCGCTGCAAGGGGAGGTCTCCCACCGGAGAAACGTCCCGCTCCAGATCGATGACGTGGAAATTCTGCTGGCAACGGTCACCCCCATTGCGACTCTGGACCCGGCAGCGCTCGACAACCAGATCACGCGAGGTCGAGCCCTGGCCCCGCGGGAGCTGGTGCGGGGGTTCATCCGGCGAGACGTCACGCAGATCCAGATCACCGCCAGCAAGGTGCTCGGGCCCGCCTTCGGGTCGGATGAGCTCCTGCTCGTTGGGGAAGTCGGCTGGCAGCACGTCCACAACATGCCCGCCAAGAGCTGGCTGCGGCTCGAGGGTCCCGGCACGTTCACCAGTGGCAATCCCGCACAGGCTCTGGGCCCTGGCGTCGATCCCGCCAAGCCTCTCGGCGGCGCACACCCCGGCAAGGGCGCCGAGCCGATAAGCAAATTCGCGGACGCGGACTCCTGGGGATACCGGATCGCCGGTCGCTTGAAGTTCAACAACGCGATCGGCTCGGTCAACCTGATGCCGAACGTGTCGTGGATACACGACGTCGAGGGAAACACCCCGCTACCTGCAGGAACGTTCCAGCAGGGCCGGAAAGCGGTCAGCATCGGCCTGACCGCAACGTATCGCCAGCAATGGACGGCCGATGTGACCTACACGACCTTCTTCGGGTCCGGCCGTTACAATCTTCTGCAGGATCGCGATTTCGTCGAGGCGAGACTCGAGTACTCGTTCTGACTTATGCTGCCCGCTGCGTTCGGCACGAAGACAAGCGCATGCGCGACGCATGATTGGAATCGAGCGGCAGTGTGCCACGACCCACCCTCCACGACCTGCCGCATCCGCGCGAGATCTGCCTTTATCTCGTCGAGCATGCGGATGAAGTCCGGCCGCTCATGTAGCGGCTCGAACACAGGATTTCGCTCTACCTGCCAGTGAGCTCGCCAGCCCGACGCTCTGGCATCGGCCAATGCCGACATCGCCCCCTCTTGGTCACCAAGGACGACGGCGAGCGCCGCCTTCGCGAGATCGATTCGGGGTAGTACGACGTCCCGATCGGAAAGCTTTTCGATCACCTGTACTTTGGAACGTGCCAGGCGCAAGCCGTCTTCGACCTGCCCGGAGCGGACATAGAGGCTGGCCAGGTAGGCAGAGAACATCACGACGTCCATTAGTTCTTCCGGAGTCGCCGCGATCGCGTCGTATCCGATGGACCATTCGGCTTCCTCCAGGTGTTGCTTCGCCTGCTCGTGATCGCCGACCAGCATTTCGGCGTAGGCCAGACGGTACAAGGCCCTGCGGCTCGTCGGCTCCGCCCGTACGTGCGCATGTGCCAGCTGCAAATTCTTCTCGAAATCCCCACGCAGGATGTGCAGCGCGTGCAGCGCATCCACCGCCTGGGGCTGGTTCGGATCCAGGCTGAGAGCATGCCTGAGAAGTCGTTTCGCCTCGGTGTCATGGCCGAGGCACACGTAGACCCATGCCAGCTCCGCGATCTGTTGCGCATTGTCGGGATCGAACGTGAGGCCCTTCCGATAGTGCGCAGCGGCCTCCGGCAGCCGACCCACGGTGCGATAGATGCTCGCCAGGCCGAAGTGACCAGAGGCAAATCCTGGCGCCAGATCGATGCTGGTCCGGTAGTGATCGATCGCTTCCTGGTACCGGCCGAGCTTGGCGAGGTCGACCGACAGCGTGTAATGAACGATGAAGGAAAGCGGGTCCAGGTCCAGTGCACGACGGGTCTTCGCCACCGCCTCCGTGATCCGACCGGTGGCGCGCAGGTATTTCGCGAACCACATGTACGCCTCCAGGTAGTTCGGGTTGAGCTCGATCGCCCGGGAGAAGGCGGTCTCGGCCGAAGGTGCGGCGTCGTACGCGCGCAGCAGTCCCAGTGATGCGTGGACCTCGGCAAGGTCGTCGTCGATCTCGAACGCTCGCTCGATTGCATGCGCCGCTGCATCGTAATTCGCCGATGCCTCTTCCGGAGTCAGATTCTCGTACTCCTCCAGGAGTAGATAGGCGTCGGCGAGGCCGGAGTAGGCGAGAGCGAAGCCTTCGTCCAGCGCGATCGCCCGCGAGAAATTGCCGATGGCCCTGCGGATGGAGCTCGCGGTTCGCTTGTGCCACTCATGGCGACCGAGCAGGTAGAGGTTGAGGGCGTCGGCGCTGCGCGTGACTGCCTTGATCGAGTGGCCGGTCGCGACGCCGGACACGGTGTCCTCGAGCACCCGCACGACCTCTCGCGAGATATCGTCATAGATGACGAAGACATCTTTGCCCGAAATATTGAACGTCCGAGACCAGAAATAGGATCCGTCGCGCGCGTTGATGAGTCTGGCGAACACCCGGATCTTTTCGCCTTGCGAGTGGACACTTCCCTCGAGCACGGTTCTGACGCCGAGCTTCTCGCCAATGGACCGGACATCGACTTGTTGGCCCTTGAAGGCGAACGTCGACGTCCGGGCAGCGACCTTCAGGTTGCCGACCTGAGAGAGAACGTGTGTCAACGTGTCGGCGATACCGTCCGACAGGTACTCCTGGCGCGGATCGCCGCTCAGGTTGTCGAACGGGAGCACGGCAATCGACGGAGTGGTCGAGGACGCGGGAGTCCGGCGGGTTTCGGGCACGGACTCGACCCACGGCGCCCAGAGACGCGGGAACGCGAGGGCGCCGATAACCAAAACGAGGGCCACGACAAGCGCCGTCCTCGCGCGCTGGCGAAGCGGGTGCGCGTGCCGGGCGCCCATTCCTTCTTCAAGACCTTCCGGGTCGGGAATGCGCTCGCCTGGCTTCTGAGTGACCGAGAAGACTCGTATGGGATCAGTAAATCCCTTGAGCTCGCGTTCTCCGAGGTACTGGTACGAGAAGGGCATGCGCTTGGGCATTGCTTCATGGACCGCGCCCTGGATACACACACCGTCCGGTTCCGCAAGCTGCTCGATACGCTGGGCCAGCACCACGCCATCGCCAGTGACCAGGTGGTCAGCGACCACGACCTCGCCGAGCCCCGCCCCAATCCGGAGCCGTGGTCGGATGTCATCTTCAATCTCGGCGTTCAGCGCGCGATTCTCGACCTGGAAGGCGAGCGCAGCGCAGATCGCATCTGATGCGCGGTCGAACTCGGCGACGAGTGCGTCTCCCCGCAACTCGTGGGTGGTCCCCCCGTATCGTTCGATGACGTCCGAGAGGCGATGAAACGCGGCCTGCATCCGTTCGTGGGCAAGCACCTCGTGCAGTTGGGTAAGCTTCGTCGAGCCGACCACATCTGCGTGCACGATGACGGCGAGTCTTCGCCTCAGACCCTCTTCCACGTTGTTCCTCTATGGACAGGCCCGCAGCTTCTCGCGATGTTATCGCGTGATCAGCGTGTCAGCGACTGATCTGCCAGGGGACAACATCGCGCCGCGGTGCAATGCACCAGAGGCTGCAAGTTCCGGGTTTCCCGGCTCACGGCACTGGTGTCCGGCCAAGGGAGGGAAGCGAGGGAAAACAAAGGGTTGAACGGGGCGCGGTGGCAGCTCGGATCGCGGGCGGCGGACCGTGCGATGCAGGCAAGCGGACGCGGTCGAAGGGAACTACGCCGTGAGCAGGAGCAGCCCCGCGATGACAAGCGCAATGTTCGCGAGAGACTCCGCCGTGATCGGCTCGCCGAGGGTCGCGAGGGCGAGCAGGGCGACGCGAAGCGACACGGTCCAGTAGACGACACTCGAGGTCCGAGTCGGCCCGAGGCGCGCGATGCTGAAGGTGTAGAGCAGGTAGTCGAGCCCGGAGGCGAAGGCGCCCACGTAGACGATGGCGCCGAGGGCGCGCGCCGACATCCCCGCGATTTCGGGCCGGCCTCCCGACGCCGTGGTGAGCCCGGCGAGGACGATCACGCCCGCGAGCATTGCGTGGAAGCTCAGCCCGAAGCGCGCACGGCGCGCGAGCAGGCGTCGCTCCAGCCGAGCTTCGCGAGGCGATAGAGCACGGAGGCTCCGACCACGCTGCTGCCTTCGCGGGTTCCCCGTGTCCTGGTCGGCTCGCCGGCCCGTGCATCGCCGCGCCACGGCGCGCACGCGGCGCCGTGGCCCGCCGCCGCCCACGCCACGGGGCGCTGATGCCGAGGTCGACCGGTGCCCCAACCGGTGGTCAGCGGGCAGCGCGCCGACGCCGCGGGGCCGTGAGTTCCTGGGTGGACCAGTAGCTCAGGGCGAGACGCTCGCGCAGGCGTCTTCCGGTCTCCAGCGACCAGCAGTTGACGATGGCGAGGCGGAAGCCGCCGGGGGGCATGGCGTGCCAGGAGGGGGGACGGTCCTCGTGGAAGGTCACCTGGATGCTGCTCACGCCCTCCTCGGCACGAAGCTCGTCCACCAGCTCCCGCGGCGGATGCCGGTACTGGATGCCGTGACCGCCGAACAGCACCACGCTGTAGCCGGTGCGCCGATCCGAGTCGTCGTAGCTCCAGGTGCCGTCGCGGTAGAGCCGCACGAGCGCCTCCACCCATCGGCGTCCGCCGTAGAGGTCCGGCCACTGGTCAGCGAAACGCAGGTGCACCTCGATGATGCGGCTGCCGATGGTCTCGAAATTGACCATGCCGGTGTAGCCGCGGAGGTTGTGGGACAGCCACTCGCCGCAATAGCGCTCCACCTCCGGGCGCGCCTCCGCCACGACGTTCCAGTGGTCGAACATGCCTCCCTCGAGCGGTGCGCCGAAGGCGTGGCGCCACCACTTCGCGTCTCCGTCCACCACCGCCGCGTCGGACGAGATGTGCTCGCCCTGGAGCATCGGCATCCAGATGTGCCCCGGGCGCTGGTAGGCCTTGTACTCGCGGGGCGTGCGCAGCACCCTCGAGCCGATACCCATGCCGCGCATGTTGAACACGGGCTTCGAGAACACCGGGAAGGACGGCGGCTCGAGACCGTGGGGTCCGCACTCGAAGCCCTGGCTCTCCGCCACGGCGAGCTTGTTGTAGACCCACTTGTATTGCGGGTACCACTTCCACGCGTCCCCGTCCTCGGTGGGCACGAGAACGTCGTCGGGGCACGGCACGTGCTCGAAGTACTGGGTGCGCCAGGGGTCGGCTTCGCAGATGGGCATGGGGTCGAGTCCAACGAAGGGTTCGGGCCCAGAGTCGTGGATCGGGGCCGGCAAGACAACATCGCGGGTGGTTGGCGCCGCCGAGCGGAGGGTGCGCCGCCAGCCGACGCCGAAGCGCGAGGCCCTGCGCGTCACCGCCGTGCACGTGCGTCTCCATGGCCGGCATCCGTGCTCGGACAAGGCCGGTCCGGCCGCCCCCTGGGATGCCGTCAACCGATCACGAATGCGATGGCGGGCGCCACCAGCGGATGGGGATCCGATGCCGACGTGCCTCCGTTGCCGCATGGACGGGTGATGAACGCCGGCAGGTCGCCGCCGGAATCGTCGACGTACAGGCCGCGTCCGCCGTCGCGACCTGTCATCAGCGCCTGGCACACAGGCGGCGTCAGGCAGCCCCGCCGGGTTCCGGATCAGGCCCTGGCGCCACTGGCATCGGTAAGGCCTCAAAAAAACTCATAATTCCTTTTCATTGGTGGTCGCAGGTCAGATTATTAAAAAGATTCCTGTTTTTCCGATCTTGATCTCGAATCGGTGCGGGGAATGTCCTGCAACCCGAAAGATTCACCACCTGCGGCCGACACAGCGTTCGAGAGTGCCCGAATCAACGCGACGGAGGCTCCACGATGGTCGCTTCACTGACGAATTTTCCGACCTCCCGCACGGAGCGCGAAGACCCGCACGGCAGCGAATCCAGGGTCCCGACGGCGCCCCCGGGTGCTGCCAGCGAGCCGCAGGCTGCGTCCGATCACCGTGATGACCCCTATCGGCATCTGCTGGTGCTCCGTTTCGCACTGCTGAACCTGCTGGGCTTCGCGCTGCTGGCGGTCGCCCATCTGCACGGGTTCGTCGAAACCGTGGTCACCGGCGACCGGACCTACATCAGCGTCGTGATCTTCGTCGTGTTCCTGGTGGGCCTGGTCATTTGCGCCGGCAAGACCTGGGTCACCAGTCGCGAACTGAATGCACTGCGCCGCTTCCTTGCGGAGCCGAACGCAGCACCGATTCCCCATATCGCAGCGCTGCTCGATGCCGATGCCGAGCGACGCAGCAACTTGACCGGCGCCCTGCGGATGAGGCTCTCGCACCGCATCAGCGTGGTCCGCCACGTGGCGTCCAATCTGGTCCTTCTCGGTCTCGTCGGCACCGTCGTCGGCTTCATCATTGCATTGTCCGGCGTCGACCCGGCCCGCGCTTCGGATGTCAAGGCCATCGCGCCAATGGTCTCGACACTGATCGAAGGCATGTCGACGGCGCTCTACACCACGCTGGTCGGAGCCCTGCTCAACATCTGGTTGATGGCCAACCATCAGTTGCTTGCAGGCGGCACCGTCAAGCTCATTGCCGCCACCGTGGAAGCGGTGGAAAGCCGTGCGTGATCTCGATTACATCGACGATGACAGCGGCGCGACCGTGTTTCGCGACGTGATCCTGCTCGCCCTCGCGGGGTTCGTGACGGTGGTCATACTGCTGCTGCCGCACCTCAATCCGGCCGCCAGGGCGGAAGAGTCGACACGCAGCCCTGGCAACGTCATGGTGGAAGCCCGCTGGCCGGACGAGCTCGATGTCGACGTCGATCTGTGGGTGGAAGCGCCGGGTGACGCACCAGTCGGCTACTCGAACAAGGGTGGTGCCGTTTTCAACCTGCTGCGCGACGACCTCGGACACACGGCCGACATCACCCAGCTGAATTACGAATCGTCCTACAGCCGCGGCGTGCCCGAGGGCGAGTACACGGTCAATCTGCATCTCTACAGCAACCGCGTGAAGGTCTTTCCGGTGCCGGTGTCTGTGGCGGTCAGCGTACGCGCGGACCCGGCGCAGTCGGCCCGCCAGATCCTGACCACCCGCGTCGAGCTCGATCACAGTGGTCAGGAGCTGACGACGTTCCGATTTTCGCTCGACCCTGATGGTCGATTGGTGCCCGGGAGCGTGCACGATCTGCCGCGACCGCTTCGTTCTGCGAGCAAGTCATGAGCGATCTCACGTACCTGTTCGCCATTGCCGGTGCGCTGGCCGCCGTGCTCGCCTCGATCAGCATCTGGTCGCGAAGAGCCCTCGCCGTGAAGGTGCTCGCCCTGACGGCCACCGTGCTGTTCCTACCCGCAGCGTATGCGAGTCTCACCCAGCTGCTCGGCCGTCCCAAGCCGGTGACGCTCGAGTGGGTCCATCGCGCTGCGGACGACGCCACGGTGATCAGCATGCAGCTCGTGGAAGGCAAGGGGATCTATCTCTGGCTCCGGCTGCCCGATGTCGAGGAGCCCTTGTCATACGCCCTGCCCTGGAGCGAGCAGCTCGCCCGACAGCTTCACGGGGCACAGCGACAGGCGCAGCGTAACGGCACGAACGTCAAGAGCCGCAAGCCGTTCGCAAAACGAAGCGATGAAAGCGAGACGGTGTTCTATGCCGAGCCGCAGCCGGAACCCCCGGCCAAGCAGGCGGCACAGTCGCCTGCGCCGCTCGTGTTCAAGAGTTCGAACCATTCTGCGAGCCGCTGACGCCACGCAGCCGCGGTACGCTCCCCTCAACAGTCGTCGATGGCGGAGCAGTCGAGCTTGATCGACTGCGACCACGACCAGGTCCCGTGTGCGCTCCTGCCGCTGAGATTGCAGGACTGGGTCCGGCTCACATCCCGTACTTCTTCACCGCGGCCTCGTTCCAGGCCAGGCCGCTGCCCGGGGTGGCGGGAACGGTGGCGTGACCGTCCGTCACGACGAAGGGCTCGGCGAGGATGGGCTCGGCCCAGTTGCTCCACTCGAGCCAGTCGGCTGATTCACTGACTCGCAGCAGGTGCGCCGACACCGCCGGATACAGGTGGCTCGACAGCGGCAGGCCGGCCGCTCCGGCGATCGCCGCCGAGCGCATCCATCCTGTCACTCCGCCGATGCGCATCAGATCGGGCATGTACAGGTCGGCGGCCCGAACCATCACCGCCTTGAGGAACTCGCGAGGCCCGTAGATGTTCTCGCCGATCTGGATCGGCGTGCGCAGCTCGCGCGCAATCTGCGCGCAGCCCTCGAGGTTGTCGTAAACGATCGGCTCCTCAAACCAGTACAGACCCTGATCGTCGAGCCCGTGCAAGCGCTGCAGTGCCTCGCCGAACGCCAGCCCCTGATTGAAATCGGCCATCAGCAAGACGTCGTCGCCGACTGCGTCGCGCACGATCTGAATCGCCTCGACGTCGTCGTCGAGCGTCGGCCGGCCGAGGCGTATCTTGATCGCCCGGAAACCACCCTCGGCCACGAGTTCCTTCGCCTCGGCCGCGAGCCTGTCCTTGGGGATCAACCAGAGGCCATTGGTGTTGTACGCGCGCAACGGACCCGGGCTGCCACCGAGCAGCATCGCCAGAGGCAGGCCGGCCGCGTGGGCGAGCGCGTCCCAGATTGCCATGTCGATTCCCGACAGGGCGATCAGCGTCATGCCACCGCGCCCGTTGAGGTGTAGCGTCTTCATCGCGTCGCCGTAGACGTCCAGCGGTGCCAGCGGCTTGCCCTCGAACTGTTCGGCGATGTTCTCGACGACGCCGACGATCGGTTTCACCGCCTTGTGCACGTAGGGCTCGAGATAGCTGCGCCCGACGACACCCTCGCGGGTCTGCAGGTCGATCAGGACGAACGGCCACTGCGGGTAGCCGCCCACCTTCGACACGATCGGCCGGCGCATCGGCACCGACACCGCCCGAACTCGCACGCGTTCCAGCGTGAGACGGATTGCACCTTGCTCGCGTTTCACTGGGCGACTCCTCCCGGTCGTCATGGCGCCAGACTTGCGGAAAGGCGCAACAGGACTCCTGGCGCTCGATGATACTGCCTGGACTCGGTGATTGTTCGTCCCGGCCGCCGTCGCTCACGCGTCGACCAGCTCGCGCTGGAATTCGAAGCGTCAGGGCTCGACCCGAAGCTGCTCGAGCTTTTTCCGTCGAAGACCGTCCTCTTCGGCTGCATCGACAACGAGGCGCTCGACATCGAGCGTGTGGAGAGTCCCGAGCACGTCGATGGGGTGACGAAAGTCACGAAAGACGGCGCACGCGACCTGAAGGGAACCGGCAGGTACGTGAACGGGGGCGGACGGATCTCCATGTGCGCCGGGCCCTGGTCCCGGACTGGCTGACCTGGGCGGAGCGCGCGGCGGCCCCACGCGGCTCCGCCCTTCAGGCCGCGCCCCTTCCCGCGTAGTACGTCCCCTGTCCCGCTTGCGGCGTAATGCCGCCGTCACCCTTGTGCAGCCGCGCGCCCTCGACCGCCGGGCGCCCGTCCTCCATCAGCCACAGCCGTAGCAGGTGGCGCTTCAGCGCCGGGTCCGGGTGGTCCTCGAAGGCGCTGCGGGTGTGCAGCACGTGGCAGTTGTTGAAGAACGCCGCCTCGCCGGGCTCCAGGGTGAAGTCCAGGCGCACGTCGGGCCGGTCGGCGGTGGCCTCGAACACCGTGAGCGCCTCGCGCTCTTCGGAGGTCGGGGTGATGCCGTACTCGCTCTCGGCCAGATCCACGTAGCCGCGGAGATAGATGACCGAGAAGCGGCCCTGGCACCAGGAGAACACGGGCACCGGGACGGGGGTCACCGGCGGCTCGCCGGGGCGCTGCTCGCCGAAGCGGTGCAGGCGGTAGCCGCGGTACAGGCACTCGAGCAGCGCCGGGTGCTCCTCGCGCATCAGGTTGTGCACCGTCAGCGCGCTGGCGTAGCCGCTCACCCCGCCCTTCCACGCCGGGCGGATGCACAGCATGGCCACGTGGTCGCAGCGGTCCGTGTGCAGGTGCAGCTCCAGGCGATTGCGGTAGGCGCGCTCGCGCCGGTCGTCGTTGCCCACGTTCACCACGTGGCCCACCAGGTCGCCCATCTTGCTCTGGGACACGGGCCGGCCGAAGTGCAGCCCGAGGCCGAAGTACATGCGCTCCAGGGTGGCCTCGTCGACCTGTCCAACCGGGAACCCGCGCAGGATCAGGAGCCCCCGCCCGTCGCGCACCTCATCGCGCCAGCGCGCCACGTCGGACGCGATGTCAGCCAGCGGGACGTGCGCGGGGCCGAGCTCGCCGGGCGGCGCGGGCGAGGCCGCGAGGGCGTCCGCCGCCGCCTGAAGCGCTCGCAGGTGGCGTGGCGCGAGCTCCACCGCCAGGTCGTCCCGGGACGCGAATTCGCTCGACCGCCAGGCGGCCGGATGCGAGACGGGCTCGCGC
Source organism: Gammaproteobacteria bacterium (assembly GCA_041593595.1). GTDB lineage: Bacteria > Pseudomonadota > Gammaproteobacteria > HK1 > HK1 > JBFHNV01. The sequence goes on from JBFHNV010000033.1 coordinate 25,915, forward strand.
GCCAGCGTGCTCATGACACCTCCTCCTGGTAGCGGTAGCGGATCACCTGGGGCAGCGCCGCGAGCTCCGGCAACGGGATGTGGCAGGCGATGCGGTGGCCCGGCGCGGGCTCGTGCACCGGTGGGTCCTCGCGCTCGCACACCGCGCCCACCTTTCGCGGGCAGCGCGAGGCGAAGCGGCAGCCGCGGCCCGGGTCGATGGGGTTCGGCACCGGCCCCTCCAGGCGGATCTTCTCCTGGGTCACCGCCGGGTCGGGGATGGAGATCGCCGACAGCAGCGCCTCGGTGTAGGGATGGTACGGCGGCGCGAACAGCTCTTCCGGCGTACCCACCTCGCAGAGCTTGCCCATGTACATCACCGCCACCCGGTCGGAGAGGTAGCGCACCACGGACAGATCGTGGGAGATGAACAGATAGGCGGTGGTGGAGCGGCGCTGCAGATCCACCAGCAGGTTGAGGATGGCGGCCTGCACCGACACGTCCAGCGCCGACAGGGGCTCGTCGCACACGATGAGCTCGGGATCCGCGGCGAAGGCGCGGGCGATGGCCACGCGCTGCTTCTCGCCCCCGGACAGCTCATGGGGATAGCGGGTCACGTAGTGCTCGGGCAGGTTCACCGAGCGCAGCAGCTCCTCGACCCGCTCGGCCTGGGCCTGCGCGCCCTCCACCCGTGCGAACAGCTCCAGCGGGCGGCGCAGGGTCTCGCCCACGCTCTTCTGGGGATTCAGGGTGGCGTCCGGGTTCTGGAAGATGATCTGCACCCGCCGGCGCTGGTCCCGGGGGCGCTCCCGGGCGATGCCCTCGAGCGGCCGGCCCTCGAAGCGCAGCGTCCCGGCGGTGAGGCGCTGCAGGCCCACCAGGGTGCGCCCCAGTGTGGTCTTGCCGCAGCCGCTCTCGCCCACCACGGCCAGGGTCGTGGCCCGCGCCACCTGCATGTCGATGTCGTCCACCGCGTGGACCTGGCGATGCGGGGCCCCGCGCAGGAACTCGCCCAGGCTGCGGCGCACCGGGTAGTAGCAGCGCAGCGCCTCGCCTTGCAGCACCACGTGGTCGGACGGGGCCGCGGCGGCGGCGCCCTCGGCGTCGCGCAGGCGCTCGAAGGCGAAGGCCGGCAGCTCGCGCCAGCGCAGGCAGCGCACGGCGCCTGCGCCGTCCACGTCCTCGAACCCGGGCCAGGTGACGCGGCAGGCCTCCACCCGGTGCTCGCAGCGCTCCTCGAACACGCAGCCTGGTGGCGGGTCCACCAGGCTCGGCAGGCGACCCTCGATGGCGCTCAGGCTGCGCTGGTGCTTGCTCACGTCCAGGCGCGGCACGCAGGTGAGCAGGCTGCGGGTGTAGGGGTGCGCAGGCGCCGTGAACACGCGCTCCACGGGCCCGCGTTCGAGGATCTCGCCGGCGTACATGACCGCCACGCGATCGCAGAAGCGCGCCACCACCCCCAGGTTGTGGGTGATGTAGAGGATGGCGGAGTCGCGGCCCGTCGCCAGCTCCGCGATGAGGTCCAGGATGCGCGCCTCGGTGGTGACGTCGAGCCCGGTGGTGGGCTCGTCAAGGATCAGCAGCTCCGGCGCGCAGGCGAAGGCCATGGCGATCAGGATCCGCTGCTGCTGCCCGCCGGACAGCTCGTGGGGGTAGCGCCGCGCCACCCGCGGCGGGTCCGGCAGGTTCACCTGCTCGAGCAGGGCGTGCACCCGCTCGCGGGCCTCGGCCCGCGACAGCCGCTCGTGGCGGCGCAGCACCTCGCCGATCTGGTCGCCCACCCGGAAGGCGGGGTTCAGCGAGGTCTGCGGGTCCTGGTAGACCATGGCGATGCGCGAGCCCTGGATGTCGCGCAGCGCCGCGCCGTGCAGATCCAGCAGATCATGGTCGTGGAAGCGGATGGAGCCGCGCTTGACGCGCCCCGCCGCGTCGAGGCCGCGCATGGCGGCGAAGGCCACCGAGCTCTTGCCGGAGCCGCTCTCGCCCACCAGCGCCATGGTCTCGCCCGCCAGCACATCGAGATCCACGCCGCGCACGGCGCGGAACTCGCGCCCGCGCACGTAGTAGGACACGTGCAGGTCGCGGATCCGCAGCACCGGTCGGGTCACGGCGTCACTCATCGCTGGTCTTGCGAGCGCTCAGCCACTCGCGCATGCCGTCGCCCAGCAGGTTCACCCCCACCACCAGGGCGACGATGGCGGCCGCGGGTGCCAGCACCACCCAGGGCGCGCTGGCGATGAAGGCGCGCTCCTTGCTGATCATCAAGCCCCAGTCCGGCGCCGGCGGCTGTGCGCCGAGACCCAGGTAGCTCAGCGACACCACCAGCAGCACCGCGTAGCTCATGCGGATGCAGGTCTCGACGATGATGGGGGGCCACACGTTCGGCAGGATCTCGCGGAAGATCACGTACGGGTTGCTCTCCCCGCGCACCTCGGCGGCCTCCACGAACTGGATGTGGCGCACGCCCAGCGTGGCGCTGCGCACCACGCGGGCGACGCGCGGGGTGAACACGAGGCCGATGCTGATGACCGCGTTCACCTCGTTGGCGCCCAGCACCGCCACCACCAGCAGCGCCAGCAGCAGCGAGGGAAACGACATGGTGATATCGGTGAGCCGCATCAGCACCTCGTCGATCCAGCCGCCCAGGTAGCCGCTGACCAGTCCGATCAGCACTCCGGCGACGACGCCGATGAAGGTGCCGGAGGCGGCCATGATCAGCGTGAGCCGCGCGCCGGCGATGACGCGGCTGAAGATGTCGCGCCCGTAGCGGTCAGTGCCGAGCCAGAACTCGGCGGACGGTCCGGCCAGGCGCGAGGAGAAGTGGAACTTGTCGAAGCCGTAGGGGGTGATGTGCGGTCCGATGACGGCGAGCACCACGAACACGCCCACGATGACGCCGCCGAGGACGAGCGTCGTGGGGATGCGCCGGGGTGGGGTGACCCGGCGCTCGCCCGCGGCGTGCGGGGCGGCGGGTCCGGCGCTGTGCGTTGCCACGGCCGCGCCCCTCAGTACCGGATCCGGGGATCCAGCAGCGCGTAGGCGATGTCCGCGAGCAGGTTCGCGACGCAGTAGCCTGCGGCGACGAAGAACATGCTCGCCTGCAGCAGGGGCACGTCCCGCTGCTCGATGGCGAACAGCACCAGGCTGCCGAGCCCGGGGTAGCTGAACACCTGCTCCACCACCACCACCCCACCCAGCATCCAGCCGATGTTGAACGCGATCACGGTCACGGTGGGCAGCATGGCGTTGCGCAGCGCGTGTTTGAACAGCACCACCCGCACCGGCAGGCCCTTCAGCCGCGCGGTGCGCACGTAGGGCGTCTTCAGCACCTCGATCATGCTGCTGCGCGTGATGCGGGTGATGTGGGCCAGCGCCTCCACCGTGAGCGTCGCCACCGGCAGCGCCAGCATCTTCGCCCAGTACAGGAAGCCCTCGCCCGGTGTCAGCGAGGCGGTGGAGGGAAACCAGCCGAGCCACGCGGCGAACACGAGGATGAGGATGGCGCCCGAGACGAACGCCGGCACCGAAACGCCGCCCAGGGTGAGCACGGTGATGGCGTGGTCGACGAGGCCGTTGGGGCGCATGGCCGCCACGACGCCGAGCACGAGGCTGATGATCACCGCCAGGATCAGGGCCGGCACCGCCAGCCTGAGCGAGTAGCCGAGCCGCTCCATCAGGATGGGGGTGATGGGCGCGTCCATGGCGAGGCTGCGCCCCAGGTCGCCCTGCAGCACGCCCCACAGCCAGCCGAAGTACTGCTCGTACCAGGCCCGGTCGAGGCCGAGGGCGGCGCGCAGGTACTCGTGGGTCTTGCCCGAGCGTTCCGACCAGGCGCCGAGGATCTGGGTCGCCGCGTCGCCGGGCAGGAGCTGCAGGATGCCGAAGATGAGCAGCGAGATCCCGAGCAGTGTCAGCGCCAGCAGGCTCAGGCGGCGGAGGATGAAGTGGAGCACGTGGGGTCTCGCCGGCCGGGATCGGAGGGCGCGGCCGGGGCGGTGCGCCGCCCCGGCCGCGAAGCAGCCCGCGCTACTTCAGCCAGACCTCCCGCAGATCCACGTACTGCACGGGGATCAGCTTGTAGTTCTCCACCTCCTTGCGGACCGCGGAGACGTAGTTGCGGAAGTACGGCACCGCCTCGGGGCCGCGGTCCCACAGGATCTTCTGGATTTCCCCGTACAGGGTCTTGCGCTTGGCGATGTCCGTGCTGCTCTTGGCGAGATCCAGCAGCTTGTCCACCTCGGGGTCGGTGAAGCCGGAGAAGTTCCAGTTGCTCTTGGTGTAATAGTAGGGTGACAAGGTCTCGTCGATGGTGGGCCGCCCGAACCAGTTGTTGTGCGAGATCGCGAACTCGGGGATGTCCGGCAGCACCTGGCTGTACAGGCGCGCGATCTCGACGCTCTCGATCTGCACCCGGATGCCCGCCTCGGAGAGCGTCTGCTGCGCCACCACCGCGGCCTCCTCGAGGCCGGGACGACCCGTCGAGGTGAAGAACTTGATGTCGATCCCGTTCGGGTAGCCGGCCTCGGCGAGCAGCGCCTTCGCCTTCGCAACGTCACGCGTGCGCATGTCCTGGCTCTTGTCGAACCAGGGGCTGCCCGGGGACACGGGGTGGTCGTTGCCCAGCGTGCCGAAGCCGCCGGTCGCCGCCTCCATCATGGACTTGCGGTCGAGGGCGAGGCGCAGGGCCTGGCGCACCCGCACGTCCTCGAAGGGCTTCTTGGTGACGTTCATCACCAGCGGCTGGAACGACGGCGCCGACACCTGCAGCACCTCGATCTCCGGCTGGCCCTCGAGCTGCGGGATGATCTCGGCCGGCGCCAGGTACATGACGTGCACCTCGCCGGTCTTGAGCGCCGACATCTGGGCCGCGTACTCCTTGATGTAGACCTGGTGCACCTCGTCCAGGTACGGCAGACCCTCCTCGAAGTAGTCCGGGTTGCGCGCCAGCACCGCACGCGTCCCCGGCACGTACTCCTTGAGCACGAAGGGGCCGCTGCCGATGGGCTTGTTACCCAGGTCGTCCAGGTTCTCCTTCGCGATGATGCGGGCGAAGGTGTTGCCGAGCTGCAGCGGCAGGTCGGCGTAGGGGCCTGCCAGCTTGAACACCACCGTGTGGCTGTCCTGCGCGACGATCTCCTCGATCGGTCCCAGCGACTTCTCGCCCTTGCTGGCGGTCTTCGGATCGAGGATCCGGTCGATGCTGAACTTGACGTCCTCGGCGACCACCTCGCGGCCGTTGTGGAACTTCACCCCCTTGCGCAGGTGGAAGGTCCACTCGGTGCTGTCGTCGTTGGCCTCCCAGCGCTCGGCGAGCTGGGGCTGCGGCTCGAGGTTGTGATCCACGCGGGTGAGGTTGCTGAAGATCATGGCGGTGAGCATGTAGCCGTCGCCGGTGGACGTGCGCGCCGGATCCAGGCCCGGCTTCACCGACGGCACGGCGAACTTCAGCACGCCGCCGCGCTTCTGGGCGGCGGCCGGTGTCGCCGCCAAGGCCATCGCGCACGCGGCGGCGATGACGAGCATCGTCTTGCGAATCATGGAATTTCTCCTCCATCGGGTGTCGGTCGAGGCAGGCCGCTTTCTGACGAGCGCCCTCGCCCGTCGCGCGCCGGTCGTTCGGGCGCGAGTGCACGCATGTAATCGCAAGCGACGCTGCCGGTCAACGCTCCCTTGCCGCGCTGCAACGCGCCCGGTGGACCGCTGCGTTCGTGCCGGGACCGCCCGTTGATGTCCGGTGTGACGTTGATCACCATAGCCGGCGTCGGCCCGCCGTTCCGGGCCGGGCGGCAACGGGAGGAATGGCCCATGCAGGGGAAGGACGTGGCGGCGGTGCGGCGCGGCATGCCCGACCCCGAGGCCCCGGGTGCCGTCGCGGCCCTGCTGGCGCCCCGGGGCGGCGCCGGGGGCCCACCGTGAGCGCCCCGGTGGACACGGTGGTGCGCGGCGCCCGGGTGCTGGACCTGGACCGCGGAGACGCCGCGGCGGCGGACATCCTCATCCGCGACGGGCGCATCGAGGCCCTGGGCGCGCCGGGCATGGCCGCGCCCGGCGATGCGGCGGAGCTGGACGCCTCGGACCGGCTCGTCATCCCGGGGCTGGTGAACGCCCACACCCACGGCCACGGCAGCCTGGGCAAGGGGGCCGGCGATCGCTGGACGCTGGAGCTGCTGCTCAACGCCGGCCCGTGGATCACCGGCAACCGCGCCACGGAGCACAAGTACCTGGCGGCCCTGGTGGGTGCGCTGGAGATGCTGCGCAAGGGCTGCACCGCGTGCTACGACCTCTACTTCGAGTTCCCGCTGCCCACCGTCGAGGGCATGGACGCGGCGGCGCGCGGCTACGCAGACGCCGGAATGCGCGCGGTGCTGGCGCCCATGATCGCGGATCGCACCTTTTTCCAGGCCATCCCGGGGCTCGCGGCGTCGCTGCCCGACGCGCTGCGGGCCCGGGTGGACGAGTCGGTGCTGGCGCCCGGCGACGCTACCCTCGCGGCGTGCGAGGCGCTGCTCCGCGGCTGGCGCCACGACCGCGACCGGGTGCGCCTGGCGCTTGCGCCCACCATCCCGCTGCACTGCGCCGACGACTTCCTCGCCGGCTGCGCGCGGCTCGCCCGGGAGCACGGGGCGGGGCTGCACATGCACCTGGCGGAGTCGAAGGTGCAGGCGGTGGTGGGCCTGCGCCGCTACGGGCAGACCCTCACCGCGCACCTGGACGCCCTCGGCTACCTGGGGCCGGACTTCACCGGCGCCCACTGCGTGTGGCTGGACGGCGACGACGTGCGCCGCTTCGCGGACCGGGGCGCCAGCGTCGCCCACAACCCCGGCAGCAACCTGCGGCTCGGCTCCGGGATCGCGCCGGCGCGGGAGATGCTTCGCGCCGGCGTCACCGTGGGGGTCGGCACCGACGGCGCGCATTGCGCGGACAACCAGAACATGTTCGAGGCCATGCGCCTCGCCGCCTATGTCTCGCGGGTGCGGGACCACGACCCGCAGGGCTGGCTGTCGACACGCGACGCGTTCCGGATGGCCACCCGGGACAGCGCCCGCGCGCTGGGCTTCGGCGACACCCTCGGCCGCATCGCGCCCGGCGCCCTGGCGGATCTGGTGTTCCTGGATCTGGGGCACGTGAACTGGATCCCCATGAACGACCCGGTGAACCAGCTCGTGAACACCGAGGACGGCGCCGCGGTGGACGGTGTCATGGTGGGCGGGCGCATCGTGGTGTGGGACGGGCGCTTCACCAACGTGGATCTGGCCCGGGTGCGGCGCCAGGCGGAGCAGGCGACGGAGGAGCTGCGCGCGCTGAACCACGATCTGCGCGACCTGGCCGCGCGCCTCGAGCCGCTGGTCGGCCGGTTCTGCGTCGGGCTCGCCCGCGAGCCCTACCACGTGCACGCCATGGCCAGCGCGGGCGAGGCGGAATAGCCGGCGGTGGATCCCCGGGATCTCGTCCAGGCCATCGACGCGCGCGGCGCGCTCCGGTTCCTGGCGGACATGATCCGTTTCAAGAGCTACAGCGCCACGCCGGGGGAGACCGAGCTCGCCCGGCACATGGTGGCGCGCATGGGCGATCTCGGCATGCAGGCGGAGCTGCAGCCGGTGGAGGGGGATCGCGCCAACGCCATCGGCCGCCTGGCGGGCGCGGGCGGCGGCGAGAGCCTGCTGTTCAACGGTCACCTGGATACCAATCCCGCCACCGCGGGCTGGACTGTGGATCCCTGGGGCGGGCACCACGACGAGCGCTTCATCTACGGCATCGGCGTGTCGAACATGAAGGCTGGCGACGCGGCCTACTACTGGGCGGTGAAGACGCTCGTCGACGCAGGCGTGCGTCTCGCCGGCGACGTGATCCTGACCTACGTGGTGGGCGAGCTGCAGGGCGGCATCGGCACCGTGCGCGCCATGCAGTCGGGGCTGCGCGCCGACCACTTCATCAACGCCGAGCCCACGGACCTGGCCGGGCTCACCCTGCACGCGGGATCGCTGCACTTCGAGATCGAGCTCACCGGCGTGACCCGCCACCTGTCCAAGCGCGAGGAGGCGGTGGACGCCATCGCCGCCGCCTGCGCGCTCGTGCCGCGCATCGACGCCATGTGCTTCTCGGGCGCGGCGAGCGACGAGCACCTCTCGGTCAACCGCGGCCACGTGGGAGTGCTGCACGGCGCGCTCGGGCCGGAGCTGCACGACTGGCGCCCGCCCCAGGTGGCGGATCACGTGCGCCTGCGGGGCAGCGCGCGCTACGCGCCCAGTCAGAGCGAGGCCGGTGTGCTCGAGGATCTGCGAGGCCTCCTCACGGCGCTGGAGCGCGAGTTCCCCGGTCTCGCGACCCGGCTCGAGCGCCTGGGCGGCGACCGCCCGGCCATGGGGCCGTTCCAGGTGGACCGCGAGGCGCGCATCGTGCGCGTGGTGCGCGACGCCCACCGCGCGGTGCGCGGCACGGACCCGCCCCTCGGCCCGGTGCGCCCGTACTGCTTCTACGGCACCGACGCGGCGCACCTGGCTCGCCTGGGCGGCATGCCGGGCATCGTGTGCGGCCCCGGGGGGCGCTACAACACCATGCCCGACGAGCGGGTGGACGTGCCGGACTACCTGGACGCCATCCGCATCTACCTGCTCGCCATCCTCGACATCTGCGGCGTGGCCGCGCCGTGACGGACGCGCTGCACCGCCCGCCGCCGTTCCCGCCCGAGGAGTACCCGCCGCGCATCGAGCGCCTGCGCCGGCTCATGCACGCCCGCGGGCTGGATGCGGTGCTGGCCGACGAGTGCGAGATGCTGCACTACTACACCGGCTGGTCCGTGTCGCTGAACCTGTACCGCTGCGTGCTGGTGCCGCGCCACGGCGAGCCGCTGATGGTGGTGCGCCACCTGGACGAGCAGCCCTTCCTGGACGCGGCCTGGTTCTCGCGCCGCATCGCATTCGCCGACACGGAGGATCCCCTGGAGGCGACCGCCCGCGGGCTCGCCGAGCTGGGTGCCGGGCGCGGCCGCGTGGGGCTGGATCTCGACTCCTACGCCATGCCCGCGGGCCGGTTCAGCCGCCTCGCCGCGCGCCTGCCCGGCGCGGAGCTCGTGGATCTCTCGGACGCGCTGCGGGCCGAGCGGTTGATCAAGTCGCCGCGGGAGATCGAGCATCGGCGCGCCGCTGCGGCCATTGCCGACGCGGCCATGGCCGAGGCCGTCGAGGCGACCGCCGCAGGCGCGAGCGCCCGGCGAGCGGCCGCGGGGGCCTCCGCCGCCTTCGTGCGCCTGGGCGCCGACACCGGGCGCACCGGCCCCATCAGCGTCGCCCGAGGCTGGAACTTCCTGCACGGCGCCCTCGACGACGCTGCGCTGGGCGACGGCGACGTGCTGCACCTGGAGCTGGTGCCCAAGGTGCGCGGCTACTGCGCGCGGCTGATGCGCCCGGTGGC
>JBFHNV010000034.1:0-35114 GCA_041593595.1 Gammaproteobacteria bacterium
ACCCACGTGCGACCCAGGAGGATCACCATGCACACGAAGCGCACACTGACTCTCGCCCTCGTCGTGCTGCTCGGGCTGTCCGGCTGTGCCGGCATGAGCAGCACCGAGCAGCACGACGAGGGCGAGAGGCAGTGTGCGCTTCGTGTGCATGGTGATCCTCCTGGGTCGCACGTGGGTCGTCAGACCCGCCCGCCAAGTGGTCATGTCGACATCGCGCCGGGCGAGTGCCCGGGGCGCGCCGCGCGGGCGCGCCCCGCCAAGTGGCATCAGCTGGTGGAGGGGCTCACGCGCAGCTCCGTCTGCACGCCCTTCACACCGATGATGCCTTCCACGATCTCGATGGCACGCGCCATCTCCTGCTCGTTGTCGACGGTGCCCGACAGGGTCACGATCCCGGCGTCCGTATCCACATTGATGTCCGTGCCCTCGACGTCAGAGCTGTAGAGCAGCGCCGACTTCACCTTGGTGGTCACCCAGGTGTCGCTGACGTTGCTCGTCAGGTCGCTGACCGCCTCGCTGGGCGATACCTGCCCGTCGCTCGACGCGCTCGTTGCCCCCTTGACTTCCATGCGATCGTTCACCGAGCGCACGCCCTCGGTGTTGCGCGCCACCTTGCGCACCAGCGCCCGCTCGGCGTCGGAATCGACCCGGCCCTCGAGGGTCACTACCCCGCTCTCGGTGGTCACGTTCACGGCGGTGCCGCTGGTGGCACGGTTCCACAGCAGCTGCGACTTCACCCGCGCGGTGATGGACGCGTCTTCGACGGAGCGGGCGAAACCGTTGCCGCCGGCGTCCTTGCGCGTGGCGTCACGCGAGACGCGCAGGTGGTTCTCCACGCGCTTCACGCCGTCGACGCTGCGCGCGATCTCTTCGGCGAGGCCCTTCTCCACCTCGGACTCCACCTCGCCGCTCAGCGTCACGGTGCTCGAGCGCACTTCCACGTCGATGTCGAAGGGATTCAGGTGCTCGTTCAGCGTGTAGGCCGTGACGATGGACGCCTCGGTCCACGTCTCGGACGCGGCGCCGGTGGTGGCCAGCGCTGGCGTGGTCGCGAGCACGCCGGCGAGCGCGGTGGCGATGAGTGACTTCCTGAACATGGTGTGCTCCTCGTGTGGTGTGTCTGGATCGCTGGGCCGCGACGGTGCGCGACCCTTTCTGCACGAGACGGAGCGAAAACCATGCCAGGCTGGCAAGTGCTTGATCGGTGGAGTAGAGGCGCTTGATACCGGCGCCACCACCGGGGCAAATGCACCGGCGGCGGGTCCATTGCCCCGCCGTCGGAGGCGCCGCGATCAGCCGGACTCGCCGTCCTTGCCCAGGCCGTATTTCTGGATTCGGTAGCGGAGCGTTTCGCGGGTCGTGCCGAGCACCCGCGCGGTGGCGGTCACGTTGTCGTCGTTGCGCGCCAGCGCCGTCTGGATCACCAGCCGGTCCATGTCCGCCAGCGCGACGCTGCCGTCCAGCGGAATGATCACGCGATCGCCGTCCACCAGGCTCTCGAGGTCCGCGGATCGGGGTGGCTCGAGTTGCAGCCACTCGGCGGGGAAGTGCTCGTCGTCCGCGAACAGCACGCAGCGCTCCACCACGTTGCGCAGCTCGCGGATGTTCCCGGGCCAGGCGTGGGCCCGCAGCGCCTTCCACACGTCCTCGCTCACCTCGCTGACGCGCCTGCCCGCGGTGGCGTTGAACTCCGCGACGAAGGCGGGCACCAGGTCCTCCAGATCCTCCTTGCGCTCGCGCAGCGCCGGCAACGCCACCCGGAACGCGCTCAGGCGGTGAAACAGGTCGTCGCGGAACGCGCCCTCGGCGACCCGCGCGGACAGGTCCTGGTTGGTGGCGGCGACGATCTGCACGTCCACCGGAATCGCCTTCTCGCCGCCCAGACGGCGCACCTGGCGGTCCTCGATGGCGGACAGCAGCTTCGCCTGCAGCTCGATGTCCATCTCGCCGATCTCGTCCAGGAACAGGGTGCCCCCGCTGGCCTGCTCGAACAGCCCCCGGCGGCGTCCCTTGGCGCCGGTGAAGGCCCCCGCCTCGTGGCCGAACAGCTCCGACTCGAGCAGCGACGCCGGCAGCGCCGCGCAGTTCACCTCCACCAGCGGCTCTGCCGCACGCTCGCCCGAGTGGTGCAGGATGCGCGCCACCAGCCCCTTTCCGGTGCCGGTCTCGCCGGTGATGATCAGCGAGCTGAACGGCACCGTTGCGAGCTTCGAGAGCAGGCGGCGCACCTGCGCGGCCGCGTCGCTGCGGCCGAGGAAGGCATCCGGCGGGAAGCGGCGCCGCCGTGCGTCGGCCTGCTCGGAGAGCCGGCGGTGGGCACGGGCGCTGCGTGCCGCGCTGCTGATCACCACGTCCAGGCGATCGTGGTCGCAGGGCTTCTCCAGGTAGTCGCAGGCCCCCAGGCGCAGCGCCCGCACCGAGTCCGGCACGCTGCCGTAGCCGGTCAGGAACACCCACTCGCTGCTGGCGCCCGCGCGGCGGGACGCCTCCATGAGGTCCAGGCCGTTGCCGTCGGGCAGGTTCATGTCCGACAGCACCACCAGCGGACTGCGCCCCTCCTCCTCCAGCGCCTCGCGCGCCTCGGCGGCGCTGGCCGCCAGCACCACGTCCCAGCCCTGGCCCGCGTAGTGGCGCTCGAGCTCCGCGCCCAGCAGCCGCTCGTCCTCGATGATCAGCAGCGTGTCAGCCATCGCGCAGCCTCGCCGGGAACTCGAGCGTCACGCGCGCGCCGCCGCCCTCCCGATTCGAGAGCTCGAGCTCGCCGCCCAGGTCGCGGATGAAGCGCCGCGCGGCGGCAAGGCCGAGGCCGGTACCTCCGGCGCGAGAGGTGTTGAACGCGCGCACCCCGGCATCCAGGACCTCCTGGCTGAAGCCCGGCCCGCTGTCGATGACGCTCAGCGATATCCGCTCCTGCGTCGAATCGGAGACGATCTCGATGTGGCCGGGGCCATCGCCCAGCGCGCTGGCGGCGTTGAGCAACAGGTTCAGCAACGCCTGGCGCAGGCCCGACTCCGGGACGTTGAGGACGAGGTCGTGGGGCACCTTGCAGCCCAGCTCGACGCCGGGCGGCAGCTGGTACGAGGCGAGACTCAGAAGGGACTCCGCCAGCTCACACACGGACAGCGGCCGTGACGGCTCGGGGCTCTGGCGCGACGCGTCCACCAGCCCGTCCAGCTGGCGGGCGATGCGCCGCACCTCGTCGCGCACCATCGACAGGCGCCCGCGGTGGTCGTCGCCGATGCTGTCGCGCAGCAGGTTCTCCACCGCCGCCAGGATCCCGGCCAGGGGATTGCGCAGATCGTGGGCGAGCTGGGCGGCGAACTCGCCGGTGGCGGCGAGGCGCTGCTCGCGGGCGAGGCTCACCTGCTGCTGCAGCAACGCGCGGGTGGCTTCGCGCAGCTCCTGTCTCAGCTCTGCCTCGCGCCGCGCCTGCGCCTCTTCCGACGTTCGCACCCGCTCCACGAGATCGTTGTAGCTTTCGAACAGCGGGCCCAGCAGGGGGCTGTCGCTGGCGGACTCGGCGCGCTCGTAGCGGCGCCGCGCCATGGTGGACAGCAGGCCGTTGAGCACCACCAGGGGCCGGTGCACGTGCTGGCTCATGAGCCACGCCATCAGCACCATGCCGGTGGCGAGGAGCGCGGCGACCCCCTGTGCCAGCCACAGCTCGGCGCGCGCCTCGCGCGTGAGGGCATCCAGCAGGTACTCGCGGCGCTGCGCTGGCGAGGTGGCCGCGTCGCCCGCCACCGGGTACGCACCATCCAGCAGCCGGGACTCCTGCGCCTCCACCGCCTCGAGCCGCGCCGCGATGTCGTCGATTCCGGCAGCGAGGCGCGGCGGCGTGGCGTTGCGGTCGGATCCGATCACGCTGCGTACGGATGCCTCCAGCCCGTTCATGGCCCCGAGCACGGCGACGACCGTGTCGAACCGGTCATGGCTTCGCTTCACGGCGAACATGAGCGCGAAAGACAGGATCAGCACCATCATGGTGCTGGCGGTGGTCAGGGTGAGCAGCGGACGGTCGAGCATGGGCGAAGCCGGTCCTCGGGGCAGCGGCGCGGCGGCAGTGCCACGCCCGGGTGGCGCACAGTCTACCGGCCGCTCGCGCACAGCCCCGACGACGCCTCGGCCTGGCCCGTCAGCGCCCCGTGTCGTCGTCCTCGTCTGCACCGGACTGCACCGTCGTGCTCTGGAACGCGGAGATCACGAGGCCGCCCACCGCGCCCAGGCTGCAGGCCACCGCCAGGGCGAAGGTGGGATCCGGAGGCAGGACCCCGGAGACCGACAGTGCCGCGCCGACGGCGAGGCCCAGGATCGCGCCCTCCAGCGTGCGCAGCAGCACCGTGAGCACGGTCTGTCGGCCCGCGCCGCGGGCCGCAACCCGGAGCACGGGCCCTGCGCGGCGCGGACCCACCCACGCGACGCGGGACCCGCTCGAGTAGCGGGCTCCGTCACGGCGCGGGACCGTGGCCATGGCCTGGTCCCGCGCCTGCTGGCGCGGCGCCGTGGTGCGCGCGCCGCGGCCGGAGCGCCTGTCGCCTGCCACGTCCGGGCCCGTCAGTGGCTGGGCCGTCGCCCCAGCAGCCCGAACACGATGGCGGCAATCAGCCCCACCACGAACAGGACCCAGGCGATGTTGGCAGCAGCGCCGGCGACGCCGGACAGACCGAGTACCCCGGCCACGATGGCCACGATCAGGAACAGCAGAGCCCAGCTGAGCATGTCGAATTCCTTGGCGTGATGTAACTGGTCTTCAGGACTGCGAGGACCGTGCCAGGGTGCCGCGAACCGGTCCGGGCAGCGCCGGCGCAGCCACAAGCTGCTGTTCCCACGGCGCAAATCCGCAAATCCCGGGCCCGGCTCATCGACGGCCACGCGGCGCCCTGGCGGTAGCGCCGGGGCATATCTGCCGGCCTCCGGGCCAAATGCACCGCCGCCGGCCCGCCCCGCGCGGGAAGCGCGATCTGCCGCAGGGCACGCTGTGGAAGTCGCGCCACGCTTACGCCACACTCACGCGATCGCGCACCCGCGCGTGCCCTAATCCCCCGCGCAAGACTGGAGGGTCAGGTCCATGGCCGGCTCGCGGCACATCATTCTCACCTCCCACCGCCCGCACGGGCCCGGGTGGTCCCACGCCATCCACTGGGGGGCGCCGACGCCCGCCGAGCGCGGGCCGGTCATCGGCACGGTCACCAGCCCCGTTACCAAGAACACCATCGGCACCCATTCGGGCAGCTACTCGGTGTACCTGGCGGTGTCGGTGGCCGCGGGCCGCCTGGACCCGGCACACCGCCCGGACCTCACCAACACCGCGCCCATCATGAGCATCGGGCCGCATCCCCAGTGGACCGACCCGGCGAAGATCGTCTCCTTCGACCCCTGGGGCCACCTGGTGACCGAGGTCTTCCGCGAGCAGCTCGCCGCGGGCATGGATGTCCGCCCCACCATCGCCGTGACCCAGGCGCGCCTCTCGCTGCCGGAGCTGCGCGAGGCGGTGCAGCGCGGTCGCCTCACGCCCGACAACCGGATCCTGAGCAGCAGCGGTGACGTGCAGGTGACCAAGATCGCCATCGACCCCGTGTGGCACCTGCCGGGGATCGCGGCACGCTTCGGCGTCGACGAGCCTGCCTTCCGCCGGGTGCTGTTCGAGTACACCGGCGGCATGTACCCGGAGCTGGTGACGCGCTCGGATCTCGAGGTCTTCCTGCCGCCCATTGGCGGCATCACCGTGTACGTGTTCGGCGACGTGACCCGCATCGGTGACCGGGCGACGCCGCTGGCGTGCCGGGTGCACGACGAGTGCAACGGATCCGACGTGTTCGGCTCCGATATCTGCACCTGCCGTCCGTACCTCACCCACGGCATCGAGATCTGCGTGCAGATGGCCCAGGCCGGCGGCAACGGGCTGGTGGTGTACAACCGCAAGGAGGGCCGCGCGCTCGGGGAGGTGACCAAGTTCCTGGTCTACAACGCCCGCAAGCGCCAGGAGGGCGGTGACACCGCGGCGAAGTACTTCCAGCGCACGGAGTGCGTGGCGGGCGTGCAGGACGCTCGGTTCCAGGAGCTGATGCCCGACGTGTTCCACTGGCTCGGGATCACCCGCATCGACCGCTTCGCCTCGATGAGCGACATGAAGCACCGCGCGCTCACCACACAGGGGATCGAGATCGGCGAGCGGCTGGACATCCCCCCGGACCTCATCCCCGACGACGCCCACGTGGAGATCGAGGCCAAGAAGGCGGCCGGCTACTACACCTCGGGCGACGTGCCGGACGGCGAGCGCCTCGGCCAGGTGAAGGGCAGGGATCTGCTGCCGTGACCGCCACCGCGCCCGCCGCCCCGGCGCCGCTGGCGGCGCTGCTGACGCCGGAGGCGGTGCGCGAGCGCTGCGGCGAGCTGTGGGCCCTGGCCGAGGCCGACGGGCTGGCGCACTTCCGCCTGGAGAGGCGAGCCCTGGACGGCGCCGCCGAGCAGGTAGTGGCGGAGCTGCGCCGCAACTACCCGCACGGCCACGTGCCCTTCCACAGCCGCTGGCGCCACTTCGAGCTGAGCGGCCGCGACCTGTGGCGCGAGCTGGCGGCAGCACGTGGCCCCGACGACGTGCACGCCCGCGCCCGCAGCCGCTTCGATCTGGCCATCGTCTCGGTGCTGCTGGACGCCGGCGCCGGCGCGCGGTGGCGCTACCAGGACGCGGCCAGCGGCATCACCGCGGGCCGCTCCGAGGGCCTCGCGCTGGCGAGCCTGCGACTGTTCGGCGCGGGTGCGCTGAGCACGGCCGGGGAACGCGATCCCTTGCGCGCCGACGCGACGCGTCTGTGCGCGCTGGCGCCGGACGACCTGGCCCGCTGGATGCAGTCGGACGCCGCAAACCCGCTGCCCGGCCTCGCCCGGCGCTGCGAGCTGTTGCGCCGCCTCGGCGACACCGTGACCGCGCGCAGGACGGTGTTCACCCGCAGCGGCGAGACGCGCCCCGGGCACCTCTACGACCACCTGCGCGGGCGCGCCGCCGCGGGGCGGCTGCCGGCGCGGGAGATCGTGGTGGCGCTGCTCGTCCAGCTGGGCGACATCTGGCCCGCCGGCCGCATGCTGGGGGGTATCCGGGTAGGGGACGTGGGCGTGCATCCGGCGGTGAAGCGCGCGGACGAGAGCGACGGGCTGGTGCCGTTCCACAAGCTCACACAGTGGCTGGCCTACTCCCTCATCGAGCCGCTGGAGGAGGCGGGCATCGCGGTCACCGAGCCGGACGCCCTCACCGGGCTGGCCGAGTACCGCAACGGCGGGCTGCTGGTGGACTGCGGCGTGTTGAGCCCACGCGACGAGAGCGCTTTCGCCCGCACCCATGCTCCCGGAGACACGCTGGTGGTGGAATGGCGCGCGCTGACGGTCGCCGCCCTGGACCGCATCGCGGCGCGGGTGCGCGCGCTGCTGGGCCTGGACGCCGCCCGACTGCCCCTCGCGGCGGTGCTGCAGGGAGGCACGTGGTCCGCCGGGCGGCGCATCGCCGCCGAGCGGCGCGCAGGCGGCGCGCCTCCGCTCACCGTCGCCAGCGACGGGACATTGTTCTAGCCGCCTGTGCAAGGAGTTTTCCCATGACCGGTCACGCAGTTCACGTCGTCGACCACCCGCTGGTACAGCACAAGCTGAGCCTGATGCGGGACGTCAACACGGTCACGTCGAAGTTCCGCCAGCTGCTGCGCGAGATTAGCCTGCTCATGGCCTACGAGGTGTGCCGCGATCTGGACACCGAGCTGGTCGACGTGACCACGCCGCTGGAGAGCACCCGCTCACCGAAGCTCGAGGGCAAGAAGCTGTGCTTCGTGTCCATCCTGCGCGCGGGCAACGGGCTGCTCGACGGCATGCTGGATCTCATCCCCTCGGCACGGGTGGGACACGTGGGCCTGTACCGGGATCCGAAGACCCTGGTGCCGGTGGAGTACTACCTGAAGCTCCCGGACGCCATCGGCGATCGCCTCAGCATCGTCGTGGATCCCATGCTGGCCACCGGCAATTCCGCGGTGGCGGCGGTACAGCGGGTGAAGGACGCCGGCGCCACGCGCATCAAGTTCGTGTGCCTGCTGGCGGCGCCGGAAGGGATCGAGACCTTCGCCGCCGCCCACCCGGACGTGCCCGTGTACACCGCCGCCGTCGACCGCGGGCTGGACGACCACGGCTACATCCGCCCGGGCCTGGGCGACGCGGGCGACCGCATGTACGGCACCAAGTGAGGCCGCCGCACGGCGCACGCACGTTCCCGGCCGTACCCGCCGCCGCCGGTCCCGTCCGGCGCCCGACGGCGCGGCTCACCGACAACGGACAACGAATCACCGACAAGAAAGGGAGAGGACGATGACTCGCACCATGCACCCCCACCGCCGCAGCTTCGTCGCGGGGCTCGCTGCCGCCGTCATGGGCACCGCGCTGCTCGGCGCCGCTGCGCCCGCGCTCGCACAGCAGAAGATCAAGGTGGCGGGGATCTACACCCAGCCCATCCAGCAGAAGTGGGACGCGCGCCTGCACCTGGCCCTGGACAGGGCCGCCAAGGCTGGCGCCATCGACTACGTGTACTCGGAGAAGGTGGCCAACACGGACTACGTGCGGGTGCTGCGCGAGTACGCCGAGAGCGGCGTCGACCTCATCGTGGGCGAGGCCTTCGGCATCGCCCGCGAGGCGCGCAAGGTGGCTGACGACTACCCGGACGTCGCGTTCCTCATGGGCGACTCCTTCCCGCCTCACGGCAAGAACTTCGCCGTGTTCGACAACTACATCCACGAGCCCTGCTACCTGATGGGGATCCTGGCGGGCTCCATGACCAAGACCAACCGCATCGGCATGGTGGGCGGCTATCCCATCGGCGAGGTGAACCGCCTGTTCCACGCCTTCATGGACGGCGCCCGCTCGGTCAACCCGGACGTGAAGTTCAAGGTCACCTTCATCGGCTCCTGGTACGACCCGCCCAAGGCCAAGGAGGCGGCCTTCGCCCAGATCGAGGCGGGCGTGGACGTGCTCTATGCCGAGCGCGCCGGCGTGGTGGCCGCGGCGCGGGAGAAGGGCATCATCGCCTTCGGCAACGTCAACGACATGAACAAGGAAGAGAAGGGCACCGACGTGGTGGTGACCTCCGCCCTGTGGCACATGGAGAACGCCATCAACCATGCCATCGAGCTGGTGAAGAAGGGCGAGTTCAAGGCCGAGGACTACAAGGAGTGGACCATGATGGCCAAGGGCGGTGCTTCGCTGGCCCCGTACTACGAGTTCGAGGACCGGATCCCGGCGCACGCCAAGGCCAAGGTGGCGGAGATGAAGCAGAAGATCCTCGCCGGCGAGCACACGGTGAAGATCAACGACGAGGAGCCCAAGTCAACCTATTGAGGGGTGAGGGCCATCAGCAACCCTTCCTCTGACCCCCTCTCCCCGCTCGCGGGGAGAAGGCGGGGGTGAGAGGCATGGACAATCCACGACCGGTCATCCTGGAGATCGACCACGTCTCCAAGCGCTTCGGCGCCCTGGTCGCCAACGACGACATCTCCCTCTCCCTCGCCCGCGGCGAGGTCCTGGCCCTGCTCGGCGAGAACGGTGCCGGCAAGACCACCCTGATGAACATCCTCTTCGGCCACTACACCGCCGACGCGGGCAGCGTGCGCGTGGCAGGCCGCCCGCTGCCGCCCGGCAACACGCGGGCGGCCCTCGAGGCAGGCCTCGGCATGGTCCACCAGCACTTCACCCTGGCGGACAACCTGAGCGTCCTGGACAACGTGACGCTCGGCACCGAGCCCCTGCTCTCCTGGCGCTCGCGCCGACAGGCCGCCCGCCGGCGCCTGCAGGACCTTGCCGACGAGTTCGGCCTCGCGGTGCATCCCGAACGGCTGGTGGGCGAGCTGTCCGTGGGCGAGCGCCAGCGTGTCGAGATCCTGAAGGCGCTCTACCGCGGCGCGCGGATCCTGATCCTGGACGAGCCCACCGCGGTGCTGACGCCCCAGGAATCCGAGCACCTGTTCGCGACGCTCCGCGCCATGGTGGCCCGCGGCCTGTCGGTGGTGTTCATCTCCCACAAGATGCACGAGATCCTGGCGGTGAGCGATCGCGTGGCGGTGCTGCGCCGCGGGCGCAAGGTGGGCGAGGTGGCCACCGCGGACACCGACCGGCACGCGCTGGCGGAGATGATGGTGGGGCGCGCCGTGACCCGGCCCGAGGTGAGCCATCTCGAGCCGGGTGCGCCGGTGCTCGAGCTGGCAGGCGTGCACGTGCCCGGGCGCGACGGCGCGATGGCGCTCGCGGACGTGTCGCTCACGGTGCACGAGCGCGAGATCGTGGGGGTGGCGGGCGTCGCGGGCAACGGCCAGCTCACCCTGGCGCGGCTGCTCTGCGGCCTCGCGCGACCGGCGTCGGGCACGGTGCGCTGGCGCGGTGCGGCCGTCACCCGCTGGTCGCCGCGCCACTTCGTGGAACTCGGCATCGCACGCATCCCCGAGGACCGGCACGCCACCGGGGTGTTCCCGGAGATGTCCGTCTGGGAGAACCTGCTGAGCGAGGATCTGCGGCGCGCACCGTTCTGGCGGGGAGGTCGCGTCATCGACGGTGCCGCGTGCCGTCGCCACGCGCGCGATCTCATGGACCGCTTCGACATCCGGTGCGACGGCATGGACGTGCCGGCCCGCCTGCTGTCCGGCGGCAACATGCAGAAGCTGATCCTGGCGCGGGTGCTCAGCCGCCGCCCGCGCCTGATCCTCGCCAATCAGCCGGTGCGCGGCCTGGACGAAGGGGCCATCGCCTTCGTGCATTCGCAGCTGCTGGAGGCCAAGGCCGGGGGCTCGGCGGTGCTGCTGCTGTCGGAGGACCTGGACGAGCTGCTGGCGCTGGCGGACCGGGTGGTGGTCATGGCCCGCGGGCACATGAGCGAGGCGCTGCCCGCGGACGCGGTGAGCGCGCGGGACCTGGGGCTGATGATGGGCGGCGATCTGGGTCACCGGCCAGCCGCGGAGGCGGCGTCGTGACGCGGGCGTGTCGAGACCGCGCGCTGCGATGCGAGGCGGGAGCCGCGCCATGAGGCGCGAGGCGGAGATCGCAGCATGAGGCTCGAGCCCCGGGAGCGCGCGCCCCTGTGGCTGGCGGTCACCGCGCCCCTGGTGGCGGTGGCGGCGTCGCTGCTGCTCACCTCCGTGCTGGTGCTGTGGGCGGGGGAGTCCGTGCCCGCCGCCTACGCCCTGCTGTTCAAGGGCGCCTTCGGCTCGCGCTTCGCCCTCACCGAGACCCTGGCTCGGGCAACGCCGCTGATCCTCACGGGCCTCGCCGCCGCGGTGGCGTTCCGCGCCAGGTTCTGGAACATCGGCGCCGAAGGCCAGCTCTACTGCGGCGCGCTGGCAACCACCTGGCTGGGGACCGGCATGGTGGCCGTGCACCCGGCGCTCATGATCCCAATGCTGTTCGCTGCCGGCGCGCTGGCCGGTGGCATCGCACTGCTGCTGCCGATGATCCTCAAGGTGCGGCTGAAGGTGGACGAGGTGGTGACCACCCTGCTGCTCAACTTCGTGATCCTGCTGCTGGTGAACTACCTGCTGGAGGGGCCCTGGAAGGATCCCATGTCCCTCGGGTGGCCCCAGGCGGCGCCCATCGTCGACGAGGGCGTGCTGCCGCGGCTGGTGCCGCGCACGCGCCTGCACCTGGGGCTGGTGGTGGGGCTCGCCGCCGCGGTGGCGGTGTGGCTGATGATGCGCTTCACCGTGTGGGGCTACGAGATCCGCGCCGTGGGCCAGAACCCCCAGGCCGCGGCCTTCGCCGGCATCGGCATCGGCGCGACGGTGCTGCGCGTGGCGCTGCTGTCCGGCGGCCTCGCGGGAATGGCCGGCGTCACCGAGGTGGCCGGACTCAAGGGCTACCTGACGCTGGATCTGTCCCCGGGCTTCGGCTACGCCGGCATCGCGGTGGCCATGCTGGCGGCGCTGCACCCCCTGGGCGTGGTGCTCTCGGCAGTGTTCCTGGCGGGGATCTACGTGGGCGCGGACTCCATGAGCCGCGCAGTGAACATCCCCAACTACATCGCCGACGTGATCGTCGCCTGCTCGGTGCTGGCGGTGCTGGTGAGCCTGATGCTGGTGCGATTCCGGGTGCGACTGCGGTGAACGACCTGCTGGATCTGCTGCTCACGGCCGGCTTCTGGGCGGCGACGCTGCGCATCGCCTGCCCGCTGGTGTTCGCGACCCTGGGCGAGCTCATCTGCGAGCGCGCCGGGGTGCTCAATCTCGGCATCGAAGGCATCATGACCTTCGGCGCCATGGCCGGCTGGCTGTGGGTGTACCGGGGCGGGGATCTGTGGACCGGCGTGCTCTTCGCCGCCGCCTGCGGCGCGCTGTTCGGCCTGCTGCACGCGGGATTCACGGTGCACCTGGGACTCTCGCAGCACGTCACCGGCATCGGCATCACCATGCTCGCCTCGGCGCTCAGCTACTACACGGTGCGCATGCTGCTCCCGGAATCCACCACGCCGCCCAAAATCGTGCCCTTCCAGCCGCTGGACCTGGGCTGGCTCTCGCAGCTTCCGTTCCTGGGCGAGGCGCTGTTCCGCCACACCGCCATGACCTGGCTGGCGCTGATCTCCGTGCCGGTGGTGTTCGCGGTGCTGTACTTCACCCCGCTGGGGCTCGCGGTGCGCATGGCCGGCGAGAATCCGGTGGCGGTGGAAGCCCAGGGCATCGACGTGTTCCTGGTGCGCACCGGCGCGGTGATGGCGGGCAGCGCGCTGATGGCGGTGGGCGGCGCCTACCTCACCATGAGCGCCTTCGACGCCTTCTACTTCGGCATGATCAACGGCCGCGGATGGATCTGCGTGGCGCTGGTGATCTTCGCCTCCTGGCGCCCCGGCAAGGCGCTGCTGGGGGCGCTGCTGTTCGCCGCCCTGGACGCGTTCCAGGTGCGGGCCCAGCAGCAGGTCGGCGCGTTCGTCCCCTATCAGGTGTTCCTGATGCTGCCGTACCTGCTGTCCATCGCTGCCATGGTGGTGATGGCGCGCAAGGCGCGCTACCCGAAGGCGCTGCTGGTGCCGTTCCGCCGTGGCGACCGCGTATAGAGAGGTACCCGATGCCCCGCTTCACCGCCCTCGTCGCCGGCCTCCCCGCCAGCATCCCCTTCGTCGGCCCCGAGACCCTGGAACGCCGGCGCGGCACCCCCTTCCGCGCCCGGGTGGGCGCCAACGAGAGCGCCTTCGGCTGCTCGCCGCGGGCCGCCGAGGCCATGCGCGCGGCCATCGGGACCGTCGCCTGGTACAACGACCCGGAGGCCTTCATGGTGCGCGAGGCCATTGCCCGCAGGCACGGAGTGTCCCTGGACGAGGTGCTGCTGGGCGCGGGCATCGACGAGATGCTGGGCAACGTGGTGCGCATGCTGGTGGCGCCCGGCACGCCGGTGGTGACGTCCCTCGGCGCCTACCCGACCTTCAACTACCATGTGGCCGGCTTCGGCGGCGCGCTGGAAGCGGTGCCCTACCGCGACGACACACCCGATCTGGACGCGATGCTGGACGCCGTGCGGCGTACCGGTGCACCGCTGGTGTACCTGGCGAACCCGGACAACCCCATGGGCACCTGCCACCGGGCGGAGGACGTGCGCACCTTCGTCGCGGCGCTGCCCGCGGACACGCTGCTGGTGCTGGACGAGGCCTACTTGGAGTTCGCGCCGCCGGAGGTCACCTGGCCCATGGCCGCGGACGAGCCGCGACTGGTGCGCATGCGCACCTTCTCCAAGGCCCACGGCATGGCCGGTGCCCGGGTGGGCTACGCCGTCGCGCCGCGGGAGACGATCACGGGACTCAACAAGATCCGCAACCACTTCGGCGTCAACCGCATCGCCCAGGCGGGAGCGCTCGCCTCGCTCGCCGACGAGACGTTCGTGGCCTCCGTGGTGGAGCAGGTGCGCGTCGGGCGCGACGACTACCACGCGCTTGCACGGCGCCTCGGCCTTCCGTCCATCCCCTCGGCCACCAACTTCGTGTGCATCGACGTGGGCGGCGGCGATCGCGCCCGCGCGATCCTCGCGCGCCTCCAGGACGACGGCGTGTTCGTGCGCATGCCCGGCGTGGCGCCGCTGGACCGCTGCATCCGCGTGACCGTGGGCACGCCGCAAGAGCGGCGCGTGTTCGCCGAGGCGTTCGAGGCGGCGCTTTAGATGTCGACGACATCCGGAGCTGTCGGACCCGGGCGCACGAACGCCATCGTCGAGGAGAACCGCCTGCCCGGCGCCCCGTGCACCGAGTGGGACGTGAACGGCCAGGGCGATCCCACCATCCAGGGCTTCGGCCACGACATCAGCATCGATCGCGGCGAGACGCTGCGCTTCAAGATCGCCACCGACTCCACAGACTACCGGATCGACATCTACCGCATGGGGTACTACGGCGGCATGGGCGCCCGCCTGGTGGACTCCATCCGGCCCTCGGTGCCCCTGCCGCAGGACCAGCCGGAAGGGATCCGCGACCCCGAGACGCGCCTCTACGACTGCGGCAACTGGGCGGTGTCGGCCGCGTGGACCGCGCCGACCGACGCCACGTCGGGGATCTACTTCGCCCGCCTGGTGCGCCAGGACGGTGCCGCACGGGGCTGGCGGGCCGACAACGCGCAGGACGACCCTCGCGAGCGCCCCGCGGGGGTCACCCACGCCTACGGGCTGCTCGGGCACGGCCGCCTGCGCACGGCGCTGCGCGAGCCCCGGGCGAGCCACGTCTACTTCGTCGTGCGCGACGACGCCAGCCGCTCCGACGTGCTGTTCCAGACCGCGGACACCACCTGGCAGGCCTACAACCGCTACGGCGGCCACTGCACCTACGGGCGGCTCGATCCGGATCACCCACGCCAGCACGGGGGGCCACCCCGTGCCTACAAGGTGAGCTACAACCGCCCGTTCGAGACCCGCCATTACCGCGCCGTCAACATGGTCTTCCACGGCGAGTACCCGGTGGTGCGCTGGCTGGAGGCCAACGGCTACGACGTCACCTACACCACCGGCGTGGACAGCGACCGGCGCGGTGTGCTCATCAGGAACCACCGCCTGTTCCTGTCGGTGGGCCACGACGAGTACTGGTCCGGCCCCCAACGCCGCCACGTGGAGGCGGCGCGCGATGCCGGCGTGCACCTCGCCTTCTTCAGCGGCAACGAGGTGTTCTGGAAGACCCGCTTCGAGCCCAGCATCGACGGCACCGCCGAGCCGCACCGCACCCTGGTGACCTACAAGGAGACCCAGGCCGACGCGAAGATCGATCCGGTGCCCGACGTGTGGACCGGCACGTGGCGCGACTCGCGGCCCTTCAACCCCGAGGGTGCGCAGCCGGAGAACGCGCTGACCGGCACGATCTTCACGGTCAACGCCTGGCGCAACGACCCGCTGGTGGTGCCCGCGGAATACGCGCGCCTGCGCTTCTGGCGCAACACCGGGGTCGCGAGGCTGCGCCCGGGCGAGCGCGCGGTGCTGCTCAAGGGGCTTCTCGGGCACGAGTGGGACGAGGATCTGGACAACGGCCACCGCCCGCCCGGCCTGTTCCGACTGTCGGAGACCACCATCGACAACGTGCGCTACGTGCAGGACTGCGGCGCGGTGTTCGACTCCGGCAGCGCCACCCACCACCTCACCCTGTACCGGCACGCGAGCGGCGCACTGGTGTTCGGCGCCGGCACCGTGCAGTGGGGCTGGGGGCTCGACGCCCACCACGACAGCGAGACCGGCATGCCGCCGGAGCGCGCGAACCCACACGCCACCCGCGTGGGCGTCGACCCGAGCGGCCCGGACCGCAACGTGCGGCAGGCCACGGTGAACCTGTTCGCGGACATGGGCGTGCAGCCTGCCACCCTGCAGCCGGAGCTGGTGCCGGGCGAGCGGTCCAGCGACCGCACGCCCCCGGTCTGCGCCATCGACTCGCCGGCGGACGGCGCCACCCTGCCACTCGGGCCGGTGCGGGTGAGCGGGCGGGCGCACGACGCCGGCGGCGGCTGCGTGGCGGCGGTGGAGGTCTCGGTGGACGGTGGGCGCACCTGGCATCCCGCCCACGGTCGGGAGGCCTGGCACTATGCGTGGCAGCCCGCCGGGACCGGGCGGTTGACGCTGCGCGCCCGGGCCGTGGACGACAGCGGCAATCTGGAGGTGGCGGGCGCGGGTATCGCCGTCACGATTGGGTGACCGGCGGTGGGTACGGCGCCTGCACGGCTATCCCTGCGACGCTGGCCCGCCGGGCGGCGTCAATCGGCGAGGCGATGGCCTGCCTCATCGCGCAGCCCCACGAGCACGGCATCGCCGCCGTCGTCGACCTTGAGCTCGCCGAAGCGCGCACCGGCGTAGCGCTCCGCGCGCCCTTCCTCGAAGAAGTAGGCGTCGCTCGCGAGCCGCACGGCGTCGCCGCGCTGGCGGAACCGCAGCAGGTGCTGGCCCTGCGCCAGCGGCTTGCCGTCGTGGATGCCCACGAGATGCGCCTCCGAGCTCTCGTCGAGGCGGACCACGACCCGGCCGTCGCTGATCCCGGCGTTCCGGGCGGCCCGCGCGACCTCGTCGGCAATGGCGTAGCGCAGCGCCATGTAATCGCCCTGCATGAGGGAGCGTGGATCGAGGGGCGCGAGGCGAAGCAGCATCGTCGTCCCCTCGCGCAGGATCCGCTCCTTGCCGATGATCGCGTGGTTGACGAAGACGAGCACGACGGCGACCGTCACCCCGAGCACCACCAGGCGGACGCGCTCCGAGAGCGCGGGGCGCGAATCAGGCATGGGCGCCCCCCTCCCCGTGGGCGGGGGTGAGCACCGCCAGCACCCACCAGCGCGCGGCCAGGACGACGGCGCCGGTGGCGACCAGCGTGACCGACTTCGCGAGCAGCGTGACCTCGATGCCGTAGAACCAGGCCGCCAGGAAGAGCGCGAGGAAGGCGACGCCCGCGCCGACGAACGAGCGGTTGCCGCTGGCCGTCCCCAGCACCGTCACGATCAGCGCGAGCAGGAGTCCCGGGGCCGCGACGGCGGCGGCGATGACGGCGAGCATCAGCGTGACGACGGTTGCCGCCGCCGCGCCGCCGCTCGCCAGCAGCGGCCGCCATGCACGCATGCCCACGTACAGGAACAGCGCGCCGAGGAGCACGGTGGAGATCCACGGCCGCGGATAGAAGCTGAAGTCGACCCCGAGCTCCGGTAGCACGTAGATCGTCGACAGCGCCAGGCACCCGAACGCGGAGAGCATGAGCCCGTTCACCAGAGGTGCGACCAGCTGTCCCCGTCCCGTGGCGGTGAGCGACGCGCGGCGCCGCTCCACCGCCACGAGCGCGGCGGCGAGCGCCGGCCCGAGCACCGGGATCAGGGCATTGCCCTCGAGCGCGTAGAGCAGGCCCACCAGCGACGCGGTGGCGAACAGCACCATCAAGGTGCGGTGGATCCGGTCCGGGAAGAGGTGGAACAACACCGTGCTGGTGACGAGGACGATGGCGCACGTCGTCTCGATCTCCTGACCACCGGTGAGCTCCGTCAGACCCCACGCGAACAGCGCCTGGCCGGCGAGGCTTGCGGCCAGCGCGGCCTGGACCAGGAACACGTTGCCCGACAGCCGGCGCAGCACCAGCGCCCCGACCACCAGCAGCAGCCCGACCAGCGTGCCGGCGCCCGTCGCGAGACCGATGCCGCCCACGAAGCCGACGATCAGCATGCTCGCGAGCCAGGCGCCTGCTGCCACCATCGCCCGCACGTACCAGGGCTGCTGCGCGCGCAGGCGATCCAGGAGCGCCGCGGCGCGGCCCGGATCGCGCAGCAGCCCCTCGGCGTGCAGGCTCTCGATGATCGATTCCAGGGTCGGCCGCTCCCCGTTCACGTGGCGTCCTCCCACCGCCGGGCCACGTGCCTGAGCCACCAGGCCGCGCCGGCCACCTGCGCGATCAGGAGCAGGGCCAGCACGAGCATGGTCTCCATACCGTGGAACAGGTGACGGATGGCGAGGGACATCACCACGAGGATGGCCCCGAAGATCGCGAAGGTCAGCATCAGCAGGTCCCGCTCCCGGGACTGGTAGTACCAGAGCATCGCTGCCAGGGAGGCCGCGTACAGCACCGGCGAGACCACCCCGAGCCGCGCCTGGTGGTCGAGGCTCGCGGCGAAGATCATCACCAGCGTCGGGCCCAGCACCGTGTACAGCGCGAAGGTCGCGACGATGCGGGGGAACCAGCGACTCCCGAGCCCGGCCATACCCCGACGCGCGCCGGCCTCCCAGGCGACGATGGCGAGGGCGTTCAGGGCGAAGAGCAGGCTCGCGAGCCGCCAGTCCATCACCGTGGTCCCCAGCCACACCAGCGGCCCGAGGAGCTGGCTGAGCTGCCACCAGCCGTCGGGCGGATGCAGCACCTGGATCCAGTACAGGATCAGGGTGAGATCCAGCAGCACGACCAGCAGCAGCCAGAGTCCGGCCTGACGGCCGACGACGGCCAGCGGCAGGGTGAACGCCGACCAGGCGAGGAACAGCCCGTACGGGTCGGCGCCGGTCTGGTACGCCTGGCCGAAGACGGCGAGCAGCACGCCCACCAGGAAGGCCGTGGCGAACAGGCACGCGCGCCCGCCACCGCCATCGAGCCCGAAACGCCAGGCGAGCAGCGCGCTGCCGAGGATGCCGGCCTCCACCAGCGCGAGCTTCGCGAGCCGGTGGAGATCGGCCCAGTTCCACGCGAAGAATGCGGTGACTCCGGCCACGACGAGTGCCGTCCCGACCACCACCAGGAAGCGGTCGAGGTGGCGCAGCCACTCGCGCGGGCCCGGCGCGAGCTCCGCGAGCTCGAGCGCGCGGCGCCAGGCGGCCTCGTCGAGGGACAGCTCGGCCGCCAGCGCCTGCACCCGGGCGTAGGTGGCGCCGGTCGCACGCCTGTCGGACTGCGCCATGCGGTGCTCCCTGGGCCGGATGCCGAAGCGTAGCGTATCCCCTGGCACGACGGGCAGACGTGGGTCACGGACGCGGCGTCACGGCGAACGGGCCGCATCGCCCGGGGCGAAGCCTGCCGCAAACGCAGGAGTCCGCAACCCCCTGCACCGCCCGCGGGGCCGGGGAGCGGTGGCCCGTCAGCGTGGCACCGGGGGATCTTCGCAGCCGTCCACGTCCGGGTGGATGGTCCACCGGTGCCTGCCGCGCGCCTGCTCCGTGCGGGTACCCGGGTCGATCGCCTCGTGCATCATCCCGCAGTACTTCTCCCGCATCCATTTGGCCCGCGCCGCGAACTTGGGGGAGTTCATGCCCTTGCGCATGTCCTCCTCTTCCAGGTTCCGGATGGGGCCGGGCATGTCGCTCGTGTCCGCCGGCAACGGACCTCCGGGCGGGAAGTCAGGATCCCACTCGAGGTACTGGCTGGACTGGGCGTGGTTGAGCTTCACGACGGTCATGAGCGGATGGAACTCGTTCCATCCTTCGTGAAAGCCGTCGTAGACGTGCTCACCGACCGCGATCACGCGATCCCCTGCCCTGATGGGCCCGAGCGCCGCGTCACCGACGTTGGCGTCCTCGACCTCGCCTTTGCTTGCCTCGAAGATGATGGCCATGATGCCGGCGGCGACGGCCGCACCGACGGCCGTGGACAGGGCCCAGATCAGCAAGCCCAGGAGGATGCCCAGCAGGCACAGCAACGGGCCGAGGGCGCACAGGACCGCGGCCGTCGCGATGCCCGCGGCGGCCCCGGCGGCGGAGGCCGCGCCGATGGCGAGCCCCATGAGCCAGGCCCACTCCTTCATGCGGACCCAGAAGGCCCCCTCCGCCTCGCAATGCAGCGCGCGCGCTTCTTCCTTGGTCCGGTCGTAAGGCAGGTTTCCGCTCTGCGCCACGGGGATCAAGAGCTCCTCGCCCATGAGACCATCGCCGTGGACGTAGTTGGCGGGCTGCGCGTCCTGCTCGGCCGTCACGAAGTCGGCGCCGGAGCCCGGCGGACCGATTCGGTCCGCCTTGCGATGAGGCATGGGAATGAGGTTGAAGAACTCGTCGTTGTCGAAGTTCCCGAGCCCGCCGTGGTGCGGGTCGTCATCGACCTTGCCGACGGCGCACTTGACCCCGGTGAGGCACACGAGCCGCTGGAACAGCCACAGATCCGCAACCGTCGCTATCGCCGAGACGAAGGCGAGGGCCATCATGAAGCCGCCGACCACCCACAGACCGGCTGCCCACGACAGCAACGCCGCCACCGCGCCCGGGCCGGCGGCACCGGCGACGATCGCGAACAATTCGTCGATGTGAAAGGGCTTCGTGCCTGTCGCGAGGTAGTCGTAGCACTGTGTGTACTTCTTGAATGCCATGATCGATCAGTTGCGCTCGACCAGGAGCGTAACGCCTCCGACGAAGTCTCGGGGTGCCTTGGAATCCGGCCGGACGGCGAAGACGTTGACGTTGAACGGCTTGGTCCCGGAGAAACCGGGATCGAGTGCCTCGATGGACACCTTCACGTCGATCTCCTGGTCCGGGTCGAGCATCGGATTGGCGGGGTCGATCTCGACGTTCCAGTGACCCTGCCAGCCCTTGAAGAGCCCGTAGCCCTGGCTGCGTAGCGCCTGGGCCCAGCGCTCGCGACTTTCCTCGAACCTGGTTTGCTCCTTCCTGGGCTGCGCGTCGTCGCACGGATCGCGCTCGGGCAGCCGGTAGTCATCCACCTCGAAAATGAACTCCCGTCTGACGGACGCGTTGTTTCGGGCGCGGAAGGTGAACATCGCCGGCGATTGCATGACGCCTACGTTGGTGTTCTCTTGCCCCAGGTTGTTCTGAGGATTCGCGTCATCCGGCCAGTCGAGCCAGACCTGGAGGCAGTAGTGGCCCGCGGCGCCAGGGGTCGTCCAGAGGAAGGAGGCAAGTGCGGGACACTGCGAGGTCCCCTTCGCGCCCAGGTCGACGATCCGGTGCCCGACGTAGATGCTGACGGCCCCTGCGCCGAAGTCCAGATAGCCGAGGTGGACCGGCAGACCGGGAGCCGGAGCGTCGTAGGAGTTATTCCAGACTCGGACCCGCACCTCGTACTCGGTGTCCGGATCGAGCTGGCCAGACGGGACAACGGCTCCGTTGCGGTACAGCTCGATGTCCGGATTGTCCCAGGTGACGGAAAGACCCATGCTCATGAGCCACTGCTGGCTGTAGAGCATCGGATCCGCGCGCTTGTAGACCTCCGGCGGGAGATCGATCTCGTCCCGGCAGCGCACACGAGGCTTCCAGCAGCGAAGCCCGACACGCAGGAAATACCGCCACAGCGTGCAGAGTTGACGGGGCAGCCGGACAAGCGCCGCGAGAATGCCAGGCAGGTGCTTCAGCGCGCTGACTAGCCCGGCGAAAAACCGTGCGAGGTGTCCCGTGATGGACATACGCCAACGCTCCGCCTCACGCGCGCTGCGCGTCGACAGCTATCCCGAGCGCCGAGGCGGGATCACCGCCCGCGAGCCCGGGTCCGAGCCACCGTGACCGTCTCTATCGGGCGTCCCTGTTGTGGTTCCGGACGAACTGCAAGCTGGCGTCCAGCACGTACCATGTGGCCAGGAACGCAATGCACTCCAGCGTGAAGCTGTGAAACTTGTAGAACAGCTCGGCGATGATCATGGACATGCCGAGCGCCGGTGCCTGCTCCATGAGCAAACGCCGAACAGGCATTGATCGAACGAGTGAATACATGGCGACCTCTGGAATTGATGGGCAAGGAATCCCGGTCAACCGCCGCTTCGCTGAATACCTCCTCTCCTCTCAGGATCTCTCCCGCCACCTCGCGCGTCTTTCCGATCAATCCTCGTCGCGGTGACCGCTCGTAGTCCATGGACCGGCACCAGGACCGTGACGCCCATGCGCGGTCGGCGAGAAGCAAGCCGTTCTCGCGGCGGCTTGCACGGCGTCGGCCTGCGACGGGGCCGGCACCGCCGGCGTGCTGGCGCCGTGAGCGCGAGCGCGCACAGCAGCAGGATGGCTGACCCCGGCTCCGTGATCGGAACCCCGGGCGGCGTCTGACCGAAGCGGATCGAGTCGATCCCGATGTTGTCCTGGATGGCCGGGGCAAGGTTCGAGAAGTCGAGGCGCAGCAGGATCTCTTGCGCGGACAGGGGCGACGCGAACGCGAACGTGGTACGGCGCGGGCCGCTGAGATTGCCCTCAATCAGCACGTCGGTCGCGGAGAACAGCGTGGTCGCACCCGCGAGCACTTCCACCCCGGCGATGGTGTAGTCCGCGTTGGGAAAGCCGGCGAGCTCGAAGCCATAGAGATCCACCACGTGGCCAGGCGTGGCGGCGAAGAGCACGTTGAGCGCCGGGGCGCCGTTTATCCCGGGCCCATCGCCCCAGACCACATTGATCAGGTCACCGTAGCCGGACTGGAACAGCCTGGTGCGCGGATCGGTGGCGGTCGCGAGCTGCGAGAAGATGTCCACGGTGACGTCGGGTGTGAAGCCTTCCCCACCGTCACCATAGGTGAAGAAGCCGCCGGGGACGGCCATGACGGCGCCCGTTACGTTGTCGCCGTAGTCCGCGGGCAGGTCTGCGCCGCTCGAGGTCGGGACGACCACCGATCGGGTGGCGGCGTCACGGGCCTGGTCGAAAAGCAGGATTGTCGCCCCCGCAGGGTTCACCGGGGCGGCGAGCAGCCCCAGCAGGACGGCACGGACAGGGGTGTGACGCATGATCGAACGCCTCTTGCCGACGGCCTGCCTGTCGATTGGATGCCGGAAATGGAGAGCGAGGAGCGCCAGGATCGACGGGAAGCATTCCCGAGGATTCACTTGACGATCGCCAGATCCCGCGAACCGGTTGCCCGCACACTCCTTTCGTTATCCTGCGCCGGCGCCGCCCGGCCGAGCCTGCTCTTATACGCCTGGGCCGCCCGTTTGGGAATCCGGCTCGCCCGCGTGGCCGGCCACGCCCTCACGGACCTCGAGCCCGCCCGCCCGCCCGAATCCGGCTCAGGGTCCGTGCGCGCGGGCGGCCCGGCAGGAGTTGCGCAGATCCACACCGGCGCCGATTGACACGGTCCCGCAGCCGGGCAAGATTCGTCGTTCAGCCAGATCGAGCCGCACGCGGGCACCCGGGCCTCGCGAGCGGCCCGGCTCACCCTGGGCGGAGCTCCCGAAGGACATGAACGACACGGGCGGGCGCCCCCCGAGCATCCAGCACCGGTCCGACCCCCGCGAAGAGGGGGTCGTCCACACCCTCACGGTGTCCAATCCCAAGCGGCTGAACGTGCTCACGGCCCGCCTGATGGACGAGCTGCGAGCCGCCATCGAGGTTCACGGGCGCGAGCCGGATGCCCGCGTGCTGCTGCTGCGCGGCTCGGGCGGGGAGGCCTGGATCGGCGGCATCGACAGCGACGAGCTGGCCGCGCTGGACCCGGGCAGCGCCGTCGAGCTGATCGGCGGGCTGCGCGACCTGTGCCTCGCCATTCGCCGCGTGCCGGTGCCCGTGATCGCGGTGATCCGAGGCTACTGCCTCGGGCCGGGCCTCGAGATCGCGCTGAGCTGCGACATGCGCATCGCCGCCAACGACGCGAGCTTCGGCATGTCCGAGATCTACGCCGGCATGCCCGCGGTCACGGGTGCGGCGCTGCTGCCCCACATCATCGGTGTCGGCCGCGCGCGCGAGATGCTCTTGACCGGTCGTACCATCGATACGCGCACCGCCCACCGCTGGGGGCTGGTGCAGAGCATGAGCCCGCCGGGCCCCGCGCTCGACGCGCTGGTGCAGACCCACGTGGCCGACATCCTCCACGCCGGGCGTCGGGCAGTGGACCTGCAGAAGCGCCTGTGTCGGCTGTGGGAAGAGCGCCCGCTGCGCGAGAGCCTGGCGCTGGGACCCAGGGCCTTCGGCAAGGCCTTCGAGGGCAGCGAGCCCGCGGCCTACTTCGCAGGCCGGCGATCGCGCAAGGAGCACGAGGACTGAGACCACGGCTGCCGCCCGGGTGTCGATGTGCCCGGGCATGGCGGCGATGACGCGCCGGCCGGCGCAGGGGTGGCGGCCACCGCCAGGGCACGCGATGCTGCGCCGCAGCGAGGCGCTGACAACGATCCCTGTCGAGCACGCGACGTCGGGCGCTGCATGCACGGGCCGTGCCCGACGAAGGTGCATGATGCGTGCACGCCCGACCGCGCGCACGCTAATCTCCGTGGACGGGCCACCGGACGCGGCGCGAGCCGAGTCCAGGCGAGACGCGGCACCTGAGCCGCAGGCGCCGGTGACGCACGGCCTGCGCGCCCGACGCGGGTCCTGCCCACCGATGCCGTGGCCGCGGTGGCGCGTCTCCGCCCGCGACCGAGGCGCAGCGGAGCGCTCGACCCGGCGAACAGAGCAATAAAACGAGATAAGGAGGAACGCATGAAGAAGCTACCCGACACACTCGGCGCCGCACAGAAGCGTCGCATCCGCCAGGCGCTCGACGATGCCTGTGACTTCGATCCCCGGGATCCGCTCGTGGGACTGCGCAAGACCGACCTCGCGGGGCCGAAGCTCGAGCGGCGCACGGTGCTGCGCCTGCTCGCCGCGTCGGGCACGCTGTCGCTGTGGCACCTGCTGCCCGACGTGGGCATGCGCGAGGCGCGTGCTGCCTCCGGCGGTCATCTGCGGGCGGGATGGGCCGGCGTCGGCGAGCTGCGCACCTTCGACCCGGCGCAGATCAACCAGGTGCTTCTGTTCCAGATCTCCTCGAACGTGCTCTCCGGGTTGACCCACATCGACGCCGACCTCGTCGGCCGCGGCGATCTGGCCGAGAGCTGGACGGTGTCGGACGACGGCACGCAGTACGTCTTCAAGCTGCGCGAGAACGTGAAGTTCCACAACGGTGACCGCTTCACCGCGGAGGACGTCGTGTTCACGTTCAACCGCTCGAAGGATCCTCAGACGTCCATCCATTCCGGGGTGATCAAGAACGTCAACGAGGTAATCGCGCTCAACGACTACGAGGTCAAGTTCGTCCTCGCCGGGCCGCAGGCCTCGTTCCTCACGAAGACGCTGGAGCGCTCCAGCGGACGCGCGATGACCATCGTCAGCCGCCGGGCGCTGGACGAGATGGGGCCCGAGCAGTACGGGCTGAAGACGGTGGGCACCGGTCCCTTCCGCATCACCCAGCACCAGCTCGGCCAGGGCGTGGTGCTCGAGAAGTTCGAGGAGTACTTCGATCCGGAGCGTCCGAAGCTCGACAAGGTCACCATCAAGCCGATCATCGACACCGAGCCCCTGGCCGCGGCCATCGAGGCCGGTGACATCCAGCTCATCGGCGGCAATCCGGTACCCACCGAGCTCATCGACCGCTTCGAGCAGAACCCGGACCTCGTGGTCGACATCGTTCCGGGGCCGGGCTTCCAGAGCTTCTGGCTGAACCCCTGGGTCGAGCCGTTCAGGGTGCCGAGCTTCGACATGCCCGTCGAAGAGCTGAAGAAGCAGAAGGGATTCAAGGTCCGGCTCGCGATCGCCAAGGCGATGGACCGCGACCGGTTCATCAAGCAGGGCCTGTTCGGCCGCGGCATCCCCGCCTACGGCTCGGTCAACCCGGCGATGGCCTTCTTCTTCGACAAATCACTGGGCGATCAGAGCGAGCAGCGCTACGACCTCGACGAGGCGCGGCGCCTGCTCGCCGAGGCCGGCTATCCGGAGGGCAAGGGCTTCCCGGAGATCTCCATCATCTGCCGGCCGGACGAACGCCGCCAGGTGCAGGTGATCACCAACATCCTCAATCGCAACCTGGGCATCGACGTCAAGCTCGTCACCCAGGACTTCCCCGTGCTGCTCGAGAACTTCCAGGCGATGAACTACGAGCTGCTGCGCGTCGGCAGCGGCGGCGACTTCGACCCCGACGACGCGCTGGTCGACTGGATGACCAAGACCTCCAAGTTCAACGGCCGCAACCGGGACACGTCGAAGATGCCATTCGGGCACTTCCACGACCCGGAGGTGGACCGGCTCACCGACGAGCAGTCCATCACGCCGGATCCGGAGCGGCGCAAGGAGCTGATCCAGAAGGCGAACCGCATCACCTCGGACAAGGTCGCCTCGTGCTTCCTGTACCATCCGATCGACGCGCTGGTCCACCACAAGCGGGTGAACTTCCCTGCCGTGAGCAGGATACCGGGGCTCGTCGACCTGGACCGCGTCACGATCGCGTGAGCTCCGACCCGAGCCGCACCCGGGCATCACTGGTGTCCGGGTGCGTGCCGGGGGGCAGGAGACCATGACCCGGTACATCCTCAAGCGCCTGCTCGGTGCGCTCGTCGTCATGTGGGCAGTGGCGACGCTCGTGTTCTTCATGCTGCGCTTCGTGCCCGGCGATCCGCTCGAGGCCATGCTGTTCGACTCCGGCGCCGACCCGGAGGCGGTCGCGGCGATCCGATCGAAGTACGGTCTCGACGAGCCGCTGTACGTGCAGTACGTGAAGTGGTTCGGAACCGTGCTCACCGGTGACCTCGGCAACTCGATCTACGGCTCGCGCGTGTCGGTGAACCAGATCATCGTGGAAGCGTTCCCCCGCACCATGTCGCTGGCGTCGCTGTCGTTCGTCGTGGCGCTCGTCATCGCCGTTCCGGCCGGGCTCATCTCGGCCATCCGCAAGTACTCATGGCCCGATCACATCGTGACCTTCTTCGCCTTCCTCGGACTTTCCATGCCGGATTTCTGGCTCGGAATCCTGCTCATCATCCTGTTCGCATCGCAGCTCCAGTGGCTGCCCGCCATCGGATACGTGCCGCTGTCGGAAGGCTTCTGGCCTTGGCTCGAGCACCTGATCCTGCCCTCGATTGCCGTCGGCACCGCGTTCTCGGCCATCGTCGCGCGGATGATCCGCTCGTCCATGCTCGAGGTGCTGAACACGGACTACGTGCGCGTGGCCCGCTCCAAGGGCCTCCTCGAGCGCACCGTGGTGCTGCGTCACGCGTTCCCGAACGCGCTGATCCCGGTCATCACGGTGATGGGGATCGCCTTCGCGCTGCTGATGGCCGGCGCCGTCGTCGTCGAGAACGTGTTCTCGATCAAGGGTCTGGGCCGCACTCTCATCCAGGGGATCCTGAACCGTGACTATCCCGTGGTGCAGGGGGCGATCCTCGTGGTGTCGGCGATCTTCGTCCTGACGAACCTGCTGGTGGACATCCTGTACTCGGTGATCGATCCGCGGATCCGGTACGACTCGTGAGCGTGCGCGAGACCACCGTGGAGACGCCGGAGCCGCTGGCCGGGACGGGCGGGCGGATGTCCTGGTGGCGCCAGCTCCGCCGCGACAAGAAGGCCCTCGGCGGCGCCGTGGTTCTCATCGTCCTGATCGCCGCCGCCCTGTTCGCCGACCTCATCGCGCCCTTCGATCCGAACGCCATGGAGTTCGACATGATGGGCGAGCCGTCGTGGCGCCACCCGCTCGGCACCGACGACCTCGGCCGCGACCTGCTCAGCCGGCTGATCCACGGCACGCAGATCTCGCTCTTCGTCGGCATCTCGACCGTCGCGATCGCGCTCCTCGGCGGGACGCTGCTCGGCGTCGCGGCCGGCTACTTCGGCGGCTGGCTGGATCACGTGATCATGCGATACATCGACCTGCAGTGGGCGTTCCCCAACTTCATCATCGCCGTGTACCTGGTTGCGGTGTTCGGGACCGGGCTGTCGAACGTCATCGTCGCGGTCTCGCTTGCCTTCCTCGACGATTTCGCGCGCATCGCACGCGGCATGGTGCTCTCGATCAGGCAGGAGCAGTACATCGACGCGGCGCGCGCCTGCGGCACGTCGAGCTGGCGCATCATGTGGCGTCACATCCTGCCCAATGCCAGCGCGCCGCTGATCGTGCAGGCCACGGTCAGCATCTCGTACGCGATCCTCGCCGAGGCGAGCCTGTCCTTCCTGGGTCTCGGGGTCGAGGCGGACACCCCCACCTGGGGGCTGATCCTCGCCGAGTCGCGAAGCTTCATCTCCCGGGCGTGGTGGCTCGGCGTCTTCCCCGGGCTGGCGATCATGATCACCGTGCTCGCGGTGAACTTCCTCGGGGACGCGCTGCGCGACGTGCTCGACGTGCGCGAGGCGAAGGAAGAGGCGCACCACTAGGTCGTGGGCGGCGTCGCCGTCAGCCCTCGTCGCGCCAGGGATCGCGGGTCCAGAACTCGGGGAAGCGGACGACGCCGCGCTCCGACAGCCAGGCCTCGATGCGCCGCTCGAGCTCGTCCCGGTCGGACACGCCGTGCGGGTCGGCCCGCGTCGGCATCGCGCTGTGGAACGCGAAGTAGCGCTGGTGACCCACCTCGTAGAGGCGCCACAGCTCGGCGATGGGGTCCGGGTGGTCGTCCACCCGCAGGTTCACGTCCGCGTAGCCCTCGCGCCCGTGGACGACGACCGCGGCGGACTGCTTGCCACGCTTGTCGCCGCCGGCGCGCTCTCCCGCCGCGAGGGCACGGAGCAGGCGCTCGGCCAGCGGCCGCCCCGCGCTGGCGGCGAAGGCCGCCAGCGTCTCGTCGACGACCTGCGGACCGGCGAGCATGTTGCCCGCGGCGCTCGCGCCATCGAGCGTGCGGTGCCCGGCCCAGGGCACGCACTCGTCGCCTGTGAATGCAGCCGTCGTGCCGTCAATCGCGATCGCGTGCAGCTGCCGGTGCACGCGGTTGACCTCTGCGCCCGCGAGGGCCTCGACCGCGGTGGTCACCGGGACGCCCGCGTGGAGCAGGTCGAGCGCGCGGGCCCCCAGGTAAGGGTTGATCAGCGCCTGCGTGCACGCCGCCCCGACCCCGCTGCGGATCCACGGCACGATCGCGCCGACGGCGAAGAAGCGGCTCGCCACCGCGGCGCCGACCGCGCCGGTCGTGGGTTCCGTAGCGACGATGGACCAGGTCATGGCGGCGCCACCCGCTCTCAGGTGATATGGGCCCCCTGCGTGGCCGTGTAGAGCGTGTACACCGACTGACTGCTGGTCATGAACAGGCGGTTGCGGTGCTTGCCCACGAAGCACAGGTTGGCCGTGCCCTCGGGCATCAGCACCTGGCCGATGCGCGTGCCGTCCGGCGCGTAGCAGTGCACGCCGTCGACACCCTCGCCGCCGAAGCCGGTGCCGCACCAGATGTTGCCGTCCACGTCGGCGCGGATGCCGTCGTGGAAGCCTGCATCAAGCGTCGCGAACACGCGCCGGTTATCGAGCTTGCGGCCGTTGTTGCGCACGTCCCAGGCGATGATCTTGGCCTTCTCGCCGGGGTGGTGGGTGGGCGCGGTATCGGCGACGTATAGAGTGCGGTAGTCGGGCGAGAAGCACAGCCCGTTCGGCTTCAGGATCTCGTCGGTGATCCGGGTGAGCTTCCCGCTCTTCGCGTCGATGTGGTACACGCTGGTGGGCAGCTCGAGCTCGCGCACGTTGCCCTCGTAGTACCAGTGGCTGCCGTAGCCCGGGTCGGTGAACACGATGCCGTCGTCCTCCGGGTGCACCACGACGTCGTTGGGAGCGTTGAGCGGCTTGCCGTCGAAGCGCTCGGCGAGCACCGTCGGCTCGCCCTGGTAGCCGTAGCGCACCACGCGTGCGGTGCTGTGCTCGCAGGAGAGCTGGCGGCCCTGCCAGTCGAAGGTGTTGCCGTTGGAGAAGTTCGAGGGCGTGCGCAGCAGGGTCACGTTGCCCGTGACCTCGTCCCAGCGAAGCTGGCGGTTGTTCGGGATGTCGCTGAACACGACGTAGCGGCCGACCCCGTCCCAGGCCGGCCCCTCCGCCCACAGCGAGCCCGTCCACTCGCGCACCAGGGGGGTGTTGCCGATGATGTACTTCTTGAAGCGATCGTCGTGGACCTTCCACACCGCCGACGGGTAGCGGATCGGCTCCGGACCGAGCGGGAAGCCCTGCGTCAGCGCGAGCGCCGGCCTCGCCAGTGCGGCGGTCGCGGCCGCGGCGGCACCGGCGGCGAGGAACGCGCGGCGGCTGACGCCGTCGCGGCTGCAGTCCGGGCTGGCCGCCGGGTGGCGGGCCGTGGGGGTGTGGTGTCGGTGCATGACGAATCTCCTCGGGTTCCCTGATGTGTCCCGCAAGCCGGGTTTCCATGCGCGCGGCGCGACGCCGTCCGCGAGCCCCATGCGACTGCCGAGAGCGCCTGTCGCGGGGCAGCTTCGCGACGCCGTCCAGCGCGTTCAGTACTTTTGTTCGCCATCGTAGTGAGGCCCGGCGGTGACGGCAACGGATCCAGCCGGGGTCGCGCCGGTCGCCATCGGATCCCTCGCGTGCTGCGGTGCCGCAGGCGACCGGAGGTGCGCGCCCGAGCTCATGCTCCGCCGGGCGAAACGCCTGCGCCCGGCGCCCGCCATCCCGGGCACTGGTGCATCGCACCATCGCACGCTCGCCGCGCTCGCCCGGTTGCGTTCGCCGGGCGCTGTTGGCAGTGTCTCGCGTGCGCCGGGAGCCGCCGCAGCGACGCGAGGAGCCCGTGCAGGAAGGAGGCGCCTATGGCGTTGCCTGTCCGGCATCTCTCCTCGCGACGGCCCTGGGTGCGCGCTCGCAAGCACCATAGAAGAGGGGGGAGGAGCATGAAATACGCACTGCGCGGGAGCGCATGCCTGCTGGTCACCGCCGGCATGCTGACGGTCGCGGGTCCGGCAGCCGCCGATACGACGGATCAGAAGTGGCAGGAAACGGTACGCGTTGCGAAGAGCGGCCGCCACTGCGTGGACGACCCGAACTGCTTCAACCGCTACCACCACGCCATCAAGCCCGTGGCCCGCGCCAGGCCCGGCCAGACACTCGTGTTCGAGACGCGCGACGCGCTGGACAGCGACCTGCGCCTGGATTCCGTTGCCGCGGACGTGACGGCGATCGATCTCAACCTCGTCCATCCGATGACCGGGCCGGTGCACATCGAAGGCGCGAAGCGCGGCGACGTGCTCCTGGTGGAGCTCGTCGACATCGCGCCGGACGAGTACGGCTACACCGTCATCGTGCCCGGATTCGGTTTCCTGAGGGACCTCTACACCGAGCCCCATATCGTCAACTGGAAGCTGACCCGCCTCGCGGCCACGTCCGCACAGATGCCGGGCATCCGGATTCCCATGGCGGCGTTCATGGGGTCCGTCGGCGTGCTGCCGGGCGAGCCTGAGGTCAAGGCATGGCTGGCCCGGGAGGCCAGGCTGAGCGAGGCCGGAGGCGTGGCGCTGCCGCCGCAGCCGGTAGGCGCTCTGCCCGCCGACGTGTGCGGGCCGGACGGCAGCGGCAAGGAGCTGTGTCTGCGCACGATCCCGCCGCGGGAGAACGGTGGCAACATGGACGTGCAGCAGATGCAGGTGGGTACAAAGCTGATGCTCCCTTGCTTCGTCGATGGCTGTGGCCTGTTCGTCGGCGACGTCCACTACGCCCAGGGGGACGGCGAGGTCTCGGGCACGGCCATCGAGATGGGGGCCGTAGTCACGGTGCGCACGGAGATCCTCCCCGGCAAGGGCAGCGACATCACCTCTCCGCAGTACTCCGGCGGCAGCCAGCTCGCGTACATCGCGCCCAGGAACTTCTACGCAACGGTGGGCTTCCCGCTCAAGGCGAGCGGCGTGATCCCGCCGACCCACACCTACATCGACGGGGAGCGCATCGCGAGCCTCGAGAACCTGTCGGAGGATCTCTCGCTGGCGGCACGGGCCGCGCTGATCGACATGATCGAGTACCTGCAGCGCGAGCACGGCCTCGACCGCGAGCAGGCCTACATCCTGTCCAGCGTGGCCGTCGATCTGGTGATCGGGCAGGTGGTCGACGTGCCGAACTACACGGTCTCGGCAATCCTCGATCTGGATGTCTTCGAAAAGCCCGCCCGCTGACGTGACGACGATGCAGCGCCGCCGGCTCCTGCGCCTCGGCGTTGCAGCCGCGGCGCTGCTCGCGCTGAGCGGGCATACGCCGTACCGCCATTGGCAGGTGTACCGGCGTGGGCACCTGTTGATCGGTTCCTGCAGGGCGGACGCTGCGAGCTATCCGCTGGCCGAGCGGGTCGCCGAGACGCTGTCACGTTGGCTGCCCGAGAGCAAGGCCAGGGCCAGCCGCGCCCCCGACCAGCGCCGGATCGCGAGTCTGCTCGCATCCGGTCAATGGCAGGTCTCGGTGCTGGCGCGAGGCGACGCGGCGGACCTCGTCGCCGGACGCGGCATGTTCGAGGCCCTCGGGCCGCAGCCACTGCGCAGCCTCTTCGCGCTGGGCGAGCACCTGCTGGTCAGTCGCGCCGATTTTCCGCCGCGCCATGCCTGGCTGGTCGCCGCGACCCTGAGCGAGCACGCGGCGTCGATTCCGGGTGGCGCGCCGCCCGCGATCGACCACGCCACGGTCCCGGTGCACCCCGGCGCGCGGGCCTATGTGGTAAGCGCCCCCCTGCCGCCGGGGTCCGCTGCGCCGCGGGAGCTGCCACAGGCCGGCGGCACCGATCAGCGGCGATAGGGATAGCAGCGACGCCGGTCGAGGGTGAGGCCGACGTGGGCGCCGAGCGCGTCGATGGCGGCCTCGTGATCCACGTACGGGTCCGCATTGCCCTTGCCGACGATGATGATCTGGAACTTCGGGTCCTCGCGCCCGCCGGGTGGCAGCATGGCCGTCGCCAGTCCGTCCCCTTCCGCGTCGCGGAGCGTCAGGAACAGCGGCATCGTCCGCTGCACGTGCGCCTCGAGGCCGATCCGCTGCTCGAACGAGACGGACGAAGGCGGCGTGAAGGACTGCACCGCGGCCTCGCGCGCCTGGCGGAAGTATTTCGCCACGGCGTGGTCCATCAGCCGGGACTCCTGCTCGGCCTCCGCCTCGGTCTCGATACGGAACCAGGTGGTCCTGTTCGGGCCGTCGCATACGTATTTCATGCCGGATCATGCCCTCCCTCGGTGACGCAGCGATCCTGCTGCCGGTGCGTCGCCGTGTCGTCCCTTTCCGTTCGAGTAGCGTAACGCCGTCGCTCGAAAGCAGATACGCCGGCGAGCGGCGAGCAGGTGGGTGACCGGGGCCCGCCTCCCCACACCGCGCGTCCGGGTGCCACCGGCCCCTGCCCGCACGTTGATGGAGGCCGAAGCCGCCCTGGGCTAACATCGTCGCGCCGGGGGGACCCTCCCGGCCGGGTTCTTGTTGCGGCGGACGGTTTCCACCGACGTCGACCATGGTGGCGCGACCGGGGCCGGCGCTGCCCGCCGGCGGCCGGCACGCCGGGCTAAAGACCTCGCCCGATCGGCCGATGGAGACCCCAGGCGCCTCGCACCCGCCGGGTTCGTTCGCGCCCGGAAACTCGGCCGGCCCGGCAGACGCTCGTGACCGGCGGCCATGCCTTTGAAAACCGGCGGCCATGCCTTTGAAAAGGGGATCTTCATGAACGCCAGGGCCAGTGGACTCCCCGTGACGCTCCAGCCGGACGCGACCCGCGAGACCATGGCGACTCGCGAGACCCTGCCCGTGTCCGAGTGGATCAAGGCGGGCTCGCTGCGCCGCATGGCGCTGCCCGGCCCCGTCCTCGACGCCGAGGCCATTCTCGACTACCCGGCCGACCGTCCGCGCTTCCGCCGCATCCTCTTCGTCGCGCCGCAGCCCCACGGCTACGACGTTCCGCCCGCGCCGACGCCGTCCTTCGGCTATCTGGGCGAGCTTCTCACCGAGCAGGGCTTCGAGTGGCAGCTTCTGGACCTGCGCCTGGGTGGAGGACTGGACGAGGTCCGTTCGGCCATCGAGACCTACCGCCCCGACGTCATCGGATACACGTTTCAGTTCACCATCGGGGCCGACCACTGCGCCAGGTTCCTGCACGAGATCGCGAAGGTGACCGACCTGCCGCTGCTCATCGGCGGCGCTCACCTCGCGATTCGCGGCCACAACATCTTCGAGGACGTCCCACCGCTTTTCGCCGCGTGCTACAAGGAGGGCGAGTATCCCCTGCTGGCGATCATGAAGGGCGTGCCGCTCGAGCAGATCCCGAACCTGTGGATGCGCGACGGCGACGTGGTGCGGGAGACACCGACCCTGGGCTACGTCAACGAGCTCGACTCGCTGCCCTGGCCACAGTACGCCGGCTACGACTTCAGCCGGTTCGCCTACGAGGGACAGATCGACGTGCTCACGTCCCGCGGGTGCCCCTATCAGTGCACGTTCTGCTCCGTGGCGCTCACCCAGGGCCGGCGATTCCGCAGACGCTCACCCGAGAACGTGGTCTCGGAGATCCGCTACTGGTACGACCGCGGGGTGCGTAACGTCAATTTCATCGACGACATCCTGACCGTCAACAAGAAACGATTCCATGGGCTGCTCGATCGGATCCTCGCCGAGCGCTTCGCCGAGCCCGTGAACTTTTCCTGCGTGCAGGGCATGCGGGCCGATGCATGCGACGCCGAGCTGCTGCAGAAAATGCGCGCCGTGGGCTTCGATTTCCTCGGCTTCGGGGTCGAGTCGGGATCCGACCGCATACTCGAGATCATCAAGAAGGGGGAGACCGTCGAGGAGATCGATCGGGCGGTCGAGAGTTCGTGCCGCGAGGGGTTCACCGTCGGACTCTTCTTCATCATCGGCTCGCCCACCGAGACGGTGGAGGACGTGGAGAAGAGCTTCGCATTCGCGCGGCGTCACCCCGTCAAGTACGCGAAGTTCCACGTGTGTGTCCCCTATCCGGGGACCGCGCTGGCGAGCTGGGTCGACGAGAACAGCACGTGGTACGTGCGTCCCGACGACTACCTGCAGGACTTCAGCTATCACGATGATCTCATCGTCTTCGACAACAAGGGGATGAGCCTGGAGGAGCACCGCCGCATGGTGCGCCGCTCGGTCGCCCTGGACTGCGAGGTGCGGCAGAAGTTCGCCTACACTCACATGCGGGACCGCGGGCTGCCCGGGTTCGTCGCGCTGCCCGCATCCCATGCCCTGTACCACCCCGGGACGTTCCGCCACCTGCGCAGCTTCGCCAAGAGCGCCCTCGGCGTGCGGATCCGTCGCCACGTGGTGCGTACCCTGCGGCTGCAGGACGGGCCCGCGGAGCGCACGTCGGACATCAGCTTCAGCGACGGGCAGTAGCGCCCGGCGCAACCCGGGCCGGGCGGCGCGACGTCGCCGGGACCTGGCCCGCGGCGGGCCGACGACCTCTCAGGCCTCGCCACCGCCGGGCGCATTCCTGTTCGGATGAGGCCGGTACGGTGCGGGTCGCGGGGGCCGTCGGCCGCACGGATGCGGCCGTCGAGCGTACAGGGACGTATTCACAGCGTGTCCCCGCGGCCCGTAT
>JBFHNV010000035.1:0-34506 GCA_041593595.1 Gammaproteobacteria bacterium
GCCGCCAGGGAGGGAGCCGCCACGGGC
This sequence comes from Gammaproteobacteria bacterium, assembly GCA_041593595.1. GTDB lineage: Bacteria > Pseudomonadota > Gammaproteobacteria > HK1 > HK1 > JBFHNV01. The sequence continues at coordinate 28 of JBFHNV010000035.1, forward strand.
GGTTCCGGATCCGCACCCGCCCCGGGGCCGGCGTCGACGGAGGGCCCGCCGGCCGTGCGCGGCACCCGGGGCAGCTCGCGCACCAGCGGCCGCGCCCGCGTGGCCGCGTCGGGCGCTACGCCGCCGCGCTCTGCAGCTTCCGGCCGCGCGCTCATGTCAGCCCCGCTTTCCTTTCACGAACCAGGTGGTCATGAGGCCCTTGCCCTTGATCTCCAGCACGCCGCGCGGCTCCGTGATGAAGTGCTCTGCAATCGCTTCGCGGGTGCTGTCGGAGACGTGCACCCGGCCCGGGAGGCCATGGGACTCCATGCGGCTGGCCACGTTCACCGTGTCGCCCCACAGGTCGTAGGCGAACTTGCTGGTGCCGATGACCCCGGCCACCACCGGCCCCGTGCTCACGCCGATGCGTACCTGGAAGTCCGCGTGACCCTGGTCGCGAAGGCGATCGCAGGCAGACAGCATCGCGAGCGCGGCGTCCACCACGACGCGGGCGTGATCCGGCCGCCGCGTGGGCACGCCGCCCGCCAGCATGTAGGCGTCACCGACGGTCTTGATCTTCTCGAGACCGCGGGTCTCGACGATCTGATCGAACACGCGGAACACCTCGTTGAGCAGGCGCACCACCGTGGCGGCGTCGGTGCGCGCCGCGAAGTCGGTGAAATTCACCAGATCGGCGAACAGCACGGTGGCGTCGTGAACATGGTCCGCCACCGTCTCGCCGCGCTTGAGCCGGTCCGCCACCGGCTCCGGCAGGATGCTGAGCAGCAGCCGGTCGGACACCTGACGGGATGACGCCAGCTCGTCCTGGTAGGCCTTCACCGCCAGGTTGTTGCGCATTCGCAGCAGCAGCTCCGAGGGGTCCACGGGCTTGGCCAGGAAGTCCGTGGCCCCCAGGCGCAGCGCCTCCAGCCGGGTGGGTGCGTCGCTGGCCGACGTGAGCACGATCACCGGCAGATGGGCCAGCCGCGGGTCCGATCGCACCTGCGCCAGCAGGTCGAAGCCGGAGACCTCGGGCATGCGCACGTCCGTGACCAGGAGATCCGGGGGGGACATGCGCAGCACGTCCATGGCGCGGCTGGACTGATCCACCAGCACCAGGTCCCGGTAGCCCGCGTCCTCCAGGTGGACACGCAGGGTCTCGAGCACCGCGGGGTCGTCGTCCACGATGACGATCTGGGCCTGCGCCGGCCCCGCGGCCACCTCGACCACGGGCCGCGCCGCCGGCGCGACCACGCACGCAGGTTGCGCGGGAACGGGCCGGCGGACGCCCTCCACGATCGCGCTGCAGGCCGTGCTATCGGCGGTCATGTGATTGGTCGCTCCTCGGGGCGCGAGCCACCATCGGCCGCATCCCCGCATTGATCTGTCGGCCGTCCTGGCTGCTCCTTGAGTGGGCGGCCGGGCCCGATCCGGAGCCGAGGCCTGCGAGACCGGGCACGATGCCGTCCCCCGCTCGCGGTTCACTGGCAGCAAATTCCCTGCCACGCCTCCGCGGGCCCGCCCCGCGCCGTAGCCGGGCCCCAGAAGCCGGATGAAAATCTCTGGCAATCAGCGGGTTGCAATCTCATCGCCGGAGCGGCGCGGTGCCCTGGACGTGCCGGCGCGCCGGGACGGCAGCCGCCATCGTCGGGCCGGGACGACACCGGCCGCCGGTGTTCCGCCGCGCCCGGTCACACTTTTGACTACCGGAGTTCGGACTGCCCGCGGGTATCCTTGTCCGATGCGCTGGCTCAAGCGTCTCGCCGTCACCGTCACCGCGCTGCTCGCGGGACCGCTGCTGGTCGCCGCCTGCGGCCCGGTGGACCTGGGCGGGGACTGGCGCACCGCGGATCGCAGCAGCGCCGGGCTGGCGCCCGATCCGGCCGCGCACCCGGAGGCGGTGGTGCAGATCTACGCCGCCCGCGCCTTCCGCTGGCGCGGGGTGTTCGCGGTGCACACCTGGCTTGCCATCAAGCCCCGCGGGGCGCCTCACTACACCATCCACGAGGTGCTCGGCTGGCGGGCCCGCGCCGGCGGCTCCGCCGTCGCCTCCTACCCGGGGGTCCCGGACCGTCGCTGGTACGGGGCCGACCCGGAGGTGGTGGTGGAGATCCGCGGCGCCGAGGCCCAGGCGCTGATCCCCCGGATCGAGGCCGCCGTGCGTGACTACCCGGACGGCGCGCGCTACGTGATCTGGCCCGGCCCCAACAGCAACACCTTCGTCGCCCACGTGGCCCGGGAGGTGCCGGGGCTGGGGGTCGACCTGCCGCCCACGGCCATCGGCAAGGACTTCCTGGCGGACGGACGCCTGTTCGCACCGGCTCCCAGCAACACCGGCTGGCAGATCTCCCTGTTCGGAGTGCTGGGCCTGCTGGTGGCGCTGGAGGAGGGGGTGGAGATCAACGTCCTCAGCCTGAGCCTGGGGGTGGACCCGCTGGATCTGGCGGTGCGTCTCCCGGGGATCGGGCGGGTCGGCCTGGGATCCTGAGCCGCCGTTCCAGCGCCCGGTCCGACCTCGGCCCCGCCCGGGGCGCGGCTCGCCTGTCACGGCAGCTCCTCCTTGCCCTGATCACCAGGAGGAGGGAGCGCGCCGCATGGGGCCACGGATTGCACGTCTCCACTCGGCCAGCCGGTCGCGGGCGCCACCGGTGCAGGCATTTGGTGACACGATGCCGTAGGCTCTCGCCTGCGCCCGTCCACTGGGGGGAGGGTCGGATGTCGCTATGCAGCATGGGACGCTTATAATGCCGCCCCGCCCCGGTCCGGCGCGGCACTCGGCGCCACCGCCCTCCAGGGACTGCCCGGCAACGGTCGCGCCGGCGCCCGGCGCGACGCCGGGCGCGGCGGTGCGCCTCCCGCGCCCGGCCCGCCACGAAACCAAGGACTGACACAACAGGGGAGTCACGACCATGACCGAGATCGTCATCGCTTCCGCCGCCCGCACCGCCATCGGCGCGTTCAACGGCGGCCTGAGCTCCGTACCGGCCCACTACCTGGGCGAGGTGGCCATCCGGGCTGCCCTCGAGCGCGCCGGCGTCGACGCCAGCGAGGTGTCGGAGGTGGTGATGGGGCAGATCCTCGCCGCCGGCGCCGGCCAGAACCCCGCCCGCCAGGCCGCGGTGAACGCCGGCATCCCGGTGGAGCGCACCGCCTACGGCATCAACCAGCTGTGCGGATCGGGCCTGCGCGCGGTGGCGCTGGGTTCCCAGGCCATCCGGCTGGGCGACGCCAGCATCGTGGTGGCCGGCGGCCAGGAGAGCATGAGCCAGGCCCCGCACTGCATGCACCTGCGCAACGGCACCAAGATGGGCGCCGCCGAGCTGGTGGACACCATGCTGCGCGACGGCCTGATGGACGCGTTCAACGGCTACCACATGGGCAACACGGCGGAGAACGTGGCCCAGAAGTGGCAGATCACCCGCGAGCAGCAGGACGAGTTCGCCGCCGCCTCCCAGCAGAAGGCGGAGGCCGCCATGAAGGCCGGTCGCTTCAAGGACGAGATCGTCCCGGTCACCATCAAGGGCCGCAAGGGCGACACGGTGGTGGACACCGACGAGCACCCGAAGCACGGCACCACGGTGGAGACGCTCACCAAGCTGCGTCCCGCCTTCGTGAGGGAGAACGGCTCGGTGACGGCGGGCAACGCCTCGGGCATCAACGACGGCGCGGCAGCCACCGTGCTCATGAGCGCCGACGAGGCGAAGAAGCGTGGCATCACGCCCCTTGCCCGCATCGTGTCCTGGGCCACCGCCGGCGTGGACCCGTCCATCATGGGCACCGGCCCCATCCCCGCCAGCCGCATGGCGCTGGAGAAGGCCGGCTGGAGCGCCGACGACCTGGATCTCATCGAGGCCAACGAGGCGTTCGCCGCGCAGGCCTGCGCGGTGAACAAGGATCTCGGCTGGGACACGAGCAAGGTGAACGTGAACGGTGGCGCCATCGCGCTGGGCCACCCGGTGGGCGCCTCCGGCGCGCGGGTGCTCACCACCCTGCTCTACGAGATGCAGCGTCGCGACGCGAAGAAGGGGCTCGCCACCCTGTGCATCGGCGGCGGCATGGGCATCGCCATGTGCGTGGCTCGTGACTGAGTGCAGAACAACAACGCACCGGCAACAATACCGAGGGAGGTAGAAGACCAATGGCACGAGTTGCAGTCGTCACGGGAGGCACCCGGGGCATCGGCGCCGCCATCGCCACGGCGCTGAAGGATGCGGGCCACCAGGTGGCCGCGAGCTACGCCGGCAATGACGAGGCGGCGAAGAAGTTCACCGAGCAGACGGGGATCAAGACCTACAAGTTCGACGTCTCGGATTTCGATGCCTGCAAGGAGGGCATCGCACGCATCGAGAAGGATCTGGGACCGGTGGATATCCTGGTCAACAACGCGGGCATCACCCGCGACGGCACCATGCACCGCATGACCTTCGATCAGTGGAACGCGGTGCTGCAGACCAACCTGTCGTCGTGCTTCAACATGTGCCGCTGCGTGATCGAGGGCATGCGCGAGCGCAGCTTCGGGCGCATCGTCAACATCGGCTCGGTGAACGGTCAGGCCGGCCAGTACGGGCAGGTGAACTACGCGGCGGCCAAGTCCGGCATCCACGGCTTCACCAAGGCGCTGGCACAGGAGGGCGCCGCCAAGGGCATCACCGTCAACGCCATCGCGCCCGGCTACATCGACACGGACATGGTGCGCGCGGTGCCGGAGAAGGTGCTGGAGAAGATCGTGGCAACCATCCCGGTGGGCCGCCTGGGCAAGCCCGAGGAGATCGCCAAGGCGGTGTTGTTCCTGGTGGACGAGAACATGGGCTTCATGACCGGCTCCACCCTGTCCATCAACGGCGGCCAGCACATGTACTGAGCCGCGGGCAGGCTCTCGGGAGGCCGCCCGGGGCCGGGATGGCCTCGCCCCGGGCCCGCAAAAGAAAAAGCCCCGGCATCGCTGCCGGGGCTTTCTCGCTCGAACCCGCGTTCGAGGCGTGGCGCCTCAGGCGGACTTCTTCGCGCTGCTGCGGGCGGCGGTCTTGCGCGGCGCGCCGCCGTTCTTCATGGCCGCCTCGGCCTCCGCCTTGGCCACGTTCATGCCGTCCTCGAACCAGCGGGCCAGCTCGTCGCGGGCCTGCACCTGGATCTCGAGGGTCTCCTGGGTGGCGGCCACCAGCTTCTCACCCAGTGCCACCGCCAGCTCCGTGTTGCGCTTCATGACCTCCTTGGGGTCGCGCACGTCGGCGGCGACCTTCAGGTACTGGGTGCCGGTGTCCAGGCAGGTCTCCAGAGTGGCGATCTGCTTGCGCACCAGCGCGCCCTGGGTGCGGGTGGCGATCTTGTTGAGCTCGGCGGCGGCCGCGACGGCCTTGTGGCCGGCCTCGGCCACGCCCTCGAGCATGCTGTTCCAGTTCTGCTGCATCGGTCGGTCCCTCCGGGGGTCGTCATTATGGGCACAAACCATCTTTGTGCGACGCAACAATTATTGCGGTGCAGCAGACCGAAGTCAACAGCCCGGGAGGCGATCGTCGTCCCCGCGAGGCCGGCTCCCTGAGGCGCCGGTGACCGGCCCGTGCGCTCAGCGCCGCCAGCGCGCGGCGGCCTCGTCGTCGCTGCCGCGGGCGTCCACCCAGCGGCTGCCGTCGCGGGTGCGCTCCTTCTTCCAGAACGGGGCGCGCGTCTTCAGGAAATCCATCACGAACTCGCAGGCGGCGAAGGCCTCACCCCGGTGCGCCGCCGCCACCGCCACCAGCACGATGGGCTCGGTGGGCGCCAGCCGCCCGACCCGGTGCACCACCTCGCAGGCGCGCAGCGACCAGCGTCCCCGGGCCTCTTCCACGATGGCGCTGATGGCCTTCTCCGTCATGCCGGGATAGTGCTCCAGGGTCATGGCCTCGACGCCGGTGCCCTCGTTCACGTCCCGGCACACGCCGACGAAGGTGGCCACGGCGCCCACTCCCGGATCCGCCAGACGCATGCGATCCACCACCGCCGCCAGGTCGAACGGCTGCTCCTGGACGGTGACCCGGAACGCGCTCACGGTGACGTTCACGCCAGCAGGGCGTCGAAGTCCAGATAGCGCAGCACGTCGCCCCGCGCCACGGTGGTCCCCTCGGGGATCTCCACCAGCCCGTCGGCCCAGGTGGTGGAGCTGAGCACGTCCGATCCCTGCCGCGGGTGCAGCTCCGCCACCGGCGTGCCGCCACCGCGGTCCACCAGCCGGGCCCGGGCGAACTCCCGCCGCTGGGCCGCGCGCGGCCACTCGAAGCCCGCGCGCACGGGCCAGAAGCGCGGCTCGAGGCGACGCGCTCCCATGCGCCTGAGCAGGAACGGGCGCACGAACAGACAGAACGTGACCAGGGTGGACACCGGGTTGCCCGGCAACCCGATGAAGTCGGCGTCGCCGATGCGCCCGTAGGCCAGCGGCTTGCCCGGCTTCACGGCGATGCGCCACAGCTCGAGCTCCCCCACCTGCTCGAGCGCCGCGCGTACGTGATCCTCCTCCCCCACGGACACGCCGCCGCTGCTCACCACGACGTCCGCCACTCGGGCCGCGCGCCCGAGCGCCACCACCGTGGCGTCCAGGGTGTCCGCCACCCGGCCGAGATCCACGCCCTCGGCGCCCACGCGCCGGATCAGCGCGGCCAGGGTGTAGCGGTTGGAGTTGTAGATCTGGCCGGGCCCGAGCGGCTCGCCCGGAAGCCTCAGCTCGTCGCCGCTGGAGAAGTACGCGACCTTGAGCCGCGGGTGCAGCGCGAGCTGCGCGATCCCCAGCGAGGCCGCGAGCCCCAGGTGCTGCGGGCGCAACCGCTCGCCCGCTTCCAGCACCACCTGACCGGCGCGGATGTCGTTGCCGCGCGGACGTACGTTGTCGCCTTGCTTCGCGGGACCGGGGATCCACACCCGCTCGCCCTCCACCCGGCAGCGCTCCTGCATCACCACCGTGTCCGCGCCGGCCGGCATCGGTGCGCCGGTGAAGATGCGTGCCGCGCTGCCGGGCGCGAGCGGCCGGGCCAGGGCGCCGGCGGGGATGCGCTGGCTCACCGGCAGCAGCGCACCGTCGCCGGCCACGTCGGCGGCACGCACGGCGTAGCCGTCCATCTGGCTGTTGTCGTAGCCGGGCACGTCGATGGGCGACGGCACGTCGCGTGCAAGCACGCCGCCGAGGGCTTCGTCCAGCGCCACCGACCGCGCGCCTGCCGGCGGTCGCGCCCGCTCGAGCATGAACGCGGCGGCCTGATCGACGCTGATGGTCCCCGGCGGGTAGCAGAAGTCTGCCGGCGGCGAGACGGCACGGTCCACGATCGGTGCGAATCCAGGTGCGGTGACCCGCGACAGGATACTCCCGGGCACCGCCGCCGGGGCGCGCGCGGGCGTGCTGATACGATACGCCGCCCCCGTCGAGGACCTCGCCACATGGGTAGCCGCTACGCCGGCCACGCGGACTTCGATCACGCCGCCGCGCTGAAGGTGGGCGTGCTGCTGGTCAACCTGGGCACACCGCAGGCCCCGGACACCGCGTCCGTGCGCCGTTACCTGGCCGAGTTCCTGTGGGACCCGCGGGTGGTGGAAGTGCCGCGGGCGCTGTGGTGGCTGATCCTCCACGGGGTGATCCTGCGCGTGCGGCCGCCCCGATCCGCGCGGGCCTATCAAAGCGTGTGGACCGATGCGGGCTCGCCCCTGATGGTCAACTCGCGCGCCCAGGCGACGGCGCTGCAGCGCGCCCTGGACGCGCATGCGCCCGGTCTCTACACGGTGGCGCTGGCCATGCGCTACGGGCGCCCCGACGTGGCCGGGGCCATCGATGCACTGGCGGCCGCGGGCGCGGCCCGGCTGCTGGTGCTGCCCCTGTACCCGCAGTACTCCGGGACCACTACCGGATCGGTGTTCGACGCGGTGAGCGCCGCGCTCCAGCGCCGGCGCTGGGTGCCGGACCTGCACATGCTCTCCGGCTACCACGACGAAGGTGCCTACGTGGCGGCGCTGGCCGCCAGCATCCGTGACGCCTGGCGCGAGCACGGCCGCCCGCGGCGCCTGCTGTTCTCCTTCCACGGCATCCCGCGGCGCTACTTCCTCGCCGGGGACCCCTATCACTGCCAGTGCCACAAGACCGCCCGGCTGGTGGCCGAAGCGCTGGCGCTCGAGGACGGTGCGTGGAGCGTGAGCTTCCAGTCCCGGGTCGGGCGCGAGGAGTGGCTGCGGCCGTACACGGACGAGACGCTGGAGGCATGGGGCCGGGAGGGCCTCGAGAGCGTGCACGTGGCGTGCCCCGGCTTCGCCGCGGACTGCCTCGAGACCCTGGAGGAGATCGCCGAGGAGAACCGGGAGCGCTTCCAGCAGGCCGGCGGCGGACGCTTCGTCTACGTGCCTGCCCTCAACGACCGCGCCGATCACGTGGCGGCGCTGGTGGGCCTGGTGCATCGTGCCAGCGCCGCCTGGCTGCCGTGGGCGCGGCACGAGGCGGAGCAGGCAGCCGTCGAGCCCCACCCGCGCCTGGCGCGGGCGCGCGCCCTGGGTGCTACACGGTAGCCAGCGGCTCCGGAGCACGCATCGACGCGGGCGCCGGAAGGCAGGCCGGAATCGGTGTGCCTGCACGCGGCAGGGATGACGCGTTCGAAGCCCCGGGGACCGGTTCACCGCGCGGCGCGCCGACCCCGGCCTGCCTCCCGGGTGGGACGAACGCATGCCCCGTCCCGGACAACGGCTAGCCGGCCGCCCGAGCGCCAACCCGGCGGCGTTGATGCCGCCGCGGCTTTTGTGCCATCTTGCGCCGTCGCCCGCGCCGATGCGTTCTCCGTGCCACGCCGACTCGATCCTCGCGCGCTATCGAAGCTGCTCGGCCCCGGCATCCTGGCGCTGGCCGCCGCGCTCGCCCCGCCCGCGGCCCGCGCCGCGGGCTACGCCCAGTGCGGGCCCGGCTTCGTCATCCCCACCGCACCCGTCATCGATGCGCCTTCGGGCTTGCCCGGCGTCATGGACATCGAGGCGGACGATGCGGACCTGACCGACGCGGGCGTGTCCATCCTGCGCGGCAACGTGCACGTGCTGCGGGACGCCGCCACGCTCTCCGCCGACGAGGTGCGCTACGACTCCGAGCGCGGGACGGTGGACGCCATCGGATCCCTGAGGGTGTGGAAGGAGGATCTGTACCTGACCGGCACCCGCGGGCGGATGGTCATGGGCGAGGACGTGACCATCATCGAGGACGCCGAGTACCGGGCGCTGGAGGCCCACGCCCACGGCAGCGCCCGGCGCGCGGTGCTCAGCGGCAACGACGTCCTCAGGGCCGACGACGCCACGTACAGCACCTGCGACCCGGGCGCCGAGGACTGGCAGCTGGAGGCGTCGCACATCGAGCTCGACAAGATCGAGGACCAGGGCACCGGGCGCAACGTCTGGGTCACCTTCAAAGGCGTGCCCATCTTCTACAGCCCGTATCTGAGCTTTCCCCTGAGCGATGCGCGCAAGTCCGGCTTCCTGGCCCCCAGCGCCGGCGTGTCCTCGTCTACCGGCGTCGAGGCCACGGTCCCGTACTACTTCAACATCGCACCCAACCTGGACGCCACTCTGGCGGCGCGCGGCATGACCGATCGCGGGGTGCAGGCCCAGGGCGAGTTCCGCTACCTGTTTCCCTGGGGCAGGGGCACGCTCGCGGCGGAGGCGCTGCCCGACGATCGCAAGCGAAACGAATCGCGGCTCGGCGTGTCCTTCACCCACACGGGACAGCCTGCCAAAAGCTGGAGCACGGATCTCCGCTTCGACTGGGCATCGGACAGCGAGTACTTCGACGACCTGGGCACGTCGCTCGCGGTGTCCAGCCAGACCTTCCTCGAGCAGCGCGCCGACCTCATCTACTCCGCCAACCACGTCTACCTGCTGACGCGGGTGCAGAACTACCAGACCATCGACCGCACCCTGCCCGCCGCCGGAAGGCCCTACGAGCGCCTGCCCCAGCTCTACGCCTCCACCTACCTGCCGGAGCGCAACCTCAGGCTCAACGTCAACACCACCGCCGAGGTGGTGCACTTCGACCGCCGCGCCAGCATCACCGGAGTGCGCTGGGATCTGCGCCCCTACGTGACGCTGCCCTACCGCACCGCCGCGGGCTTCCTGGTGCCGCGCGCGACGCTGCGCTACACGGGCTACACCCTCGACCGCGTGCCCGTCGGCCAGCCCGACGACCCGTCCCGGGTGCTGCCCACCTTCAGCCTCGACGGGGGCCTGTTCTTCGAGCGCGACACGCGTATCGCGTCGCGCAGCCTGCGCCAGACGCTCGAGCCCCGGATGTTCTACCTGCTCACGCCCTTCAACCGGCAAAACGACCTGCCGGTGTTCGACACCGGGCAGTACACCTTCAGCTTCGCCCAGCTCTTCCGCGAGGACCGCTTCAGCGGCGCGGATCGGGTGGGCGACGCCAACCAGCTCACCCTGGCGCTGACCACCCGCTACCTGGACCCCAGCAGCGGCGCCGAGCTGGCGCGTGCCAGCATCGGCCAGATCCGCTACTTCCGCGACCGCAAGGTGAACTTGCCGGGAGTGGCGCCGGACACCGACAGCGGCTCGGACCTGGTGGCCGAGGTGGGAGCGAACCTGGACGAGCGCTGGCGGGTCAGCGCCGGGCTGCAGTGGGACACCGGCAAGGATCGCACCGAGCGCAACACGGTGGCGGTGCGCTACCAGCCCGATACGCGCCGGGTGGTGAACGCCGCCTACCGCTTCGTGCGTGACACCGTGGAGCAGACCGACCTGTCCTTCGCCTGGCCGGTGGCACGCTACTGGCGGGCGGTGGGCCGCTGGAACTACTCGCTGGAGCGCCAGCGCACCCTGGAGGCGTTCGCCGGCTTCGAGTACGAGAGCTGCTGCTGGGGCCTCAGGCTGGTGGGACGGCGCTTCCTCACCAGCTCCGGCGGCGACTACAACACCGGCGTGTTCGTCCAGCTCGTGCTCAAGGGCCTCACGGACTTCGGCGAGGCGGGCCAGTTCCTGACCCGCAGCATCCCGGGCTATCGCAACGAGTTCTGAGGGCGGGTCAGCGTCCCTGCGCACCTGCCGCCGGCGCCGTCGACGGGTTACCCTTTTCGGCTCGTCCCGCATCTCCAGATCGTGTGCCATGCCCAGCCCGAGAACGCTCTTCCTGCTCGCCGCCGCCGTCACCGCCGTGCCCGCCGCCCACGCCCAGCGCACGCCCATCGTCGAGATGGACCGCATCGTGGCGGTGGTCAACAAGGACGTCATCGTGCAGAGCGAGCTCGACGAGCGGCTGCGCGAGGTGCGCGGCCAGCTGCGCCAGAGCGGCACACCCCCGCCGCTGGAGACCGCGCTGGCGCGCCAGGTGCTCGAGCGCATCATCCTCGAGCGGCTGCAGCTCCAGATCGCGCAGGAGACCGGCATTCGCGTCGAGGAGGAGGAGCTCAACCGGGCGGTGGAGCGCATCGCCGAGCGCAATCAGCTGAGCGTGCGCCAGTTCCGCGACGTGCTCGAGCGCGACGGCTTCGACTTCGCGCGCTTCCGCGAGCAGGTTCGCAACGAGATCCTCCTCACCCGCGTGCGCCAGCGCTCCGTGGAGCGCCGGGTCAGCGTCTCGCCACGGGAAATCGACAACTTCCTCGCCACCGAGAAGCAGCAAGGTGGCGGCGTCAACGAGTACCGCCTCGCGCACATCCTCATCGCGGTGCCGGAGGCGGCCTCGGCAGAGCAGATCGATGCCGCTCGCGCGCGCGCCGAGCAGGTGCGGGCGCAGGTCAGCGCCGGCGGGGACTTCGCCCAGGTGGCGGCCGAGGTCTCCGACGGACAGCAGGCGCTGCAGGGCGGCGACCTGGGCTGGCGCAAGGGCCCGGAGCTGCCCACCATCTTCGCCCAGGCGGTCCCGTCGCTGAAGCCGGGCGAGGTCAGCCCGCTCATTCGCAGCCCGAGCGGCTTCCACATCGTGAAACTGATGGACGTGCGCGGCGACACACGCTTCGTGATCACGCAGGTCCACGCCCGCCACATCCTGGTGCGCCCGAACGACGTCGTCCCGGACAGCGAGGCGCAGCGGCGCCTGGAGCAGCTCAAGATCCGGATCGTCAACGGCGAGCCCTTCGACGAGCTTGCCCGCGCCCATTCCGACGACACCGTGTCCGCCACCCGTGGCGGCGACCTGGGCTGGCTCAATCCCGGCGACACGGTGCCCGAGTTCGAGCGCACCATGCAGTCGCTGGAGGAAGGTCAGGTGAGCGATCCCTTCCGCACCCAGTTCGGCTGGCACATCGTGCAGGTGGTGGCGCGGCGCGATCACGACGACACCGAGCAGCTTCGCCGCACCCGCGCCGCGGAGCAGATCCGCATGCGCAAGATGGACGAAGAGGTGCAGACCTGGCTGCGGCAGCTTCGCGACGAGGCCTACGTGGAAGTGCGGCTGGAGGAATGAGCGTCTCCGCCACGCCGCTGGCACTGGCCCCGGGGGAGCCTGCCGGCATCGGCCCGGACCTCACGCTGGCGCTGGCGGCGGCGGGTCTGGACACGCCGCTGGTGGCCCTGGCGGATCCCGACATGCTGGCCGTCAGGGCCCGCCTGCTCGGGCTCGCCGTGCGCCTGCGCCCGGTGCCGCCGCACGCGCCGCCACGGGTGCCGGCACCGGCCGGCGAGCTGCACGTGCACCCGGTGCCCCTGGCGCGCGCGGTGACGCCGGGACGCCCCGATCCGGCCAACGCCCGCAGTCTCCTGACGGCGCTGGACACCGCCGTGGACGGCTGCCTCGACGGGCGCTACGCGGCCCTGGTGACCGGGCCGATCAGCAAGGCGGTGATCAACGACGCCGGTATCCCCTTCACCGGCCACACGGAGTACCTGGCGGCGCGCTGCGGCGGGCAGCACCCGGTGATGCTGCTCACGGGCGGCGGCCTGCGGGTGGCGCTCGCCACCACGCACCTGCCCCTGCACGCGGTGAGCGAGGCCCTGGACGCGGTCACCCTGGAACGCGTGATCCGGGTGCTGGACGGGGAACTCGCCCGCCGCTTCGGGATCCTGCGCCCGCGCATCCTGGTGCTGGGCCTGAACCCGCACGCCGGCGAGGGGGGGCACCTGGGCGACGAGGAGATCCGTGTCATCACGCCGGTGCTCGAGCGTCTGCGCGGGGAAGGCCTGCGGCTGGAGGGCCCGGTTCCGGCGGACACGGCCTTCAACCCCACGCGCCTCGACGCCTGCGACGCGGTGCTGGCCATGTACCACGACCAGGGCCTGCCGGTGCTCAAGCACGCGAGCTTCGGCCAGGCGGTGAACGTGACGCTCGGGTTGCCCATCATCCGCACGTCCGTTGACCACGGCACCGCGTTCGACCTGGCCGGCACCGGGCGCGCCGATGCCGGCAGCCTGCGCGAGGCGCTGGCCTGCGCGGCGCAGATGGCCGCGAATGCCGGCTGATCCGCCGGGTCCGCGGGTGCGCGGCGGGCCGCGCGACGCCGCCGCTCACCGGGCGCGCAAGCGCTTCGGCCAGCACTTCCTGCACGATCCGGCGGTCGTGGCGCGCATCGCCGCCGCCATCGCGCCCGGCCCGGACGACACCCTGGTGGAGATCGGCCCCGGCACCGGTGCACTCACTGCAGCGCTGCTCGACGCCGCGGGCACCCTGCACGCGGTGGAGATCGACCGCGATCTCGCCCGCGTCCTCGACGAGCGCTTCGGGGAACGTGGCCTGCGGCTGCACCAGGGCGACGCGCTGGACTTCGACTTTGCCGCCCTCGCCACCGGCCCCGCCAGCCTGCGCGTGGTGGGCAACCTGCCCTACAACATCTCCACGCCGCTGGTATTCCGCCTGCTCCGCGCCCGGGACGTCATCCGCGACATGCACTTCATGCTCCAGCGCGAGGTGGTCACGCGCATGGCCGCGCCGCCCGGGGGACGCGACTACGGGCGACTGAGCGTGATGGTGCAGCTGCACTGCCGCGTGGAGGCGCTGTTCCGGGTGGGCCCGGGCGCCTTCACGCCGGCGCCCAGGGTGGACTCGGCGGTGGTGCGCCTCACCCCGCGTGCCACCCTGCCGCTGACGGGCACACGTCTGGAGGACTTCGGTCGGCTGGTGACCGCCGCCTTTGCCCGCCGGCGCAAGACGCTGCGCAACGCGCTCGGGGGGCTGCGCGAGCCGGCGCAGATGGTGGCGGCGGGGGTCGATCCGACGGTGCGCCCGGAGACCCTGTCGGTGGCGGACTTCGTGGCACTGACCCTGGCGGGCGAGGGTCCCGTGGGGACCTGAACGCACGGCGGGCTCAGCCGGCGGCCAGCGCCTCGTCCAGCGCCGCGATCACCGGCCCGGTGCGCGGGCGCACCCCGCGCCACAAGGCGAAGGACTCGGCCGCCTGCTCCACCAGCATCCCGCGCCCGTCCGCGGTCCGCGCCGCGCCGAGCGCTGCCGCGCGGCGCATGAACGCGGTGGGTGCGCTGCCGTAGACCATGTCGTAGCACAGCGCGTCCGCCGCCAGGTGCTCCGCCGCGAGCGGCACCGCGCCGTCCGCGGCCAGGCCGGCGGCCGTGGCGTTGATCACGAGCTGGAAGCGCTCCCCCGGCACCGCATCGAGCCCGCAGGCGTGCACCGGGCCCTGGTCCTCGAACACCGCCGCCAGCGCCCGGGCGCGGGACGGGGTGCGGTTCGCCACCACCACCTGCGCCGGTCCCGCGTCCAGCAGCGGGCCCAGCACGCCGCGCGCCGCGCCCCCGGCACCGATGAGCAGGATGCGTTGCCCGCCGAGGCTCACCCCCAGGTTGACGGTGAGGTCGCGCACCAGCCCCACGCCGTCGGTGTTGTCCCCGAAGGTGGCGGATCCGGGCTCGAAGCGCAGCGTGTTCACCGCGCCCGCCCGCCGCGCCCTGTCGCTCACGTGGCCCGCGTAGCGGAACGCGATCTCCTTCAGCGGCACGGTCACGTTCAATCCACGTCCGCCGTCGGCCCGGAACGCATCCACCCGTTCCCGGAAGGTCTCGGGCGGCACGTCCATCGCGCCGTAGGTCATGCGCTCGCCGGTCTGCGCGGCAAAGCGTGCGTGGATGAAGGGTGATCGGCTGTGCGCGATGGGGTGTCCCACCACCGCGTAGCGGTCGGGGAGCCCGCCGGTGCCGGTGGGCTCCGGCTCGGCACTCGTGTGGTTCAACTCGGGCGCGGGATGCCCTGCAGGCCGCCCTTGAGGACGTAGCTCTCGAAGCCCTGCTCGCTCAGCAGGTAGGCGGCCGCGGAGCTGCGCCGGCCCGTCTCGCAGTAGCAGACGTAGATCTTCTTCTTGTCCAGGGACTCGGCCTTGAGGCGCAGCATGAACAGCGGCACGTTCAGGCTGCCCTTGATGCTGCCGGCCTTGTGCTCGCTCTCCATGCGCACGTCCATCAGCACCGCGCCGCCCTTCACCATCTCCTTGGCGCGGTCCAGGTCCACCTCGTTCAGCATGGGCGCCTTGAGCAGCTCCTCGAAGTCTTCCTTCGAGAGGCGCATCA
This sequence comes from Gammaproteobacteria bacterium, assembly GCA_041593595.1. Taxonomy (GTDB): domain Bacteria; phylum Pseudomonadota; class Gammaproteobacteria; order HK1; family HK1; genus JBFHNV01. The sequence goes on from JBFHNV010000035.1 coordinate 15,448, forward strand.
GCAGCCCGTCCGTCTCCATGGTGATGGTGGCGTTGCGCTTCGAGTCGGACAGCAGGGCTTCCTCGCCGAAGGCGTCGCCATCGGAAAGATGCGCGAGCGTGACGCTCGCGCCGTTGGCGGACTCGCGGGTCACCTTGCAGCGTCCACGGCTGATGATGTAGTAGAAGTCGCCATCCTCGCCCTGCTTGATGACCGCCTGGCCCGCCTTCACGGGCAGCTCCTGCAGACGCATGAACATGTGCTGGATGTTGGCCGGCGGGATCCGCAGGAACGCCTTCGACTGCAGGATGCGGGTCATCCAGTCGCCGCCCTCGCCGTCGTCCTCGTCCTCCTGCGACACCTCCGCCACCTCGATGCCGCTCAGCTGATCCCAGGTGAGCAGGATGTCCAGCAGGTCGCTGTCGATGCGGGTGACGGAGACGTTGTTGCGGGCCTTGGCGGTGACCTGCCGCGGCTGCTGGTTGGCAAGGGCGTGCTTCGACTCGGGCGAGCCACCCTTCACCACGGTGGTCTTGCCCGTTTCGTCGATGATCTCCACGTCGCCCGAAAGGACGTACACGGCCTTGCGATCCGAGTCGCCCTTCTTGAACAGCAGCCGGCCCGCCGGCACTTCCTCGACGATCGCCTTGCCGGCGAGTTCCTGGAAGTTCTCCGCGTTCAGGGACTGGGCAGGTACGAGAGTTTTGAGGACTGCCTTGTCTACGAGCTGTCGGGCTTGAGCCATGATCCTGAAAGGCTTTCGGGCGGGTCTACAGGCGAGGAACTCGACCCGGTATTGTATTCCGCAGGTATTTGATTTGGATAGTCCTGACCGGATCATTGTAACGCCGCCGGCGGCGGCGGCGGCGGCCTGTACCGGCCTTGTGGCTCCACCGCCCGACCGCTAGGGTTCGCGCCCAGGAACGCCGCTCACCGCCCGGGGAAGCCATCGTGACCCGTCCTTCCATCGACGACATCGCGCGCCGTGTGCTCGACTCGCTGCCCCGCGGACTCGCCGACGCGGACGCCGACCTGCGCCGCAACCTGCGTGCCGGACTATCCGGTGTCCTGTCGCGCATGGATCTGGTGACCCGCGAGGAGCTGGACGCCCAGTCCCGCGTGCTGGCGCGCGCGCGGGACAAGATCGAGGCCCTCGAGCGGCGGGTGCACGACCTCGAGGCGACCCTCGCCACGAGGGACGACGGGGGCTGAGAGCCCGAGCCGGACGGCTCCGGACGCGTGCTATAGTCGATCCAGCGCGCGTCGCCGGTTGCATGGCATCGCGCCGGGTGGCCAGGAGGGCCGCCACCATCGCCTGGCAGCACAGGGACGTGACGCCATGAGCCTCGCCATCGTCTTCAGCCGCGCCCAGGTGGGCGTGGACGCACCGCTGGTCCGCGTGGAGGTGCACATCTCCGGCGGCCTGCCGCGCATGTCCATCGTGGGACTGCCGGAAACCGCCGTGAAGGAGAGCAAGGATCGCGTCCGCAGCTCGATCATGAACTGCCGCTTCGAGTATCCCCGCGGACGCGTCACCGTGAACCTGGCCCCCGCCGACCTGCCCAAGGAGGGTGGGCGATTCGACCTGCCCATCGCCGTGGGGATCCTGGCGGCCACCGGCCAGGTGCCGCGGCCGGCACTCCAGCGTCTCGAGTTCCTGGGCGAGCTGGCGCTGGACGGGCATGTGCGCGGCGTGGTGGGCCCGCTGCCCGCCGCGGTCCAATGCACCCGCGCCGGGCGAACGCTGGTGGCGCCGACGGTGGATGCGCCGGTAGCGGCGCTGGCGCAGGGCTCCCGGGTGCTGGGCGCACCCGGCCTGCCGGAGGTGGCCGCACACCTGCACGGCACGCAGGCGCTGCCACGGGCGAGCGCCCGCGCCGCTGCGCCTGCGCAGGACGACGGCGTCGATCTGGCCGAGGTGCGGGGCCAGTGGCAGGCACGGCGCGCGCTCGAGATCGCCGCGGCCGGGGCCCACCACCTGCTCATGGTCGGCCCTCCGGGCACCGGCAAGACCATGCTGGCCCGCCGACTGCCCGGAATCCTCCCGCCCATGACGGACGGGGAGGCGCTGGACTCGGCGTCGGTGCGATCCGTGTCCACGGCAGGTTTCGACCCTCGCGAGTGGCGGGTGCGCCCGTTCCGCGCCCCGCACCACACCGCCTCGGGGGTGGCCCTGGTGGGCGGCGGCAGCCATCCCCGACCGGGCGAGATCTCGCTGGCCCACCATGGGGTGCTGTTCCTCGACGAGCTGCCGGAGTTCGACCGCCGGGTTCTGGAGGTGCTGCGCGAGCCCATGGAGAGCGGCCACATCGTCATCTCCCGCGCCGCGCGGCAGGCGGAGTTCCCTGCCCGGTTCCAGCTCGTGGCCGCGATGAACCCGTGCCCCTGCGGCCACGCGGGCGATCCCCTGGGCCAGTGCCGCTGCACGCCGGACCAGGCGCAACGCTACCGCGCGCGCATCTCGGGCCCGCTGATGGACCGCATCGATCTCACCGTGCAGGTGCCGCGCATCCTCGGTCGGGAGGCGCAACGTCCCGGCGAGTCCAGCGCCGCGGTGCGCGATCGGGTCGCGCGCGCCCGGGAGCGCCAGCAGGCCCGCGCCGGGTGCGCCAATGGCCGGCTGTCCGCGGGGGCGCTCGCCCGCCTCGCGCCGCTGGACCGGGACGCCGCGGCGCTGCTCGAGGAGGCCACGCAGCGGCTCGCCCTGTCGGAGCGCGCGCGCCAGCGCACCTGGCGCGTGGCGCTCACCATCGCCGACCTGGATGGCGCCCACCCTGACGGCTCGCCGCGCATCGCCGCCGCTCACCTGGCGGAGGCGCTCGCCTACCGGGGCCTGCCCGATACGTGAACGGCCGACTTGCAGCGGGCGCGCGCGCCCTTACACACTTGACCTCATGGACACACTTGGCGAGATGTACCGCGTCCAGGTCGAGGTGCGCAGCGTCTACGTGGAGGCGCAGTCGCGCCCCGACGACGGCCAGTTCGTGTTCGCCTACACGGTCACCATCCGCAACACCGGCCACGTGGCCGCCAAGCTGCTCACCCGCCACTGGATCATCACTGACGGTCACGGCAAGGTGCAGGAGGTGCGCGGCGAAGGCGTGGTGGGCGAGCAGCCGCACTTGCGCCCCGGGGAGAGCTTCCGTTACACCAGCGGCGCGGTGCTGGAGACACCGGTGGGCAGCATGCACGGCAGCTACCAGATGCTGGCCGACGACGGTACCCGCTTCGATGCGCCCATCGCGGCGTTCAGCCTGTCCATGCCCCATGTGCGTCACTGACACCCATCCCGCGACGAGACACCCCCGCGCCACCTGATGGCGAGCTACGTGATCGGTGACGTGCAGGGCTGCGACGCCGAGCTCGCGGCGCTGCTCGATCACGTGGGCTTCGACCCCGCGGTGGACCGCGTGCGCTTTGCGGGCGACCTGGTCAACCGGGGTCCGGACTCCCTGGCGGTGCTGCGCCGGGTGCGCGCGCTGGGGGATCGCGCCGAGGCCGTGCTCGGGAACCACGACCTCCACCTGCTGGCCGCCGCCCACGGCCTGCGCAAGCCCGCCAAGAGTGACACCCTGGCCCAGGTGCTCGAGTCTCCCGAGCGCGACGAGCTGCTCGAATGGCTGCGACGCCGCCCGCTGCTGCACGAGCACCCGGAAAGTCGCAACGTTCTGGTGCACGCGGGACTGCCACCCCAGTGGGACCTGGCCACGGCGCGCGCCTGCGCCCGGGAGCTGGAGGCGGTGCTGCGCGGGCCACGGCTGACCGAGTTCCTGGCCAACATGTACGGCGACGAGCCACGCCGCTGGCGCGAAGACCTGGCCGGCTGGGCGCGGCTGCGCTACATCACCAACGCCTTCACGCGGCTGCGCTACTGCGACCCGAAGGGCCGTCTGGAATTCGACGAGAAGCGCCCGCCCGGACGGCAGGCCCGCGACCTCATCCCGTGGTTCGCGGTCCCCGACCGGTTGAGCCGCGGCGTCCCCGTCGTGTTCGGCCACTGGGCCACGCTGCAGCTCGAGCAGCCCCTGGATCCGGCCCACGGCGTCATCCACCTGGACACGGGCTGCGTGTGGGGTGGCGCGCTGACCGCGCTGCGCGAGGACGACGGCCGGCTGTTCAGCGTGCCCGGCTGGCGGCGGACAGCGCCCGCTCAGCGCCGGCGCTCGTAGTCGACGAAGCGGAACCCCAGGGGCCGACCCGGCCCGGCCGGATGGTCCTCCTCGTAGGTGACGCGCCACCAGGAGCGGTCGAAGTCAGGAAACCTCGTGTCGCCCTCCACCTCCGCGTCCACCAGGGTGAGGTGCATGCGCCCGGCACGGCCGATGGTCTGCGCGTACACCTCCGCGCCGCCGATGACCATCACCTCACGATGGCCCGCCGCCGCCAGCGCCGCGTCCAGGTCCGCGAACACGCGACAGCCCCGAGCCCGGTAGCCCACCCGTCGGGTCACCACCAGGTTGTCGCGCCCGGGCAGCGCCCGGCCGATGGACTCGAAGGTGCGCCGGCCCATGAGCACCGGCTTGCCCATGGTGATGGCCTTGAAGCGCTTCAGGTCCTCCGGCAACCGCCAGGGCAGCGCGTTGTCGCGACCGATGACGCGGTTGCGTGCCATGGCCGCCACCAGCGTGACCCGGCCAGGCGGCCGCCCGCCGTCGCCGGACATCCCGGCACCCGCGGCGCCGGCACGACCGCCGGTCAAACCGCGATGGGCGCGCTGATGCGCGGGTGGGCCCGGTAGCCCTCCAGGGTGAAGTCCTCGTAGCGGAACGCGAACAGGTCCGTCACCTGCGGATTGAGCCGCATGCGCGCCAGCGGCAGCGGCTCGCGGGTGAGCTGGAGATCGGCCTGCTCCAGGTGGTTCAGGTACAGGTGGGCGTCGCCCAGGGTGTGCACGAACTCACCGGGGCGGTAGCCCGTCACCTGCGCCACCATGAGCGTGAGCAGGGCGTAGGAGGCGATGTTGAAGGGCACTCCCAGGAACACGTCGGCGCTGCGCTGGTAGAGCTGGCACGAGAGGCGCCCGTCCGCCACGTAGAACTGGAACAGCAGGTGGCACGGCGGCAGCGCCATGCGCTCGAGATCCGCCACGTTCCAGGCGGAGACCACGTGCCGGCGCGAGTCCGGATCCTCGCGCAGCCCCTGCACGAGCAACGCCATCTGGTCGATGCACCGTCCGTCCGATGCCGCCCAGGATCGCCACTGGTGTCCGTACACGGGCCCGAGCTCGCCTCGCTCGTCCGCCCACTCGTCCCAGATGCTGACGCCGTTGTCCTTCAGGTAGCGGATGTTGGTGTCGCCCGCCAGGAACCACAGCAGCTCGTGAATGATGGAACGCATGTGCAGCGTCTTGGTGGTGAGTGCCGGGAAGCCCGCCGCGAGGTCGAAGCGCGATTGGTGGCCGAACACGCTGAGCGTGCCGGTACCGGTGCGATCGCCCTTGCGTACACCGTGCTCGCGCACGTGGCGCAGGAGGTCCAGGTACTGCCTCATCCGCGTCTCCTCTTGGCATGGGTGCGGCTGCGCCGCGGCGCCGGTCCCGTCGCCGGCGCCTCGCGCACCGGCACCGGCATCTCATCGCGCCGCCAGGCCCAGACCAGCAGCGCCGCGCCCGCGATGATCATGGGCAGCGTGAGCGCCATCCCCATGGTGAACCAGTCGAAGGCCAGGTAGCCGATGTGGGCGTCGGGCACGCGCACGAACTCGACGGCGAACCGCACCAGCCCGTAGCCCAGCAGGAACATCCCCGACACGGCGCGCACCGGGCGCGGCGTGCGGGAGTACCACCACAGTACCGCGAACAGCACGATGCCCTCGCCCAGCGCCTCGTAGAGCTGCGAGGGGTGGCGCGGCACGCCGCCGGCGGCGGGGGACGGGAACACCACGCCCCAGGGCAGGTCCGTCGGCGCGCCCCACAGGTTGCCGTTGATGAAGTTGCCGATGCGACCGGCGAACAGGCCCGGCGGCACCAGCGGGGCGATGAAGTCCGCCACCTGGAAGAAGCTCATGCCGCGGCTGCGGGCGAACCAGGCCATGGCCACGATGACGCCGATGAGACCGCCGTGGAAGGACATGCCGCCCTGCCACACCTTGAAGGCGTAGGACGGATCCGCGAGCACGCGGTCGAGGCCGTAGAACAGCAGGTAGCCGAGGCGCCCGCCGACCACGATCCCCAGCACCACGAAGAACACGATGTCGTCCACGTCCGCCGGGCGGAAGCCGCGCCAGCGCTGTCGCGCGCGCAGCCGTCCCAGGGCCCAGCCGGCGGCGAAGCCCGCCAGGTACATGAGGCCGTACCAGTGCACCTTGAGCGGACCCAGGCTGAAGGCCACCGGGTCGATACGGGGATGGGCGAGCATGGGCGGGGATCCTAGCCCGCATCATTCGTGAACGCTCGGCGTCACGGCGCCGGCCCCGAGGGTCGCGGTCGACATCGCGCCGACAATCGCGAAGCACCTGTCCCGGGCCACAGATCACGGGCCACCGAGGAGAAAGGCGCGGGTCGGTGGGCCCGTACGCGGCAGGGATGCCGCGTTCGAGCGTCCAGGGATGGATTCGCAGCGTGGCCCACCGCCCCCTGCCTTCCTCCGCCCGGCTCTTCGCGTGTAGCGCGGCTCGGAGCAGCTATTTAGACTCCGACCATGCAGCCAGCCACCGCCACGGGCCGGATGGCCCTTGCCGCCGTGCTGAGCGCGTGCGCGATGGCCGCGTCCGACGCGGCACCCGGGGCCACCGCCGCCACGGTGGTCGCCGCGGAGCTGCCCGCCTGGGTGGAACGCGCCGGCGGGCGCGTGCCGGTGCGACCCGGCCTCGTGCTCGAGGCCGGCGATCGGGTTCGCACCGGCGGCGGCGCGCGGGCGCGCCTGCGCCTGGCCGAGGGCAGCCTGGTGAAGCTCGGGGAGGACGCCGAGTTCCACATCCGCGAGGCCGACCCGTCCGCCGACGGCGGGGTGTTCAGCGGCTTCCTGGACGTCGTCAAGGGCGCCTTCCGCTTCACCACCACGGCGCTGTCGACGGCGCGCCGGCGCGATCTCTCCATCCGCATTGCCGGCATCACCGCAGGGGTGCGGGGCACGGATCTCTGGGGCAAGGCGGCGCCGGATCGCGACATCGTGTGCCTCATCGAGGGCGACATCAGCGTGCGCCGCGGCGACGAGCCGGCGTTCACCATGGACCGGCCCCTGAGCTTCTACATCGCGCCGAAGAACGCGCCGGCATTGCCGGTGGCGGCGGTGGACCCGGACCAGCTGGCCCGGTGGGCCGCCGAGACGGAGACCGCCGCGGCGCGCGGCGTGCTCGGTGAGGACGGCGCGTGGCAGGTGAACCTGGCGTCCTACCGGGACCGGGACGCAGCCGGCCGGGCGGCCTCGGCGCTTCGCGACGACGGCTATCCCGCCGAGCTCGTGGACGCCACCGTGGCGGGCGAGCCCTGGGTTCGCGTGGCGCTCGCGGGCTACACCGGCCTCGAGGGCGCCCGCGCGGCCGCCGCGCGCCTCGCCGATCGCGCAGGCTTCACCGGGGCGTGGGTATCGCGCCGTTGAGGCGGGGCGCCGGGACCTGCCGCCGCCGAAGCGGCGTCGTCCGATCAGTCCCGGACCCGCACCAGGAACGCCTTCAGGTAGGCGCTCTCGGCGAGGGCCGGGTGCACCGGGTGATCCGGGCCCTGATGACCCTGCTCCAGGATGACCATGCGCCGCCCGGCCGCCCGCGCCGCGCCGCGCAGCGCCTCGCGCAGCCCCTCCGCATCCAGGTGTGACGAGCACGACGCGGCGAACAGCAAACCGTCGCTGGCCAGCACCCGCATCGCCAGTCGGTTCAGGCGGCGGTAGGCCTCACGAGCCGCGGGCAGGTCGCGCTTGCGACGCGCGAAGGCCGGGGGATCCGCCACCACCAGGTCGAAGCGCCGCCCCTCCTCCGCCAGCGCCCGCAGCACCTCGAAGACGTCACCGCGGCGGCACGCCACGCGCCCGGCACAGCCGTTCAGCTCAGCCGCCTGGGCGGCGCCCTCGAGCGCCTCCTCGGAGGAATCCACGCACAGCACCTCGCGCGCTCCCGCCCGCGCCGCCTGCACGCCGAAGCCGCCCCGGTAGCTGAAGAGATCCAGCACCGCGGCGTCTCGGGACCAGGCCGCCACCCGCGCGCGGTTCAGGCGATGATCGTAGTACCAGCCGGTCTTCTGACCGCTGGCGGGCCAGACGGCGAATCGCGCGCCGTTCTCGTGCACCTCGGCGGCGCCGTTGGCGTCGCCGCGCAGCCACTCCACGGACTCGTCCAGCCCTTCGAGCCGCCGTCCGGCGCCGTCGTTGCGCAGCACCAGCCGCGCCGGCGCGAGCAGCGCGTCCAGCGCCGCCAGCAGCGGCTCGCGCAGGCGCTCCATGCCCGCCGTGGCGATCTGTACCGCGACGGTGTCGCCGTAGCGGTCCACCACCAGGCCCGGCAGGCCGTCGCTCTCGCCGTACACCAGCCGGTAGAACGGACCGACGGCCATGCGCTCGCGCAGCGCGAGCGCCCCCGCCAGCCGGTCGTCGATGGCGGCTCGATCCAGGGGGCGGTGGGGCTTGCGGCTCACCACCCGCGCGCAGATCAGCGTCGCCGGGTTCACGTAGGCGGTGGCCAGCGCCTGGCCCGAGTGGCTGGTGACGGTGGCGAAGCTGCCGGCCTCGAACGCCGTCAGCGGGCTGCGCTCCACGTCCACCTCGTTGCTGAACACCCACGGGTGACCCGCGCGCAGTCGGCGCTCCTCGCGGCGCTTGAGAAACAGGGGCGGAAGCTTCACGGGATGCGGCCAGGGTACGGCGGGCCGCCATTATAGGGATCCCCGGGCGGTGCGCGGTGCGGGTCTATACTCGGACCCGGCCCGCGCGTCCCGGTGATCCATGTCCGATCGCAACCACCTCGCCGGCGAGACCAGCCCGTACCTGCTCCAGCACGCGGACAATCCGGTGCACTGGATGCCCTGGGGTGAGGAGGCATTGTCCCTCGCGCGGGAGCAGGACCGCCCCATCCTGCTGTCGGTGGGCTACTCGGCCTGCCACTGGTGCCACGTCATGGCCCACGAGTCCTTCGAGGACCCGTCCACTGCGGAGCTCATGAATGCGCTGTTCGTGAACATCAAGGTGGATCGCGAGGAGCGCCCGGACATCGATCGCATCTACCAGACCGCGCACCAGCTCCTCATCCGTCGTCCCGGCGGCTGGCCACTCACGATGTTCCTCACCCCCGACGAGCACGTGCCCTTCTTCGGCGGCACCTACTTTCCCCTGGAGCCGCGCTACGGCATGCCGTCGTTCAAGCAGGTGCTGACGCGGGTGGCGGAGTACTTCCGCGAGCACCGCGAGGACGTCCGCGGCCAGCGCCAGGCCATCCTCGCAGCGCTCGCCAGCGCGGATGCCACCGGTGCGCCTGCCGAGCGCCTCGACGCCGCGCCGCTGGCCGGCGCGCGCCAGCGGCTCGCGGAGAGCTTCGACCGGCGCTTCGGCGGCTTCGGCGACGCGCCCAAGTTCCCGCACCCGTCGAACCTGGAGCGGCTGCTGCGCCACCACGCCGCCACCGCCATCGCGGGCGAGCCGGATGGCGAGGCCCTGCACATGGCGGTCGGCAGCCTCGAGGCCATGTGCAACGGCGGGATCTACGACCACCTGGGCGGCGGCTTCTGCCGCTACTCGGTGGACGCCATGTGGATGATCCCCCACTTCGAGAAGATGCTCTACGACAACGGCCCGCTGCTGGACCTCACGGCCAGCGCGTTCCAGCTCACCGGCCGCGAGCTCTTCGCGCGCGTCGCCCGCGAGACCGGCCACTGGGTCATGCGCGAGATGCAGCACGTCGACGGCGGCTACTGGTCGACCCTGGACGCGGACTCGGAGGGTGAGGAGGGCCGCTTCTACGTGTGGACGCCGCACGAGGCGCGCGCGCTGCTCGCGGACGACGAGTTCGCCACGCTCGCGGCGCGCTTCGGCCTCGACCGACCGGCGAACTTCGAGGGCAGGCACTGGCACCTGCACGCGTTCGAGACGGTGGAGGACGCCGCCGGGCGGGCCGGCGTGCCCGCGGCCGACGCGCAGGCGCTGCTGGAGCGGGCGCGGGCGAAGCTGCTGGCGGCACGCGACGAGCGCGTGCGCCCGGGGCTGGACGACAAGGTGCTGGCGTCCTGGAACGGCCTCATGATCAAGGGCATGTGCAGCGCCGGGCGGGTGCTCGACGAGCCGCGCTTCGTGGCCTCCGCGGAGCGTGCGCTCGACTTCGTGCGCGACAACATGCTGCGCGACGGCCGCCTGCTGGCCACGTGGCGCGACGGCCGCGCGCGCCTGAACGCGTACCTGGACGACCACGCCCTGCTCGCCGACGGCGTGCTCGCCCTGCTCCAGTGCCGCTGGCGCGACGGCGACCTGGGCTTCGCCACGCTGCTGGCCGACGCGCTGCTGGAGCGCTTTCACGACCCTCGGGGCGGGGGGTTCTTCTTCACCTCCCGGGACCACGAGCGGCTGATCCACCGCCCGAAGCCCATGGCCGATGACGCGCTGCCGTCCGGCAACGGCGTGGCGGCCCGGGTGCTCGCGCGCCTCGGGCACCTGCTGGGCGAGACCCGCTACCTGGACGCGGCCGAGTCCACCCTGCGCGCGGCCTGGCGCGGTATCCAGCAGGTCCCCCATGCCCACAACGCGCTGCTCGACGCCCTCGAGGAGCAGCTGAATCCGCCGGTCACCGTGGTGATCCGCGGCGAGGGCGAGGCGCTGGAGCGCTGGCGCCGGCGCGCCACCGCCTGCTACGCCCCGGCCCGCGTGACCCTCGCAATCCCCTCGGCCGCCGCGGGCCTCGCAGGCCTGCTGGCCGAGCGCACGCCCCGCGGCGAGGTGGTGGCGTACGTGTGCCGCGGCACCGCCTGCGATGAGCCGGTGACGGAATTCGCCGAGTTCGACGAGGCAATGCGCGAAACGGAGGTGGCTGCCGCCCCTGGTCACACGCCGTCGAGCTTGCGTCCGAAGGACTCCTCGTAGCGCACCTTGAAGTCGCCCATCTCGAGCACGTGGTTCTGCGTGCCGTAGCTCTCGATCTTGATGGCGCCCATCAGCGACGCGACGCGCCCGGTGGTCTCCCAGTCCATGCCGCGGGTGAGCCCGAACAGCAGCCCGGCGCGATGCGCGTCGCCGCAGCCCGTGGGATCGGCGGTCTGGGCCGGGCGCGCGGCGGGGATCCGGTACACCTTGCCCTTGCTGTGGATCTCGCTGCCCTGCGCGCCCTTGGTGACGATCAGCGCCTCCACCCGCTCCTGCACCTGTGACTTCGACCAGCCGGTGCGCTCGGCGATGAGCTCCCACTCGTAATCGTTCACGGTCACCCAGGTGGCCTGCTCGATGAAGCGCTTGAGATCCTCCGCATCGAACATGGGCAGCCCCTGGGAGGGATCGAAGATGAAGGGGATGCCCGCGTCGGCGAACTGCTCGGCGTGCCTGACCATGCCGTCGCGTCCATCCGGCGACACGATGCCGATCTCCACTTCCTCGGCGTCGCCCACGTCGTTCAGGTGCGAGAAGCTCATGGCACCCGGGTGGAATGCGGTGATCTGGTTGTCGTCGAGATCGGTGGTGATGTACGCCTGGGCGGTGTACTGGTCGTCGACGATGGTCACGTGACGTCGCGGGATCCCCCACTGATCCATCCACTTCCCGTAGCGCCCGAAGTCGCGTCCCACGGTCGCCATGGGCAGCGGATCGCCACCCAGCAGCTTCAGGTTGTAGGCGATGTTGCCGGCACAGCCCCCAAACTCCTTGCGCATGTCCGGCACCAGGAACGACACGCTCAGCACGTGCACCTTCTCGGGCAGGATGTGGTTCTTGAAGCGGTCCTTGAAGACCATGATGGTGTCGTACGCCACGGAACCGCAGATCAGGACTGACATTTCGATGTTCCCCTTCAGGAGACCGCTTCTTCACCGACGGCCGCGGGCTGCTCGACGCCGACGCGCCTTGCCAGCACGCCGGCCAGGAATCGTCCGGTGTGCGAGTCGCGCGCCGCCGCAACCTGCTCCGGAGTGCCGGCTGCCACCACGCGCCCGCCCCGGTCGCCGCCTTCCGGGCCCAGGTCGATGATCCAGTCGCCGGTCTTCACCACGTCCAGATTGTGCTCGATGACCACCACCGTGTTGCCGTGGTCGCGCAGCCGGTGCAGCACCTTGAGCAGCTGCTCCACGTCGTGGAAGTGCAGCCCGGTGGTGGGCTCGTCCAGGATGTAGAGCGTGCGCCCGGTATCGCGCTTGGAGAGTTCGCGCGAGAGCTTGACTCGCTGGGCCTCGCCTCCGGACAGCGTGGTGGCGCGCTGTCCCAGGCGCACGTAGGACAGCCCCACGTCCATCAGCGTGTCGAGCTTGCGCTTGATCACAGGCACCGCGGAGAAGAACCCGAGCGCGTCCTCCACCGTCATCTCCAGGACCTCGTGGATGTTGCGTCCCTTGTAGCGGATGTCGAGGGTCTCGCGGTTGTAGCGCTGCCCCTTGCACACGTCGCAGGCCACGTACACGTCCGGCAGGAAGTGCATCTCGACCTTGATGACGCCGTCACCGGCGCAGGCCTCGCAGCGTCCGCCCTTGACGTTGAAGCTGAAACGTCCTGCGCCGTAGCCGCGCGAGCGCGCCTCCTGGGTGGATGCGAACAGCTCGCGGATGGGCGTGAACAGTCCGGTGTAGGTCGCGGGATTCGAGCGCGGCGTGCGTCCGATGGGGCTCTGGTCGATGTCCACCACCCGGTCGAGTGCCTCGAGCCCCTCCACCGCCGCGTGGGGGGCGGGATCGGTACCCGCGTCGTTCAGCTCCCGCGCCGCCACCGCGTACAGGGTGTCGTTGATGAGCGTCGACTTGCCTGAGCCGGACACGCCGGTGACGCAGGTCATGAGCCCGACGGGGATCTCCACGTCGATGCCCTGCAGGTTGTTACCGCGCGCGCCGCGCACGCGGATTGAGCGCTTCGGATCGGGCGCCGTGCGCGCGCCGGGAACCGGGATGCGCCGGCGCCCGCTCAGGTACTGCCCGGTGAGCGAAGCGGGGTTCCCGGCCACGTCCGCCGGTCGCCCCTGAGCCACCACGCGTCCGCCGTGCACGCCGGCTCCGGGCCCCATATCCACCACGTGGTCGGCACTGAGGATCGCCTCCTCGTCGTGCTCCACCACGATCACCGTGTTGCCCATGTCGCGCAGCGAGGTGAGCGTGTCCAGCAGCCGGCGGTTGTCGCGCTGGTGCAGCCCGATGGACGGCTCGTCCAGGATGTACATCACGCCCACCAGCCCCGCGCCGATCTGGCTCGCGAGTCGGATGCGCTGCGCCTCGCCACCGGACAGGGATCCGGCTGAGCGGTCCAACGCCATGTAGTCCAGCCCGACGTCGCACAGGAAGCCGAGCCGCTGCGCGATCTCGTGCACCACCTTCTCCGCGATCTCGCCGCGGGTGCCGCCCAGTCTCAACTCGTCGAAAAAGCTGCGCGCCTCACCCACCGGCATCGCGGCCACCGCCGGCAGGTTGACGTCGCCCAGGTAGACGCTGCGGGCGTGCTCGTTGAGCCGCGTGCCGCCGCAGGCCTCGCAGTCGCGCGTGCCCAGGTACTTGGCCAGCTCCTCGCGCACCACGCTGGACTCGGTCTCGCGGTAGCGCCGCTCCATGTTCGGGATCACGCCCTCGAAGGGCTGGCGCTTGGTGTGGCTGCTGTAACGCTCGCTGCGGAAGGTCGTCTCGATGACCTCCTCGCCGCTGCCGTGCAGGATCACCCGGCGCACCGCCTCGGGCAGCTCCTGGAACGGTGTGCCCAGATCGAAGTCGTAGTGCCCGGCCAGCGATTCCAGCATCTGGTAATAGTAGGCATTGCGCCGGTCCCAGCCGCGCACCGCGCCGGCGGGCAGGCTGAGCTCCGGGTGTGCCACGATGCGCGACGGATCGAAGAAGGTCTTCACCCCGAGGCCGTCGCAGCTCTTGCACGCGCCTGCCGGGTTGTTGAACGAGAACACCCGCGGCTCGAGCTCGGGAATGCTGTAGCCACACTGCGGGCATGCGTACAGCGCGGAGAACACCAGCGGCTCGCGCTCGGGCGCGTCCAGCCAGGCCGCGCGCACGCGGCCCGCCCCGAGGGCGAGCGCGGTCTCCACCGATTCTGCGAGCCTGAGCTGCTGGTCCTCGCGCACGCGGAAGCGGTCCACCACGGCCTCGATGTCGTGCTTGCGGTAGCGGTCGAGCTCCGGCACCTCCTCGATGCCCAGCACCTCGCCGTTCACGCGCACCCGCACGAAGCCCTGGGCGCGCAGGCCGTCGATCACCTGCGCGTGCTCGCCCCTGCGCCCCTCCACCACGGGCGCGAGCAGCATCATGCGCTCGCCCTCCGGCTGGGCCAGCAAGGCGTCGACGATCTGGCTCACCGTCTGCGCCTTCAGCGCCACGCCGTGACGCGGACAGCGCGGCTCGCCGGCGCGTGCGAACAGCAGGCGAAGGTAGTCGTAGATCTCGGTGATCGTCCCGACGGTGGACCGGGGGTTGTGCGAGGTGGACTTCTGCTCGATGGAGATCGCCGGCGACAGGCCCTCGATGTGGTCCACATCGGGCTTCTCCATCACCGACAGGAACTGCCGGGCGTACGCCGACAGAGACTCCACGTAGCGGCGCTGGCCTTCCGCGTAGAGGGTATCGAAGGCGAGCGACGACTTGCCCGATCCCGACAGCCCCGTGATCACCACGAGCTTGCCCCGCGGCAGATCCAGATCCACGTCGTGCAGGTTGTGGGTGCGCGCCCCGCGGATACGGATGAAGTCCATGCCTGCCTTGGACGCCCCGAGGTCAAATTCCCTATAGTACGCGCCCGCCAGCCGCCGGGGCAAAATGACACCGTGACGAACGAAGTGCAGGCGAGCAACGCGCTGCGCATGACCCCCGGGGAGCGCCGCGCCGCGTGCTCCCTGGCGGCGATCTACGCCGTGCGCCTGCTGGGCCTTTTCATGATCCTCCCGGTGTTCGCGCTGCACGCGGACGCCTACGCCGGCGCGACGCCGGCGCTGGTGGGGCTCGCCATCGGCATCTACGGGCTCGGCCAGGCGGCGTTCCAGATCCCCTTCGGCATGATCTCCGACCGTTTCGGTCGCAAGCGGGTGATCCTGGCGGGCCTCGTGCTGTTCGCGGTGGGCAGCGTGGTGGCGGCGACGGCGGAGAGCATCGGCACGGTGATCCTCGGCCGCGCCCTGCAGGGCCTCGGGGCGATCTCCTCCGCCGTGCTCGCGCTGACCGCGGACCTGACCCGCGAGGAGCAGCGCACCAAGGCCATGGCCATCATCGGCGCGAGCATCGGCGCGACCTTCGCGCTGGCCATGATCATCGGCCCGGCAGTGAGCGCGGCGGCGGGCCTCGCGGCGCTGTTCTGGCTCACCGCCGCGCTGGCGGTGGCGGCCATGGCCGTGCTGGTCCTCGCGGTACCGTCTCCGCGGGAGTCCAGGTTCCACCGCGACACCTCGCCGGTGCCGGGCCAGCTCCGGCGGGTGTTCGCCGACCGCGAGCTGCTCCGGCTGGACGTGGGCATCGCGCTCCTGCACCTGGTGCTCACGGCCACCTTCACCGTGCTGCCCCTGACCCTGCGCGACGCGGCCGGTCTCGCCCAGGACCAGCACTGGAAGGCCTACCTGCTGGTGCTGGTCGCCGCGCTCGCGCTGATGGCGCCGTTCGCCATGATGGCGGATCGCCATGACCGGTCGAAAGAAGTGTTCCTGGGCGCCATCGCGGTGCTGGGGCTGACCCTGGCGGGGCTGGGGACGGCGTCTGCCTCGCTGCCGGCGGTGGTGGTCCTGATGGTGCTGTTCTTCGCCGCGTTCACGCTCCTGGAGGCGGCGCTGCCGGCGCTGGTGTCGAAGCTCGCGCCGGGCACCCTCAAGGGCACCGCCATGGGGGCCTACTCCACCAGCCAGTACCTGGGCGCCTTTGCCGGGGGCGCCCTGGGGGGCTGGCTGCACGGGCGCTTCGGTCCCGAGGCGGTGTTCGCCATGTGTGCGCTGCTCACCGCCGTGTGGCTGGCGCTGGCAACCGGCATGCGCCGCCCACGGCCCCTGAGCTCGCAGCTGCTGCGGGTAGGCCGGCTGGACGTCGAGGCAGCGCGCCGCCTCACCGAGGCCCTGCGGGCGGTGCCGGGCGTGGACGACGCGGTGGTGGTCCCGGAGGACGGCGTGGCCTACCTGAAGGTGGATCGCCGGCGCCTGGACCGGGAGGCGCTCGCCGCCTACGCGCGGGCAGGCGAATGACGCGGGCGGCCCGTGGACAGGGCGGATGGGAGCCGGGAGAATCCCGGACCCATCGCGGGGCCGCGCCAGGGTGGCACGGGGCGCACGGAGGCGCCGGCAACATCCCCCGCCAGAGCGCGTCCGCCGGACGCGCGGGCTGACGGAACGAGGAGAGATCCCCATGGCACGAGGCATCAACAAGGTCATCCTGGTGGGCAACCTGGGCGCCGATCCGGAGACGCGATACAGCGCCGGCGGCAGCGCCGTCACCAAGATCCGGGTGGCCACCACCGAGGCCTGGCGCGACAAGCAGACCGGCGACCAGCAGGAGCGCACCGAGTGGCACCGCATCGTGTTCTTCGGCCGCCTGGCCGAGATCGCGGCGGAGTATCTGCGCAAGGGCTCACAGGTCTACATCGAGGGCAGCCTGCGCACCAGCAAGTGGCAGGGCCAGGACGGCCAGGACCGCTACACCACCGAGGTGGTGGCCAGCGAGATGCAGATGCTGGGCGGACGCGGCGGCGGAGCCGGCGGCAGCGCCTCCGACGACGACGGGGGTGGCCAGTCCCGGCCGCCCCGCCAGCGCCAGGCCGCCGCGGCCTCCGGCGTCTCGGAGCCGCCGGACGACTTCGACGACGACATTCCGTTCTAGGCGGGTCGCGGCGCGGGGGGATCGCGGGCGGGATCCCGAGGTCCCTGCGCACCCTGAGCTTTTTCGCGGGTATCGCCCGCTCGATCGCGCTGCACCACGCGGATTTATGATTCGCTGCCCACCCTTTCCGCGAGGCACCAGAGGATGAACGTCAACCGGCTCGCTCCGGCGCTGGGCGCCGAGGTCACGGGGCTGGACCTGTCGCGGTCCCTCTCCGACGAGGCCTTCGCCGCCGTGCGCAAGGCGTGGGTGGACGCCGACGGCCTGCTGGTGATCCGCGGGCAGGAGGCCCTGACGCCGGAGAAGCACCTGGAGTTCAGCCGTCGCTTCGGACCCCTGTTCGGAGAGGCGGACCATTTCCAGGACACGGTGAAGAAGTACCTGCACCCGGATCACCCGGGGATCTACCGGGTCTCCAACAAGGTGCAGGCGGGACAGGTGCTGGGGCGCGCCCGGGCGGGCGACTACTGGCATTCGGACGTGTCGTTCCGCGAGCGGCCCGCCATGGCATCGATCCTGCACGGCATCGAGATCCCGCCCATCGGCGGCGACACCCAGTTCGCCAGCCAGTACCGGGCGTGGGAAGCCCTCTCGGAGCCCATGAAGAAGCTGCTGGAGGGGCTCCGGGCGGTGCACGACTTCGCGGTGCGCGCACCGCTGAGCTACAAGCCCGAGACCGTCGACAGCGGCGACTTCGACGGCCGCAACCGAGCGCTGCACCCGGTGGTGCTGCGCCACCCCGAGAGCGGGCGCCGTGCCCTGTTCGTGAACCCGGGCTTCACCGCCGCCATCGAGGGCTTCACCCCTGAGGAGAGCCGCGCGCTGCTGGACTTCCTGTACGCCCACGCCACCCGCGAGGAGTTCGTCTACCGCCACCGCTGGCGCCCGGGTGACCTGCTGGTGTGGGACAACCGCTGCGTGATGCACAAGGCGGTCAGCGACTACACCGCCGACCGCTACATGCAGCGCACCACCGTCATCGCGGACCGGCCCACGGGCTGAGGCGCGGCGCCGGGGCCGGCGTGACGCGGGCGAAAAAAAGGCCGGGGGGGGGACCCCCGGCCTGAACCACCAAAGGAGGATATGGAGGAGAAAAACATCACAGAGTGATGTTGCAGCGCAATATAGAGCTGATGCTGCATTGCGTCAAGCCCCGGCGCCGCCCGCGCTGACCCGGGACCGGGATCGGGGGGCGGGGGCGGGCCGTGGGCAGCGGCCCGACAAGCAGCCCGGACAGCGCCCAGGGGATCGACGACGCCAAAAAAAGAGCCGGGACCAAGGTCCCGGCTCGAACCACCAAAGGAGGATATGGAGGAGAAGCATCACGAATGATGCTGCGTCGCAGCGTAGTCGTGGTTGTGCAATGCGTCAACGCAGGTCGGGAACCAGGTTCCGGAACTGTGACGCGCGTCACGTTCCGGTCCGGTCGGCTCACCGATGCGCGCGACCCGGGCTGGCGTTCGACCAGCCCGGTGCGGGACCCGTCCGCGTGTCAGGCGCCGGCCGCGGGGCGTCCGGTGGCGGCCAGATACAGCCCGAACAGGGTCAGCCCCACGAAGACGATCAGGGTCCATTCGGGGATGCTCAGGGCGAGGAAGGTCCACTGCACCTCGGCGCACTCCCCGGAGCCCTTGAACACCATGGCCAGGGTCTCGGTCAGCGGGAACGCGTTCAGCATGTACTCCAGCCCCGGCCCGCACTCGGGCACCTGGTCCGCCGGCAGGTGCTGCAGCCACACGTGGCGTCCGGCCACGGCCACCCCCAGCAAGGCCAGCACCGTCACCAGCGAGCCGTAAACCCGCCGCCCGACACCTCGAGGATCGTGCACCGCCGCGGCGAGCATCACGATCCCCAGCCCCATGACGAAGATGCGCTGGAAGATGCACAGCGGGCAGGGCTCCAGGCGCATCACGTGCTGCATGTACAGCGCAGTGCCCATCAGCGCCGCGCACAGGGCGGCGCCAGCGGCGAACAGCATGCGCTGTGTGAGCCAGGAAGGCAGGGTCATTTGAAAATTCTACTGCACGCGGCGCCACGGACTGCCGGCGCGACACCACCCCGCGTCACGGAGCAAGCCGCAGACCGCGTCTGCGGCGCCGCGAGCCGGGAACGGCTTCGGATCTCCGACCGCGCCGAGTCAGCGCATCCGGTGCACGGAGGCACCGGCGTGGCGCGGGCGTGCCCGCGTCACGGAGCAA
>JBFHNV010000036.1:0-34435 GCA_041593595.1 Gammaproteobacteria bacterium
ACTCACCGTCGGCGGTCGTCGCGGTGACCGTGAAGGTTTCCGTCGCCGTCTCGCCGCCGGCCAGACTCTGGGCCGCGGCGTTGTCCAGGCTGTAGCTCCAGCTCCCTGCTGCATCGACGGCGAAGGTGCCGTAGGCACCGGCCGTGCCGGGCTGGGCGGTGAAGGTCGGCGCATCGACCGCATCCGCGTCCGCAACGCTGAGGCTGCCGCTGGTCGAGAGGGTGACATCCTCCTCGACCGCGCCGCTGGCCGTGCCGGTGATCACCGGGGCATCTTCCGTGCCGGTCACCGTCACCGTGACCGTCTGCGTGGTGGACTCACCGTCCGCCGTGGTGGCGGTCACGGTAAAGGCCTCGGTCGCCGTCTCACCGTCCGCCAGGCTCTGCGCCGCGGCGTTGTCCAGGCTGTAGGACCAGTTGCCGGCCGCATCCACCGCGAAGGTGCCGTAGGCGCCGGCGGTGCCGGGCTGCGCGGTGAACGTCGGGGCATCCGCCGCATCCGCATCGGCCACGCTCAGCGTGCCGCTGGTGGTCAGTGTGACGTCCTCCTCGACGGCGCCGCTGGCGGTGCCGCTGATCACCGGCGCATCTTCCGTCCCGGTCACCGTCACCGTGACCGTCTGCGTCACCGACTCACCGTCAGCGGTCGTTGCCGTGACGATGAAGAATTCGGTGGCGGTCTCGCCACCGGCCAGGCCCTGCGCCGCGGCGTTGTCCAGGCTGTAGCTCCAGCTCCCCGCCGCATCGACAGTGAACGTACCGTAGGCGCCCGCCGTGCCGGGCTGGGCAGTGAAGGTCGGAGTGTCCACTGCGTCTGCATCAGCGACACTGAGGCTGCCGCTGGTCGAGAGGGTCACATCCTCCGCGACCACGCCGCTGGACAGGCCGCTGATCACGGGCGCGTCCTCGGTGCCGGCCACCGTCACCGTGACGATCTGATTGGCCGATCCGCCGCCCGCGCTGGTCGCCGCCACCGTGAACATCTCGGTGATCACCTGCCCGCCGGAAAGCTCCTGCGCTGTCGCGTTGTCCAGGGCGTAGGTCCAGTTGCCCGCGGCGTCGATGGCGAAGGTGCCGTACGCCCCGGCCGTGCCGGCCTGTGGCGTGAAGGCCACCGCGCCCCCGCCCGGGACCGTCGCCGTCAGTGCGCCGCCGGTCGCGAAGGTCACGTCCTCCTGCACCGCGCCCGACGTGTCACCAGCGATCAAGACGGAGTCATCGGTGCCGGTCACCATCACCGTGACGACCTGGCTCACGCTCTCCCCGTCGGCGGTGGTGGCCGTGACGGTGAATGCTTCGGTGACGACCTGACCGTTTGCGAGTCCCTGCGCTGCCGCGTTATCCAGGCTGTAGCTCCAGTTACCCGCCGCGTCCACGGCGAAAGTGCCGTAGGCACCGGCGGTGCCCGGCTGGGCGGTGAAGGCGGGCAGATCGACGGCGTCGGCGTCCGACGCGCTCAGCGTTCCGCTGGCGATCAGCGTCACGTCCTCCTCGACCGCACCGCTCGCGCTGCCGCTGATGACCGGTGCGTCCTCGGTGCCGGTCACCGTCACCATGACCACCTGGGACACGGACTCTCCATCCGCGGTGACCGCGGTGGCCGTGAAGGTCTCGGTGATCACCTGGCCGCCGGACATCGCCTTGGCGGCCGAATTGTTCAGGGTATAGAGCCAGTTGCCCGCGGCGTCGATGCTGAACTGGCCGTACGCGCCGGCGACGGCGCTCTGCGCAACGAACACCGGGCTGTCGCCCGGATCTGCGTCGGACGCCGTCAGGGCGCCGCCGGCGACGAGGACGCCATCCTCCTGGGTAGCCCCCGCGATGGTGCCACCGATGATCGGGGCGCTCTCGGAGACCGTGGCCAGCGTACTTTCGGTGCTCGTCGACGGTGCGCTCGGAACAGCCGGGAGAACTTCCAGCGGCTCGTTCGAGCGCTCCCGAATCGCCGGATCAGACACGGCCCCCGATTCGATGCCCGTGGGTCGGGTCTCCACGAGGCCCTCGCGACCGTCGCGCTCGTACACCGTGCTCTGGCCGAGGCTGCTCGAGGACTGGGCCGGCGCCAGCTCGGTGGGTGCGGTCGGGCCTGCGCCCGGGGCCTCGAGATCCTCCAGGTCGATGGTGCCGTCGATGATGGCCTGGCGCAGGGCGTCGATGTCAGCGTCCGCATCGCCCGGCGTGAACTCCATCGCCCGGTGCACGCTCTCGTCCAGCAGGGCCTCCGCGCTCTCGCCCAGGACGAGCCGCTTGCCGCTGAGGAAGTCGATGACGAGCTCGGCCCCTGGGGCGGTGGTCACCAGGTCGCCCTGGTGGACCGAGTCGCCCAGGCTCAGGAGCCGGATGACGCCATCGACGGAGCGCACCTCGACGGTGCCCTCCAGGTGGACCACGTGGCCGATGATCTTGCTGGACATGACGAAAACCCTGTTCACGCTGACAGGGCACTTGTCGTCCGCCATCGCCGGTTCGGGATACGACCAAAGTCGTATTCAGGTCCCGACCGTGGAAAGTTGCGAGTTGCGTCACACTGCAGTCGACGCGGGCTGACTGCAAAGGATCCTCGAAGGATTCGCTTTTTTGCAGTCTATGATGTAAGTGTGTACTTACTATCTTCCGGCAGTCTCCTGAGGTGCGGAAGACGCCGGTGGTGCGGCCCGCGACGCCGAGGGCGCAGCCCCTCCCCCCGGACCAGCCGGGCGAGTCGGCCCATCCGGTGCTGGCTGGGGTAGCCGGAAACGGAGCGCGCCGGAGCGGGCGAGCTCAGGCGTCTGGGGCGAGGATGGCGGCGCTCACCGAGCGGGGATCCCGCGTCTCCCAGCGGCCCGCTTCCACCAGGTGGAAGAAGGTCTGAAGGAGCTGGTTGTAGAGCGCCGGCTCCTCGAGATTGAGCGCATGGCCCGTCTTCGGGAACAGGGCGAGCCCGGCGGTGGGCACCGTGCGCTTGAGGAATACCGATGCATCCAGCGCCGGGTCGTCCTCGTCACCGCACAGGATCAGCATGGGAACGTCGATGCCGCCGAGGGCTTCCGCCAGCGCGTACAGAGACGGGCGGCGGGACTGCACCCCGCGCATGGTGTTGGCGGATCCTTCCGCCGAGTGCTCCTGAAGCAGGCGTTTGAACTCGGCCCAGCCGCGGGGATCCTTGTTCTGGTACTGCACCCGGGCCGAGGTGAGGGCGTAGTCCTCGGCCATGCGCTCCATGCCCACCCGGGCGATACGCTCGGCCGTCTCCGCCGCCTCGCGGGCGAAGCGCTCGTGCACCTCCGGAGGCGAGCCGTAGCCGCAGCCCCCGGGCGCCAGCGACAGCGCGCGGCCCGGGTGGCGCAGGCCGAAGTGCACCGTGGCGAAGCCGCCCATGGATACGCCCACGACGTGGGCCCGTTCGATGCCGAGCCCGTCCAGCACGTCGCGAATGTCATCGGCTGCGCGCTCCTGGGAGTACATGGCCACGTCCCCGGGGACGTCCGAGGGGGGATAGCCTCGGGCGTTGTAAGCGATACAGCGGTGGCTGCGGCTGAACCAGCGCACCTGCGGCTCGAAGCTGCGCAGGTCGCCCGCGAACTCGTGCACGAACACGATGGGCGTGCCCTTGCCGGTCTCTTCGTAGTGCAGATTGACGCCGTCGTCGGTGCGGATGGTTGGCATGGGGTCGGTCTCCGATGCGGGCGGGGCGCCGCGCACGCCCCTTGAGGATCAGAACTTGCCGTACTTCAGGTAGGCCTGCTGCGGATCCATGCCGCCCAGGATGGCGGCGCGCATCTCGCTCTCCGTGGCGACGGCCTGCTCGGCGGCAGTCACCACGGCCTCCGCGTGCGCCCGCGGGACGACGCACACGCCGTCGCGATCGCCAAGCACGTAGTCTCCCGGGTGCACCGTGACCTCGCCGAGGGTCACGGGCACGTCGAACGCCGCGGGCCGCCAGTAGCCCACCACGTCGGCGGGGGTGAAGTAGCGGCAGAAGACCTGGAAGCCCGTCGCCAGCACCAGGTCCACGTCGCGGCAGCCGCCGTCCACGATGTAGCCGCGCACGCCCTTGAGCTTGAGTGCCTCGGCGGACAGCTCGCCCATGTGCGCGGCCCGGTCGTCGTTGGCCTGGCACACCACCACGTGCCCTGCCGGCGCCCGCGACAGGAAACCGGTCCATTCGAGCAGCGTGGTGTGGGCGTCGGCGCCACGGTCCACCGTGCCGCTGACGGTGAACACCGGGCCGCACAGGCGCCGCTCGGGAAACAGGGGGCGCAGCCCGTGGGGCAGCACGAACTCTGTGTGTCCCATGGCCCGCATCACATCGTGCACGGCGCCGCTGTAGCAGCGCTCGAGGCGCGCGGTCAGCGGATCGGTGGCGGGCGTCACCTCAGCCGCCGGCGATGCGCGGCATGATGTGGACCTCGCTGTGGGGGCCCACGTCGGCGAACCAGGCATCCTGGAAGATCTCGCCATCGATGGCCACGGCGATGCCCTCCTCCAGGTGCGGCTCCAGCGCCGGGTGCAGCTTCACGAGCGCCCGCAGCACGCCGCGCACGGTACGCGCGTCGATGTCGAACTCCGACTCGCCGCCGGCGATCTGGCGCAGATTGCCGTTGAGGACCACGTGTGCCATGACGACCCTCAGTGTACCCACCCGCCGGCTCGCGCCAGCGCGGCCGGCGGGTCAGGGCGCCTCTCCCTGTACGAACGTCCTACCGGTCGCCGGCGAGCTCGTTGTCCCACTTCCTCGCTACGGCCGGCACGGACTCCCGGGCGCTCACTCGGCCGCGTCGGGAAGCTCCTGGGCGTCGAGCGCCTTGAGCACCCGGGGCGGCGACATGGGCAGCGCCGTGAAGCGGATCCCGGTGGCGCCCTCCACCGCGTTGGCGATGGCCGCCATCGGCGGCACGATGGGCGTCTCGCCCACGCCGCGCACGCCGTAGGGATGCGACGGGTTCGGCACCTCCACGATTACCGCATCGATCATGGGCACGTCCGAGCACACGGGGATCCGGTAGTCGAGGAAGCCCGCGTTCTGCAGCCGCCCGTCCTTGCCGTAGATGTACTCTTCGTTGAGCGCCCAGCCGATGCCCTGCACCGCGCCGCCCTGGATCTGGCCCTCCACGTAGCTCGGGTGCACGGCCTTGCCCGCGTCCTGGAACGCCGTGTAGCGCACGATGCTGACCCGGCCGGTCTCGCGATCCACCTCCACGTCCACCAGGTGGGTGCCGAAGCTCGGACCCGCGCCCTGCGCGTTGATCGCCGCCTTGCCCACGATGGGGCCGCCGCTCTTGCCCGCCAGCGCCGCGATCTCGGCGAAGGTCATGGGCTCGAAGTCGCCGGCGTTGGCGCCCGCGGGCTTCGCCGCCCCGTCCTCCCAGGTCACGGCCTCCACCGGGATCTCCCACACCTTGGCGGCGCGCTCGCGCATCTGGCGCACCACGTCCCGTGCCGCCTCGATGGCGGCCATGCCGCTCGCGAAGGTGGCACGACTGCCGCCGGTGAGGAAGGTGTAACCGAGGCTCGAGGTGTCGGCGATGAGCGGGCGGATCTTGTCCAGCTCGATCCCGAGCACCTCCGCCGCCTGCAGGCACAGGCTGGCGCGCGAGCCGCCGATGTCCGGAGTGCCGGCCATCAGGGTGGCGGTGCCGTCCTCGCCCACGTTGATGTTGGCGCAGCTCTCGCCGCCGATGTTGAACCAGAAGCCCGAGGCGAGGCCGCGGCCCTGCCCAGGCTTCAGCGGAGCGCTGTAGTGCGGGTGCGCCTTCGCCGCCTCGAGGGTCTCCACCAGACCGATGGGGCCGAATTTCGGACCGTAAGCGGCCTTCGTGCCCTCCTTCGCGGCGTTCTTCAGCCGGAAGTCCACCGGGTCCATGCCAATGCGCTTCGCGATCTCGTCGACGACGCTCTCCACGCCGTACTCGGCGATGGGGCCGCCCGGGGCGCGGTAGGCGGCGGCCTTGGGCCTGTTCACTACCACGTCGTAGCCCACGGACTTCACGTGCTCCAGGTCGTACGGCGCGAACGCACACATGGCGCCCGGCTGCACCGGCGCGCCCTGGAAGGCACCGGCCTGGTACTTGAGCTCGCACTGGGCCGCGGTGATGCGCCCGTCCTTCGTCGCGCCCATCTTCACCCACACGTGGGCGCCGGGCGCGGGGCCGCTGGCGCGGAACACCTCCTCGCGGGTCATCGCCATCTTCACCGGCTTGCCGGACTTGCGTGACAGGGCGAGCGCCAGCGGCTCGAGGTACACCACGGTCTTGCCGCCGAAGCCCCCACCGATCTCCGACGCGGTTACCCGCAGCTTCGACAGCTCGAGTCCGAGCAGCCGCGCGCAGTGCCCGCGCACCACGAACTGGCCCTGGGTGGTGCACCACAGCTCCGCCTGGCCGTCGCTGGTGACGCTGGCGATGCAGGCGTGCGGCTCGATGTAGCCCTGGTGCACCGGCTGGGTCGTGAAGCTGCGCTCCACCACCACGTCGGCCTTGCCGAAACCCGCCTCCAGGTCGCCCAGCGCGAACTCCACGCGCTTGGCCACGTTGGACGGCTTCTCGGGCGGCGGCTCGACGCCCATGGTGTACATGTCGTCGTGCAGCAGCGGCGCGTCGGGCTGCATCGCCTCCACCACGTCCAGCACGTGGGGCAGCGGCTCGTAGTCCACCTTGATGAGGGACAGCGCCTTCTTCGCGATGGATGCGCTGGTCGCGGCCACCGCGGCCACCGGGTGGCCCTCGTAGAGCACCTTGTCGCGCGCCATCACGTTGCGGCCGATGTCACGGTAGTTGACCATCATCTCGCCGGCGGGCACGAACTCCGAGGGCAGATCGGGAAAGTCCGTCGAGGTCACCACCGCCTTCACGCCCGGCAGGGCCGCGGCGGCGCTCGCATCGATGCCGCGGATGCGGGCATGCGGATGGGGGCTGCGCAGCACCCTGCCCACCAGCATGCCGGGCATGCTGAGATCGGCGCCGAAGCGCGCACGGCCCGTCACCTTGTCCACGCCGTCCGGGCGCGGCCCGCGGGTACCCACGTACTTGAGCTTGCCGTTGCCGGCGGCGTCGTTCGCATTGCTCGCCATGTCTCAGGCCCCCCTCATCTCGGCGGCGGCGTCCAGCACCGCACGCACGATCTTGTCGTATCCGGTACAGCGGCACAGGTTGCCCGCCAGCCAGTAGCGGACCTCGGTCTCGCTGGGATCCGGGTTCTTCTCCAGGAGCGCCTTGGCTGCTACCAGGAAGCCCGGTGTGCAGATCCCGCACTGCAGGGCCGCATGGTCCAGGAACTTCTGCTGCAGCGGATGCAGCGTGTCGCCTTGGGCCATGCCCTCGATGGTCTCGATGCTGTGCCCTTCGGCCTCCACGCCCAGCACCAGGCACGCGCACACCAGGCGCCCGTCCAGGAGCACGCTGCAGGCGCCGCAGTCTCCCGAAGCGCAGCCTTCCTTGCTGCCGGTGAGCTCCAGCTCGTCACGCAGCACGTCCAGCAGCGTCTGCTCGGTCTCGCACAGGTACTCCACCGGATCGCCGTTGATGGTGGTGGTGACATGATGTTTCGCCATCAGCGGTTCCTCGCGCGTTCCAGTGCGATGCGGGTGGCGCGCTCGGCCAGCACGCCGGCCACGCGTACGCGGTACTCCACCGTGCCCCGCTTGTCGTCGATGGGTGCGCAGGCGGCGCGCGCCGCAGCCACCATCTTCGCGATGGCGGGGTCGTCCACCGTCGTGCCCACCAGGGCGGCACCCGCGTCGGCCACGAGCAGCGCCCTCGGCGCCACCGCGCCGAGCGATACCCGCGCGGTGGTGCAGACGCCGTCGCCATCCAGGGTGAGGTTGACACCCGCACCCACCACCGCGATGTCCATCTCCGTGCGCGGGATGAAGCGCAGGTACGCGTCGCCGGCGTGCGCCGGTCGCGGTGGCAGGAAGAACGACACCACGAACTCGCCCTTCGCGAGCGCGGTCTTGCCGGGCCCGGTGCACACGTCCTCCACCGCCACCTCGCGTCGGCCCGAGGGTCCGGCGACGGCGCACACGGCGGCGGCGGCGATGAGGGCGGGCACGCTGTCCGCGGCCGGCGAGGCGTTGCACAGGTTGCCGCCCAGCGTCGCCCGGCCCTGGATCTGGGTGGAGCCGATGAGCTCCATGGCCTCCACCACGCCGGGCCACTCGCGCCCCAGGTCCGCGTGCTCACCGAGCTCTGCGCCGGACACCGCCGCGCCGATGCGGAAGCCGTCGCCCTCGCGGGTGATGGTGCGCGTCTCCTCGATGCCCTTGATGTCCACCACCACCTCGGGCTCCACCGCTCCGGCACGTAGCTGCACGAGCAGATCGGTGCCTCCGGCGAGGATCCGGGCGGGCCCAACCGCCGCGGCCAGCTCGGCCACGGCGGCATCCACGGTCTCAGGGTGTGTGTATCGCATAGCGGGACAATTCTTACACGATCGGCGCCCGGCACGACAAACATCCGCGACGCCCCGGCGGGGTCCGCGGCTTGATCCCCGTCAAGCCACGCCCCGGCGGGCTCGCCGAGACTGTCAGGAGGCGGCCCCGCGCCCGCCGGGAGGTTTACGATGAAGGTGAGAGACGTGATGACGACCCAGGTGGCCACGGTCACGGAGGACACCCCCGTGCAGGCGGCGGCCGCGCTGATGCTGGAGCAGGGCGTGAGCGGCGTGCCCGTGGTGGACGGGGAAGGACGGCTGCGCGGCATCGTCAGCGAAGGTGACCTCATGCGCCGGGCGGAGACCCACACCGACGTGCGCCGGCGCTCCTGGTGGCTACGCTTGCTGGGCAGCGAGGAGTCCGAGGCGCGGGACTACGTCAAGACCCACGGCCGCAGGGTCGGCGACGTGATGAGCCGCCAGGTGGTCACGGCGCGACTGGACGACGACATCGCCGAGGTCGCCATGGCGCTGGAGAAGCACCGCATCAAGCGCGTGCCGGTGCTGGTGGACGGCAAGGTGGCGGGCATCGTGAGCCGCGCCGACCTGCTGCGCGGCCTCGCCGCCCACGGCGCGCTGGGCTCCCCCGAGCCCACCAGCGACCGGGAGATCCGCGATGCCCTGGTGGCGCACGTCGCCGAGCAGCCCTGGGCGACCGGCGCGCTGGTGAACGTCATCGTCACCGACGGCACCGTGCATCTGTGGGGTTTCTATGACTCGAAGGAGCAGCACCAGGCGCTGCTGGTCGCGGCGCGCAACGCTCCGGGCGTACGCGGGGTGGAGGACCACATGAGCGCCTCGCAGCCCGCCTGGGGGTAGGGCGCCGGCACGCGGCGGACTCGCCCGGACGAGTCACCTGGTCGCGGCGCGCTACCGCCGCGACGCGTGGACCTGCATACCGCAGCCGCGCTGCCGGTCAGGGCAGCTGGCGACGCAGCTCCCGGGCCATGGCCTGAGCGCGGAGGAGTTCCTTGGGGGTCAGACGCTTCGCGGACGCGTCCCGGTTCGCGACCGCGATGGCGTCACCGGTGGTGGCCGCCAGGGTGTACCAGACGTGCGACAGGACGTAGTCCTGGTGCACGCCCAGCCCCAGCTCGTAGAGGCGCCCGAGGCTGTTCTGCGCCAGCGGATAGCCCAGCACCGCGGCCTTGCGGTAGTGGGCGACGGCGCCGGCGTAGTCCGGGGCGCCGAAGCGGCCCAGCTCCAGGCTCGCGGCGGCGCTGTGCTGACCCGACATGAACAGCAGCTCGCCCTGCTCCACCTCGATGCCGTACTGGCGATCGGCAAGGGCCGCCGGGGCGGCGAGGACCAGCGCCAGCGCGCAGCCCGACAGTGTGCGGTTGGTCATCTCCAGACCTCCTTGTTGCAGCGCAACAAGCTGCAGCGGCGAAGACACCACGATGATCCGCCCGCGGCCGCGCGGGATTCAAGCGCCGCTGGAGCGGATCGCGGCTTCAGCCACCGTCGCCGGGCACGGTACCGGGCGGCAGTGCCTCCACGTGACGGCAGATCTCGCCGGGGCGGGTGAGCCACACCCGGCCCCGGTGCGCCGCCACGTGGCGCAAGGCGCGCCGTAGCTGACGCAGGCGGTACGGGCGGCCCACCACGAAGGGGTGCAGCGAGACCGGGAACACCAGCGGCTGGCTCCGGCACTGCTCCAGCATCTCGTCGAAGGTGTCCACCAGCATGTCGGCGAACTCCGCGGAGCTGTAGCGGTACCACACGAGGGCGCGGTTGTCGTTGTTCTCGATGGGATAGGGCATCAGCAGGATCCGCCCGCCGCGGGTACGCGCCCATACCGGCTGGTCGTCGCAGGTCCAGTCCATGACGTAGCGGTAGCCCGACTCCTGCAGCAGGTCCAGGGTGTGGCCGCTGTTGGACAGCCACGGACTCATCCAGCCGGCCGGCGGCGCACCCTCGTGGTGGGCGATGGTGTCGGTGCAGTGACGGATCAGCGCGCGTTCCGCCGCCTCGTCCAGCCCACCCTGCTCCTCGGAGTTGGTGACACCGTGCCCGAGGATCTCGTCGCCGCGGGCGCGGATGCGTTCCACCAGCTCCGGGCACTGCTCGTACACCGCCGTGTTGAGCTGGTGCTCGCAGGGGAGGTCCAGCTCGTCGAAGAGGTCCATGAGACGCCAGAAGCCGACGCGATTGCCGTAATCTCGCCAGGAGTAGGTGCTCTGACTCAGTGCCTGCTCAGGCGGCGCGACGCCGGCTCCCTTGCCCTCGCCGAAGGCGAACACCTCCACGTTCATGGCGAAGTACACCGCGAGCCGCGCGCCGCCGGGCCAGTCGTACACCGGGCGGTGCACGATGCTGGAGTGGTCGTAGCGTCCGTGAGTACGCAGCACGGTGGGCCTCCGATGATTACAGCAGCGCGTTCCGCCAGGCCTCCTCGTTGAAGCCCACGAGCAGGGTGGATCCGGCGCGCGCGGTAGGCGCGCGCAGGTTGCCGGTAGGACCGAGCATGGCGTCCACCACTTCGTCGCCCGGCACACCCTTCACCTTGAACTCGCTGATCTTCTTGCCCTTCGCGACGATGACGGTGCGCGCCTTGGCGGCGAGCGTCCGGGCGTCGTCTCGCCCGAGCTTGCGTGAAGCAGGTACGGCATCAGCTGGCACGAGCCGATGGGCATCCATGAAGCCGGATGCCTTTCCGCAGCTGGTTCAACCCTTGCGGTGGTAGTACCAGTCGATCGTCTTCGCCACGGCGATCTCCTCGCGCTGAATTGGACCGGAGTCTAAATAGCTGTTCCGAATCGTGCTACAAGTTTGTCGCGATGCGGAACAGCTGTCTGGCCCGCATCCTTCCTGAACGCTCGGCTGTGACCGCAGACCGCACCAAGGCGCCGTGGCGGTGGGCGCGATCGAACCATCGCGGTGCACCCGCACACGGCGCTCACACCACTGTTACCTCTCTCGAACAGGGCTGTCTTCCAGGGTCGCTATTCCTGCCGCCCTGGTCCACGCGCCGCCCACTGCATGTCGCCGCGGGCGGGCCGGACCGACAGGAACCGTGCAGCTCGAAGCGAGAGAAGGAGAACGCTCGATGAAGCTCACTCGCCGTGAACTCTCCAGGATGATCGGGGCCGCGGCGCACCCGGCAGCATGCTGCCGCTTCCGGGCATCCCGCCAAAGACCCGCTGGATGCGCCTCGACGACATGGATCCGGTGGAGGACACCCTGCGGCACGAGGCCCACGACCGGGGCGCTGCCTTCTTCTCGCGCGATGAGGGCGCGTGATACTCCCGCAGCAGGCACTTCCGGGAGAACCGCGGCGCCGGCGAGGCTGGCATGGGCCAGGTGATGTGCTACGAGGCGCGGCGCGGGACCCTCACCCTGATCGTGGAGTCCACCGACGAGAGCCTGCCGCATGGCCCGGACACCATGACGGTGGCCCGCGACGGCATCATCCGCCGCGGCCGGCGACGGGCTGCTGGCGCTGGGCGCACCGCCGCGGTACCGGCGACGACGCCCGCGCTGGGAGGACCTGCGCCCCTTCGGCCTCGAGCCCGCTTGCCGGCGCGGCCGCGACGACGGCGGGAGCCCAGGAGTCTCTCGCGCTCTCGACTCTCGAGCGTGCCACGCCGATCCCGGGACGATGCCGGCAGGTCCCTGGCGAGTCTCGCCCGCCTCAGGCTCGCACCGTGAACCGGCACCGCGCCGCTCCCGGCCAGGCGAGGGCCCGCGGTGGCGGCGCGCCGCCCAGATCCTCGTGCATGTGGCTCTCGCCGGTCGCGTAGTCCACGAGCTGGGTGGGGTTCGGGTCCGAGTTGATGATGACGAAGGTGGCGCCAGGCGCCTCCAGCACGCAGCGATCCAGCGCGTGCCAGGTGCCGCGGTGGAAGAGATACCCCTGGGCCGGGTCGATGAGGAAGCCGCGCAGGTCCGCGGGGCGCGGCAGGGCGGACGGGTCGTCCAGGTCCGTCGGCGGCGCCACGCAGATCACCGACAGTGCCCCGGAGAGCTGCACGAAGCCCTGGGTCACGGCGAAGTGGCGCTCGAGCTGCGAGAACACCTGCCCGCCTGCCGGGTTCCAGATGGTGCTCACGGTCACCCGGCCCTCGTGGCGGAATCCGGTGCCCGCCATGACCCGCTCGGTGCCCCGCTCGCCCAGACCGAACACCTGGCCGTAGGGCGCGAACGATTCCGCCGTCATGGGCGCCACCGGCACCCGGACCTCGCGCACCTCACCGGCGCTCACGCGACGGTCCCGCTGCGGACCCGGTGGGACCGGCGACGCGCGCGTGGATCCATGTTGCATTCCCCGGGGCCAGTGACGAGGATTACCACCGTATACGATGGAGGACGGTCGGCGGTAGACGCGAGTGCACGTCGCCACCACGCATCACGGTCGCCCGCGTGCCAGCTTCCGTCGACCCTGTCAGGACCGGCCCATGCGCTGCTACCAGATCACCGGGTGGGGCAAGCCTCTCGAGCCCCGCGAGTACGACACCCCCGCGCCCCGGGGCAGCGAGGTGCTGGTGCGGGTAACCGCCTGCGGCGTGTGCCACAGCGATCTCCACATCTGGAGCGGCGGCTTCGACATGGGCGAGGGGGTGAAGGCCAACCTGGAAGCCCGCGGCGTGAAGCTGCCGCTCACCATGGGCCACGAACCCATCGGCGAGGTGGCGGCGCTGGGCCCCGAGGCCGAGGGGGTGGCAGTAGGTGACGCCCGCATCGTGTTCCCGTGGATCGGCTGTCGGACGTGCCCGGCCTGCCAGCGCGGCGAGGAGAACCTGTGCCCCACGCCGCGCTTCGTGGGTGCGCGGGTGAACGGCGGCTACGCGGATCACGTGATGGTGCCGCACCCGAAGTACCTGATCCCCTACGACGGCGTGCCGCGCAACCTGGCCGCCACCTACGCCTGCTCCGGGATCACCGCCTACAGCGCCCTGAAGAAGATCCCGGCGCTCACCGCCGAGGATCACCTGCTGATCATCGGCGCCGGCGGGGTGGGCATGAACGGCATCTACCTCGCGCCCCACGTGCACCCGGCGCGGATCGTGGTCGCCGACGTGGACGCCACCAAGCGCGCCGCAGCGCGCCAGGCGCCCGCAGTGGTGGCCACCATCGACAACTCGAAGCCTGGCGCCGTGGAGGATCTCGTCGACCTGACCGGCGGCGGCGTGGCGGGTGCGGTGGACTTCGTCGGGCGCCCGGAGACGCTGCGCTTCGAGGCCGACACCCTGGCGCGCAAGGGCACGGGCGTGGTGGTGGGGCTCTACGGCGGCGCCGCGTCGCTGCCCGTGCCGAGCTTCATCTTCAAGCAGATGACGCTGCGCGGCTCCTACGTGGGCACGCTGGCGGAGATGCACCAGCTCATGGCGATTGTGCGCGGCGGCGTTGTGCCGCCCATCCCCGTGGAGGCCCGCCCCCTGTCCGAGGCCAACCGGGCGCTCGAGGATCTGGCCGCCGGCCGGGTGCTCGGGCGGCTGGTGCTCGAGCCCTGACGCCGCAGGCCGGCACCGGACGACGACCATGTCCGTGATGGATCGGCTGGCGCGGGACCTGGCAGAAGGCCGGCCCATCCTGCTGGACGGCGCCACCGGCACCGAGCTCGAGCGCCGCGGCGCATCGATGCACGACGCCGCCTGGTGCGCCATGGCCACGCTGACCAGCACCAACATCCTGCGCGGGATCCACGAGGACTACATCCGCGCCGGGGCGCGGGTGGTCACCGCCAACACCTTCTCCACCAACCGCCTGATGCTGGGACCTGCTGGTCTCGCGGATCGCTTCGAGGCGCTGAACCGCACCGCGGTGGCCACGGCGCGCGAGGCCCGGGACGCCGCCGGCGGCGCGGCACGGGTCGCGGTGGCCGGATCCATGTCCCACCAGATCCCGGTGGCGCCGGGCACCGACAGGCGCTCCGGCGCCGGGGTGCCGGATCCGCCGACCGCCCGAGCACACTTCCGGGAGATGGCCGGCCTGCTTGCGGACGCGGGTGTCGACCTGATCCTGATGGAGATGATGTCGGATCCGGACCTGGCCAATCCCGCCATCGAGTCGGCCCTCGCCACGGGGTTGCCGGTGTGGGTCGGCTTCTCGGCGCGCGCGGACGGCGACGGCCGGCCCGTGTCCTACGCACGGCCGGATCTGCCCTTCGAGGAGATGCTCGCAGCCATCGACTTCCAGGGCGCGGGGGTCGCGGGTGTCATGCACAGCAACGTCCTCGTGACCGGCGCGGCGCTGGACGCCCTGCGTACGCGCTGGAATGGCCCGCTGATGGCCTACCCGGACAGCGGCCACTTCACCATGCCCCACTGGCACTTCGAGAACGTGATTCCCCCGCACGAGTTTGCCCGCATTGCCCGGGGCTGGGTGGACGCGGGCGTCACGGTGGTGGGCGGGTGCTGCGGGCTCGGACTCGAGCACATCGAGTCCCTGGCGGCGGCTGTGAATTTCGCCTGACACGCCGGGCCAACGACGCGGCTCACGCAGACGTCGCGAACACGCAGGCGGTGCTCAGCGGCGCGCCTTGACAGTCTCGCGCGTGTTGCAACAGGCTCACCCGGCGATCCTGGCTAAGGGGCGGGCCCATCCGGCGGGGCGGCGTGCGCCATGCCATTGATTGCAATAGCAATATAAAGGGCGTCGGCCCGTACCGTACCGAAGGAGGGGAGTATGAAGAAGCGAGAGTTCCTGAAGCGCGCGGGGGTCGGCACCGCCGCCGCCGTCGCGGCCGTCAACGCGCCCTACGTGCACGCCCAGAGCAAGGCCACCATCAAGTGGCGCCTGCAGACCTACGCCGGCGCGGCCCTGGCCGAGCACGTGGTGAAGCCGGCGCTGGACTCGTTCAACAAGATCGCCAACGGTCAGATGGAGATCGAGCTCTACACCGCCGATCAGCTCGTGCCCACGGGCGAGCTGTTCCGGGCGATGCAGCGCGGCACCATCGACGCGGTGCAGAGCGACGACGACTCCATGGCCGCGCCGGTGGACGTGTCGGTGTTCGGCGGTTACTTCCCGCTGGCCACCCGCTACAGCCTCGACGTGCCGGTGCTGTTCGAGCAGTACGGCCTCAACAAGATCTGGGAGGAGGCCTATGGCGAGGTGGAGAACGTGAAGTGGCTGAGCGCCGGCGCCTGGGACCCGTGTCACTTCAACACCGTGAAACCCATCCGCAGCCTCGAGGATCTCAAAGGGCTTCGCGTGTACACCTTCCCGAGCGCCGGCAAGTTCCTCACCCGCTTCGGTGTGGTGCCGGTGCAGATCCCCTACGAGGACGCCGAGGTGGCGGTGCAGACCGGCGAGCTGGACGGCATGGCCTGGTCCGGCATCACCGAGGATTACACCGTCGGCTGGGCCAACGTCACCAAGTACTTCCTCACCAACAACATCACCGGCGCCTGGATCGGGTCCTTCTTCGCCAACAAGGAGAAGTACGACGCTATCCCCGAGCATCTCAAGGAGCTGCTCAAGGTCTGCATGGACAGCTCCCACTACTACCGCCAGCACTGGTACTGGGGCGGCGAGGCGAAGCTGCGCACCGGTGGCACCAAGCTGCAGCTCACCTCAATCCCCGACAACGAGTGGAAGAAGGTGGAAGAGGAGGCGCTCAAGTTCTGGGACGAGATCGCGGCCCAGGGCGGTCGATCGGCCAGGGTGATCAAGATCCTGCGCGAGTACGCCGGCGTGATGAGCAAGGCGGGCAACCCGTACCGCTGTACCTGAGCCCTCCGTCCGGCAACGCCCCATGACAGGGCCGGCTGTCCGCCGCGGCAGGCGGCCGGCCCTTCGCGCCCGCGCGCACTCACCGGGAGTGGGCTGACATGACGGCACCCCCACGACAGATGCCGAGACCGATACGGCTCTACGTGCGCCACGTGGAGCGGGTGAGCCGCGTCGTCGGCCGCTTCGCCATGTACGGCATATTCGGCATGATCGGCCTGCTGCTCTACTCCTCCATCTCCAAGACCTTCTTCCTGCCCTCCATCTGGACACTGGAGATGGCCCAGTTCCTGATGGCCGCCTACTACATGCTCGGCGGCGGCTACTCCATGCAGCTCGACTCGCACGTGCGCATGGATCTGGTCTACGGCCTGTGGTCCGACCGCGGCAAGGCCTTCTCCGACTCGCTCACCTCCTTCTGCCTGGTGTTCTACCTGATCCTGCTGCTCTACGGCGGTTTCTCGAGCACCGGCTACGCGCTCGAGTACGGTGAGGAGAGCTACTCTGCCTGGGCGCCCAAGATGGCGCCCATCAAGATCGTCATGACCTGCGGCGTGGCCCTGATGCTGCTGCAGGCCATCGCCACCTTCTTCCGCGATCTCGCCACCTACCGTGGCCTCGACATCGACGGCGGCGCCCATGTGAAGGAGCGCCACGTATGAGCTACGAACTCATCGCCGGGCTGATGTTCTCGACCATGATGCTGATGCTGCTCACGGGCCAACGCGTGTTCGGTGCCATCGGCTTCGTCGCGGTGGTGGCGGCGCTGGCGCTGTGGGGCGACGGCGGCTCGGAGATGGCCTTCAGCGCGGCCATGAAGCTCATGAAGTGGTACCCGCTGCTGACGCTGCCCATGTTCATCTTCATGGGCTACATGCTCTCCGAATCGGGAATCGCCGACGACCTGTACCGCATGTTCCACGTGTGGTCCGGCCCGCTGAACGGCGGACTCGCCATTGGCACTATCGGCCTCATGGTGGTGATCTCGGCGATGAACGGGCTGAGCGTTGCCGGCATGGCCATCGGCGCCACCATCGCGCTGCCGGAGCTGCTGCGCCGGGGCTACGACAAGGTCATGGTCACCGGCGTGATCCAGGCGGGCAGCTCGCTCGGGATCCTGGTGCCGCCGAGCGTGGTGCTGGTCCTGTACGGCATGATCGCACGCCAGCCGGTGGGCCAGCTCTGGCTGGCCGGTGTGTTTCCCGGCCTGATGATGGCGGCGCTGTTCGTGCTCTACATCACGGTGCGCTGCCGGCTGCGCCCCGAGCTCGGCCCTGCGCTGCCGCCGGAGGAGCGCAAGGTGGGCTGGCCCGAGAAGCTGCGCCTGTTGCGCGCCGGCATCCTGCCGCTGTTCATCTTCTTCTGCATGACCGGGCTGTTCCTGATGGGCTACACCAACCTCACGGAGAGCTCGGCGGTGGGCGCCACGGCCGCCACCCTCGCCGCCCTGATCAAGGGCCGGCTCACCTGGAAGGTCATGGAGGACACCATCCGCAAGACGCTCAGCGTGAGCTGCATGTTCATGTGGATCATCCTCGCGGCGCTGTGCTTCGGCGCGGTGTTCGACGGCCTCGGCGCGGTGAAGGCAATCGAGTCATTCTTCATCGATCGGGCGGGATTCGGGCCGTGGGAGATCCTCATCATGATGCAGCTCTCCTACATCCTGCTGGGCATGTTCCTGGACGACACGGCGATGCTGGTCATCGTGGCGCCACTGTACGTGCCGCTGGTGGGGCAGCTCGGCTTCGACCTGGTCTGGTACGGGATCCTCTACACAATCACCTGCCAGATCGCCTACATGACGCCGCCGTTCGGCTACAACCTGTTCCTGATGCGCGCCATGGCGCCGCCCGAGATCACGCTGGGCGACATCTACCGATCCATCACTCCCTTCGTGCTGGTGATGATCCTGGGCCTCGCGCTGGTCATGATCTTTCCCCAGATCGCGCTCTGGCTGCCGAACCTGCACTACGCGCAGTAACGGCCAGGGCGTGGCGCAAACGGCCTGCCGGCAAATCGCCCATCACCAGGACAGCCCGCGATCGCCGCTCGCCTGCAGGCCGGCACCTGCATCGGCGGTCAGTGCCCCTTGCCCTTGCCCTCCGCGATCCGATCGGACAGCGCGAACAGCACGCCGGAGAAGACGAAGGTGAGGTGGATCCCCACCTTCCAGGCGATCTGCTGGTCGGTGAACTTGTCGAGATCGATGAACGCCTTCAGGAGCTCCACCGCGGAGATGGCGACGATGGCGCCGATGAGCTTGATCTTGAGGTCGGAGAATCCCACGCGCCCCATCCACGCCGGACGGTCCACGTGCTCGCCCACGTCGATCTTGGACACGAAGTTCTCGTAGCCGCTGAAGATGATGATCAGGAGCAGACTCGCGATGAGCGTGATGTCCACCAGCGACAGGATGGCGACGATGGTGTCGCTCTCAGTCGGCGTGAGCACGTTGCGCAGCAGCGCGAAGAGCTTGATCACGAACTCGACCAGCAGCGAGATCACGGCCAGGATGAGGCCGATGAAGAATGGCGCCAGCAGCCAGCGGCTGCGGAAGATCAGCGCCTCGAGTCGGTGCTCCATGATGTCCTCCGGGGCGGGTGGCGGCGCAGAAGTCTAGCCCGCATGTCTCACCACCGCGCGGCTGCAACCGCGCGGTGGCGAGACATGCGGGCCAGCCGAACCGGCCCGCTACCCTGCGCGGCCCCCCGGCACGGGGGGCAAGGGGGCGAGCGGCGCGGCTCCGCGCGCTCCGTGCCGTCCCGGCGGCCTGTTACCATCTGCGCTTCCGGCCCGCGGCTCCCCGGCTCCCGCGGGACGGTCCGTCCGTGACCCGACACTCGAGGAACGTCCATGTCCGCCGTCTCCGAACGTGACGGCCGGGTGTACGTGGCCGCAGCGGCCATGCAGCGCCTGGTCACCGCCGTCTTCGCCAATGCGGGCTGCGATGCCGCAGAGGCGGCGCGTGTCGGCGCACGGCTCACCGGCGCGAACCTGCGCGGCCATGACAGCCACGGCGTGATCCGCACGCCGCGCTACGTGGAATGGCTGGCCGACGGCAAGCTGGTGGCCAACCAGACCGTCGAGGTCCTGCGGGAGAACGACGTCATGGCGGTGGTGGACGGGCGCCTCGGCTTCGGGCAGTCCGTGGGCGAGCAGGCGGTGGACATCGGGGTGGCCAAGGCGAAGCGTCACGGCTGCTCGGTGATCGCGCTCAGGAACGCGGGCCACCTGGGCCGCATCGGCGACTGGGCGGAGCGCGCCGCCGAATCGGGCCTCGCCTCCATCCACATGGTGAACGTGAGCGGCAGCCTGCTGGTGGCGCCCTTCGGCGGGGTGGACCGGCGCGGCAGCACCTCGCCCTTCTGCGCCGGCATCCCCATGCCCGGCGACGTGCCCATCGTGCTGGACTTCGCCACCTCCCAGGTGGCGGAGGGCAAGGCGCTGGTGGCGCTGCGCGGCGGCACGCCGCTGCCGGAGGGCTCGCTGATCCTCCCGGACGGTACGCTCACCAGCGACCCGGCGCCCCTGTACGGGGAGGTCAAGGAGGGACGCTACCCGGATCCCACCGGCGGCCCCGGGGCGCTCACGGGATTCGGGCTGCACAAGGGATCCGGGCTCAACTTCCTCATGGAGGTGCTGGGTGGGGCGCTCACCGGCTCCGGAACCTCCAACACGCCGCAGCGCGACCCGGGTACGCGGCGGGTGTGGAACGGCATGCTGTCCATCTACCTGTCGGTAGAGGTTTTCGCCGAACCGAACGCCTTCACCGAGGAGGTGAAGGGCTACGTGGAATTCGTGAAGAGCTCGCGTCCGGCCAAACCCGGCGGCGAGGTGCTGATCCCCGGCGAGAAGGAGAAGCGCACCATGGCCGAGCGGCTGCGCACGGGGCTGCCGCTGGCGCCCCAGGCCTGGTCGGACATCCTGGGCGCCGCGAGACGCGTGGGGCTGAGCGACACGCGGGTGGAGGAGGCACTCGCGACACAGTGACGGCGCGCGCCACGGATCGGCAGACGTGAAGGCGTTGCGCGACGCGCTGGCGCGGCGCATCGGCGGACGGTGCTTCTACGGCTGGGTGATGCTGGGCGCCGGCGCGCTCGGCTATTTCGCCAGCGGGCCCGGCCAGTCCCATATCTTCAGCGTCTTCATCACGCCCATCAGCGAGGACCTGGGCGTGTCGCGCACCTCGGTGTCGTCGGCCTACGCCATGGCCACCCTGGCGGCGGCCTTCGGCCTGCCCTGGGTGGGCCGGCTCATCGATCGCCGCGGCGTGCGTACCGTGCTTCTGTTCGTCTCCGTCGCCTTCGGCCTCGCGGCCATGGCCTTCGGCAGGGTGGGCAGCATGCTGGCGCTGACGCTGGGCTTCGGGGCACTGCGCTTCCTCGGGCAGGGCTCGCTGATGCTGTCCAGCGCCAACCTGGTCTCCCAGTGGTTCAGCCGCAAGCGCGGCTTCGCCCTGAGCCTGATGTCCCTGGGCTTCGCGGCCAGCATGGCGGCCCACCCGCCGCTGGCCCAGTGGCTCATCGACACGGTGGGCTGGCGCGACGCCTGGCTGTGGCTCGGGCTCATGACCTGGGCGCTGCTGCTGCCGGTGGTGCTGCTGCTGGTGCACAGCCGCCCGGAGGATCTGGGCATGCACCCGGACGGCGCCGAGGAGGCGCCCCGGGCGCGCGCCCCGGGGGCGCCGGCCGACCGTCACGCTGCCCACGTGGGCCTGACCCTGAAGCAGGCCATGGGCACGGGCGCGTTCTGGACCATCGCCGCGGCCCTCGGGAGCCTGTCCATGCTGGTCACGGGGATGTTCTTCCACCAGGTGTCCATTCTCGACACCCAGGGACTGGATCCCCAGACCGCCGCCAGCGTGTTCTCACTGTCCGCCATCAGCATGGTGGCCTGCATGCCCGTGTTCGGCCGCGCCCTGGACCGCTTCCGCACCCAGTATCTGTTCGCGAGCACGCTGGTAATCATGGCAGCCGCGCTGGTTATCCTGAGCGCGGTGAGCGGCGTCACGTCGGCGGTGGTGTACGCGGTGGTGTTCGGACTCACCAACGCCGCCCTGCACACCCACAACGCCTTCCTGTGGCCGCGCTTCTTCGGCCGCCGCCACCTGGGCAGCATCCAGGGCGCCGGCACCACCATCAACGTGGTGGGCGCCTCGCTGGGACCCCTGCCTCTCGGCATCGCCTACGATCTGAACGGCAGCTACACCGCCGCGCTCCTCCTGCTCACGGCCCTGCCGCTGGTCCTGGCGGTGGCGGTGGCGTTCATCCGCGAGCCGGACCTGCCCGACCCCGACGCCTGACTGCCGCATTCGGGGTTTCCGCTAAGATGACCTGTACGTCGAGGCACGAAACAAGAAGGGACCCGCACCGAGGCGGGGACCGGGTCCGCGCGGCCGGGCGTGCCAGGCAGTCGCACTACTCCTGACTCGTTCACTGTGTCTTCGTGGTTCAGATGGACTCGCCCAAACGGAGGTAACGCCATGGCCGCGTTCAACGTGCTCGCCACCAATCACACCAGCTTCACGGTGTCCGACCTGGATCGCAGCATCGCCTTCTTTCGCGACGCCCTCGGCTTCGAGGTGACGTCCAAGGCGCCACGCAACCCGGAGGTGGTGTCGAAGATCACCGGCATTCCCGGCACCGACATGCTGATCGCCTTCGTGCGCGGCCCGGGGCACAGCCTCGAGCTGATCCAGTACCTGGGCCCGAAGGAGGGCCGCGGTCGGGTGCGCTCGCTGCCGTGCGACGTGGGCTTCTCTCACGTGGCCTTCGACGTGGACGACATCGACGCTGCGATCGCGGCTGCCGCGAAGCACGGCGTGGTTCCGGTGGGCGAGGTGGCGGTCATCGACCAGGGCCCCAACGCCGGCGGCCGGGTGGCGTACCTGCGCGACTGGGACGGGGTGACCGTCGAGTTCATCCAGAAGCCCGTGAATTAGCGATGGGCCGGTGAGGTGAACCACGAAGACACGAAGGACGAGAAGGGAAGAACGCCAGACCGTTCGCGACTTCGGCGTTCTTCTGACCCTTTGCGCTACGGCAACAGCATGCTTTTTTTTGGATTGAACCACAGAGACACAGAGGACACAGAGAGCTTCTCCTGTCCAGTCTTCTCGTGCCTCTGTGGTTGATTTCGTTGCCCAGCCGATCCAGAGCGCTCATGCACTGCGACGACAGCAAATATCGCGAGGGAACATTTTCACGACACCTGCGCTCTGTGTCTTGGTGGTAAAGAACCAGGCAGTCAGCGAGCCAGCGGCAAGGAGAGAACATGGCGAAGAGAAAGCGAATCGTGGTGACCGGCGCGTGCGGTTACGTGGTGCAGCGCATGTGGGAGGAGCTGCACGCCCGCTATGACGTGGTGGCGCTGGACGTGGCCACGAAGCGGGGCGACGGCAAGGAGGTGCCCGGCGTTCAGGTGTGCGACCTCACAAGCGAGGATCGCGACACCTATCGCAAGCACTTCGCCGGCGCCGACGCGGTGGTGCACTGCGCGTTCGTGAAGGCACCGGGACTGGACGCCGGCACCTTCCTCGACAACAGCGAGCCGAAGTTCCGGGCCGAGCATGCCAACGTGGCCATGGCCTACAATGTGTACCAGACGGCGCTGGAGGAGGGCGTGAAGCGGGCGGTGGTGGCGAGCTCCAACCACGCCGCGGATTACTACGAACGCCTCATCTGGGCCGACCGTTGGGACTGCGTGACGCCCGACATGCCACCGCTGTCGGACAACTGGTACGGCTGGGCCAAGGCCGCCTACGAGCTGCTGGGCTTCGTGTTCGCCACCGGCCAGGGCCTGCCCCGACGCCTGGAGGTGGTGCAGCTCCGCATCGGCGGGCCTCGCGACGACGGCGATCTCGCGAGCCTCGAGCCCGGCGACGTGAAGAAGATGCACCGCGGCCTGGGCGCCTACCTGAGCCGGCGCGACCAGGTCCAGCTCTTCTGCAAGAGCATCGACGCGCCGGACATCGAGAACGAGCACGGCGTGCCGTTCCAGATCTTCTACGGAGTCAGCGGCAACACCCACAACTTCTGGAGCATCGTCAACGCCCGCAAAGTCATCGGCTACGCGCCCGAGGACAACAGCCAGGTCAACTTCGCCGACCGCATCGCCGAGATCGCCAGAGGTTGACGCATCCGCCAGGGCTTCTTCTTCACCACAAAGCCACAAAGGGAGTAAGAGCGACTCGTTTGCAGCGCCGGATTTCTGCCAGAGTGTGGTGTCGCAGCGACGACGGGTCTCTTTGAATCGAACCACAGAGGCACGGAGGACACAGAGGGCTGCTGCTTTCCTGCCTTCTCTTCTCTGTGCCCCCCGTGCCTCTGTGGTTGATTCCGTTGCCTCGCCGGCCGCGCGGCGGTTTCGCCCGCGCTGGGAGCGGGCATCGCGAGGGGCCCTTCCCGCCCCCTTCGTGTCCTTTCTGCCCTTGTGGTGCAAAATGGGTCCGCTGGACACCCGCCGAACCGCCACGGTTCAGGAGTTCCCCCATGAGCGCGCTGAGCTTCGAATCCGCCGGCCGCCTACCCGTTCCCGGTGACAACGTGGCCATCGCCGTGCGCCGCCTGGAGGCGGGCACCGAGATCGCCCACGGCGCCAGCACCTTCACGCTGCCGCACACGGTCATGGAGGGGCACCGTTTCGTGTTCGCACCCATCCCCGCCGGGGCGCTGCTGCTGTCCTGGGGGCTGCCCTTCGGGCGTGCCACGCGGGACCTCACGCCCGGCGAGTACGTGTGCAACGCGAGCATCCTCGAGGTGCTCGCCGAGCGCGACATCGACTTCGCGCTGCCGGCGGCGGCCAACTTCGAGGATCACCTTGAGCGCTGCATCCTGGACACCGCCCGCTTCGTGCCGGGCGAGCAGGTGGCGCCCCACGCCGAACCCGCGACCTACGAGGGATTCGCGCGTCCGGGCGGCCGCGGTGTCGGCACCCGAAACTTCGTGCTGGTGCTCGCCACCACGTCGCGCAGCGTCGCCGCGGCAGAGGCGCTGGCGAAGCGCTTCGAGGACGCCCCGCGTGAGTACCCGGGGGTGGACGGGGTCGTGGCCGTGACCCACACGGAAGGCGGCGGGCGCACGCGACCGAACAACCTGGACTTCGTGCTGCGAACCCTGGCGGGTTTCATGGTGCATCCCAACGTGGCCGCGGTAATGGCCCTGGACTACGGCGCCGGCGCCTTCGGCAACGCCGACCTGGAGGCGTTCATGCGCGCCGGGCGCTATCCACTCGCGCACGTGACACACGCCTTCGAACGCATCGAGGGCGACCTCGAGAGCGAGCTCTCGCGCCTGGCTGCGATCATCGAGGGCTGGCTGCCGGAAGCGAACGCCGTGGAGCGCTCGTCCGAGCCCATGCGCCACCTGAAGGTGGCCCTGCAGTGCGGCGGCTCCGACGCCTTCTCCGGGATTTCCGGAAACGCCCTCGCGGGCTGGGTGGCCAAGGAGATCATCAGGAACGTCGGCGCCGCCAACCTGGCGGAGACCGACGAGCTCATCGGCGCCGAGCCCTACATGCTGAGCAACGTGCGCGACCTCGAAACGGCGAAGCGCTTTCTGGAGAAGATCGAGGTCTTCAAGGAGCGTGCCCGCTGGCACGGCGCGAGCGCCGAGGGCAACCCCTCCGGCGGCAATAAGTACCGGGGCTTGTACAACATCGCGCTGAAGTCCATCGGCGCGGCGCGCAAGCGCGATCCCGAGGTGCGCCTGGACCACGTGATCGACTACGGCGCGCCCATGCACGAGACCGGCTACCACTTCATGGACAGCCCCGGCAACGATCTGGAGAGCATCGCCGGGCAGGTGGCCTCCGGCTGCAACGTGATCTTCTTCATCACCGGCAATGGCTCCATCACCAATTTCCCGTTCGTGCCCACGCTCAAGTTCGTCACCACCAGCGGGCGCTTCAACATGCTGGCCAACGAGATGGACGTGAACGCGGGGCGCTACAACGACGGCGCGCCCATGGAGGACCTGGGCCGCGAGACATTCGAGCTCGCGCGGCGCATCGCCAGCGGCGAGCGCTCCAAGGGCGAGCTGGCGGGCCACGCCCAGGTGCAGATCTGGCGCGACTGGCGCCAGACCGGCTCCGTCGACGTGGCGCTGCTGCGCCGCGCGCTGAAGCCGTCCGGCGTACCCCTGGAGGTGCAGCCGGC
This sequence comes from Gammaproteobacteria bacterium, assembly GCA_041593595.1. Classification (GTDB taxonomy): domain Bacteria; phylum Pseudomonadota; class Gammaproteobacteria; order HK1; family HK1; genus JBFHNV01. Next base: position 25,237 of record JBFHNV010000036.1, read on the forward strand.
GGAGCCGGCAGCCGTCGCGTTCGAGGCGCTGCGCACCCCCGCGGGTCGCGCCTGCGACCAGGTGGGGCTGGTGATGCCCACGAGCCTGTGCTCGGGGCAGGTGGCGCGGCTCATCGCCGAGCACCTGAACGCGGCGCGACGCGACGACGCACCGGTGTCGCGCTACGTGGCGCTGGTGCACACGGAGGGCTGCGGCTCGGCCAACTCCGACGATCTCTTCCTGCAGACCATGGCCGGCCACCTGGCCCACGGCTTCACCCGCCACGCCCTGCTGCTGGAGCACGGGTGCGAGCGTACCCACAATGACGCCGTGCGCCACTACCTGGCGCGCAGCGGGCGCGGCACCGAAGGTCTCGGGTTCGCCAGCGTGCAGATGGACGGCGGCATCGCGAAGGTGAGCGAGAAGGTCGAGCGCTGGTTCGAGCAGGCCATGGCCGGCGAGCGGTGGCCGGACGCGGAGCAGGCTGGCGCGGCGGACCTGCGCCTGGCGCTGCTCGCGAGCGGCGAGGTCCCCGCCGCGGCGGCCCGGGCGTTCGCGGCCCTGGCGGCGGGCGTGGTGGCGGCGGGCGGCACGGTCGTGCTGCCGGAAACCGGCGGCCTGGGCGCAAGCCGCGTGTTCCGCGAGGCCCTGCTGGCGTCGCCCGACGCCTGGAGGGCCAGCCTGGCCTACGGCCAGCCGGTGCCGAGCCCGGGTCTACACGTCATGGACTCGCCCACCGAGGCGCCGGTGGAGGTGATCACCGGGCTGGGCGGCACCGGTGTGGAGATCATGCTGGCCCACGTCAGCGACGCGCCTCTGGAGGCGCACCCCATGATCCCGTTGCTGCAGGTAAGCGCCAGCGAGGCGCCACGGCGCCAGTTCGCCGGCGACCTGGATCTCGCGCTGGATCCGTCGGTGTCCACCCGCGCGGCCTGCGACGCGCTGCTGGCCCTCGTCGCCGACGCGGCCTCGCGCCGCTACACGCCCAAGCTCTGGGGCAGCGGCATCACCAGCTTCCAGCTCACCCGCGGTCTGCTCGGGTTGTCCCTGTAGCAACCGGGGAGCCGGGAACCGCGGTCCTGGCGCGCTCTGCCGGGCATCAATCACCTGGAGGGAATACGGACAGATGCAGGAACGTCACGTGGAGCTCGCCACGCCCGAAGGCGACATGATCACCTTCGTGGTGCACCCGGACGGCGACGGCCCGTTCCCGGTGGTCCTGTTCTACATGGATGCCCCGGCCATCCGCGAGGAGCTCTACGACATGGCGCGGCGCATCGCCGCCGAAGGCTATTACGTCCTGCTGCCGGACCTCTTCTACCGCTTCGGCTTCATCCGCTTCCCGCGGCGCACAGCCAAGTCGCGCCTCATCTGGCGCGAGTGCATGGCGCACATGTCCAACGCGGAGGTCATGGACGACACGCGGGCGCTTATTGCCCATGTGGATTCGGACCCGAAGGCGCGGGGCGGGGCACTGGCGTGCATCGGCTTCTGCATGAGCGGGCGGCTGGTGACCACCGCCGCGGGCACGTTCCCGGACCGCGTGGCGGCGATCTGCTCAATGTACGGGGTGGGCATCGTCACCGCGAAGGAGGATTCGCCGCACCTCCTGGTCAAGCACATCGAGGCCGAGTGCTACTTCGCCTTCGCGGAGCACGACGAGACGGTGCCCGCGTACGTGATCCCGACCCTGCGCTCCGAGCTGGATGCCCACGGTGTGCGTTACCGTCTGGACGTGTGGCCCGGCACCCACCACGGCTTCAGCTTCCCGGCGCGCGAGGTCTACGACGAGCAGGCCGCCGAGCAGTCCTGGGCGATCTTCTTCGAGCTGTGCGAGCGGCGCGTCAAGAACGCGTGACGCGTCTGTCGTCCATTCCCCTCACCCCGCCCCGCTCCCCGCAGGCGGGGAGCGGGGAGACAGACAACCCGCTCCCATGCACACCCTCCTCTTCCTCGAGCCCGGACACTTCCACGCGGCGCTGCTGCTGAAGAGCGCCAACGCGCGCATCGCGCCGGACGTGCACGTGTACGCCGCGCCCGGCCCGGAGCGCGACGCGTTCCTCGCGCTCCTGGATTCGTTCAACGCGCGCGACCAGGCGCCCACGCGCTGGCGGCCCCGGGTGCACGAGGCAGCGCACGCGGACGCGGCGCTCGAGGCCCTGGTGGCCGAGCGCCGCGGCGATGCGGTGGTGCTCGCCGGGCGCAACGGCGGCAAGCTCGCCGCCGTCGCGCGGCTGCACCGGGAGGGCTTTGCCGTGCTCGCGGACAAGCCGTGGATCGTCTCTGGCGCCGCGGTGCCCGACCTGGACGCCGCCTGCCGCGGCGCGCCGCTGGCCATGGACATCATGCCCGACCGCCACGAGCTCCTGGCGCGGCTGCGCAGGCGCGTCACCGTCACCCCGGAGCTGTTCGGGAAGCTCGCCGCCGATGATCCACAGGGGCCGGCCATCGAGCTCGGCTCCACGCACCATCTGCTCAAGGTGGTGAACGGGCGGCCCCTGCGCCGGCCCACCTGGTACTACGACCCGCACGTTCAGGGCGACGGCATGGTGGACGTGCAGTCCCACCTGGCCGACCAGGCCCAGTGGCTGGTGGACGCGGATCGCGCCTGGGACCCGGAGCGCGACGTGGTCATCGAGGCCGCGCGCCGCTGGGCCACGCCGGTGCCGCCGGCGCTGTACCGGGAGAGCACCGGCGAGGACGCGTACCCGCCCGGCTCGGCAGCCCACGTGCGCGGCGGCGTGCTGCACTATCCCTGCAACGGCGAGATCCGGGCCCGGCTGGCCGGCGTGAGCGTGCGCCTGGTGGCGGACTGGGGCCAGCGCGAGCCGCAGGGGGGCTGCGATCTCCACGCCGCGGTGGTGCGCGGCACCCGGGCGGTGCTCGAGGTGCGACACGGCGCCGACACGGGCTTCGTGCCGCGGGTGCTGCTGACGCCGCGTCCGGGCGTGCGACTGGACGGCGCCATCGCGCAGGCGCTCGCCGCGTGGCAGGACGAGTTCCCGGGCCTCACGGCGGAGCGCGCGGGCGAAGCCTTCCGCTTCACCGCGCCGGCGGCGCTGCACACCACCCACGAGAGCCACTTCGCCCGCGCCCTGGAGGGCTTCCTGGACTGTCTGGACGCGGGTGAGTGGCCCGCGGACCTGCAGCCGCGGATCCGCACCCGCTACCGCATGCTGGCGGCGGCGCGGGACCTGGCGCTGGCCAGCGGATCCGGCGGGCAGGACGCGCCGTGACGTTGCGCTTCGGCATCGTGGGCGCCGGCATGATCGCCGCCATCCACCGCGACGCCATCGCGGCGCTCCCCGGTGCCGCGCTCACCGGCATCATGGACCGGGGCAGCGGCCGCGGCGCGCGCCTCGCACCGGGCCTGGACACCACGGGCGCCAGCGACATCGCCGCCTTCGTGGCACGCGACGACATCGACGTGATCACCGTGGCAAGCCCGAGCGGTGCCCACGAGGAGGCGGTGGTGCTCGCGGCCCGCGCGGGCAAGCACTGCCTGGTGGAGAAGCCCATCGAGATCGCACTGGATCGCATCGATCGCATGATCGCGGCCCACGCGGCGGCCGGCACGGCGCTGGGCGGGATCTTCAACACCCGCTACACGGAGGGCGCGGCGCTGCTCAAGGCGGCGGCCGACGCGGGGCGCTTCGGCCGTGTCACCTTCGCCGCCGCCACCGGCCCCTGGTGGCGCGAGCAGTCCTACTACGACGGCTCCGCCTGGAAAGGCACCTGGGCCCTGGACGGCGGCGGCGCCCTCATGAACCAGGGGATTCACTCGGTGGATCTGCTGCAGTGGCTGGTGGGCTCGCCGGTGCGGAGCGTGAGCGGGCGCATCGCGACCCTGGCGCACGAGCGCATCCAGGTGGAGGACACGGCGAGCGCGGCCATCGAGTTCGACAACGGCGCCCTCGGGACCATCGCCTGCACCACCAGCATGTGGCCCGGGCACTTCCGCACCATCACCCTGGCCGGCACCGACGGCACCGCGGTGCTGGCCGACGGCAGCCTGGTGCAGTGGCGCTTCCGCCACGAGACGTCGGCAGACGACGCCGTTCGTTCGCGCCTGGGCGGCCTCCCGGGTGCCGGCGTGGGCGCCTCGGACCCAGCCGCCGGCGTCGATCACCGCGGTCACCTGGCGGTGCTGGCGGAGTTCACCGCCGCGCTGGCCCGGGGTGAGCCGCCACCGGTGGACGGGCGCGAGGCGCGCAAGGCGGTGGCCATCATCCTCGCCATCTACGAGTCCGCCCGCGCCGGCGGCGCGCCGATCGCGCCCGCGTCCTGAATTTTCACCCTCTCCCGGGGGAGAGGGTGACTGCTCGCGAGAGCCTGTGTCCGGATCATCCTCCCTCTCCCCGCTCGCGGAGAGACGGCCGGGGTGAGGGGCATTGGACACCTTTCGTCACTACTCGCAACGCCCCGTCACGCTGCCCTATCTCCCTCCGGGGGAGAGGGTGACTGCTCGCGAGAGCCTGCGTCCGGATCATCCTCCTGCGCCCCGCTCGCGGGGAGAGGGCCGGGGTGAGGGGCACTACCACCGTTCGCGGCAGCACCTGGGCTTGAGGCAGAATCGGCGGCCCATGTCCTCGAAGGTCCACCGCATGCGGGCCACGTTGCTCACCGCCGCGCTCATCATCGCCGCCATGCCGTGCCACGCGCAGCCCCCGCGCTACGTCACCGACGCGCTCAGGCTCGAGGCGCGCAGCGGCCCCGGGACCACCCACCGCATCCTGCGCTACCTGGAGAGCGGCACCCAGGTGCGGGTGCTGGAGGACAGTGACGGCTGGAGCCGCGTGCGCGCTCCGGACGGGGAGGAGATGTGGATCCTCACCCGCTACCTCACCGACGAGGCTGCCGCCCGGGATCGCCTCACGGCAGTCACCGCGCAGCTGGACGCCGCGCGCGCCGAGATCGCGGCCCTGAACGAGGAGCTGGCGGCGCTGCGCGAGGAGAAGGAGGCGGTGGTGGATTCCCACGCCGCGCTCTCGGCCACCACCGATGCCATCGCCGCGGAGCTGGCGGAGCTCAAGCGCACCGCGTCCGCGGCGGTCGCGCTGAAGGACGAGAACGAGGCGCTGAAGTCCCGCTCCGGCGATCTGGCGGGGCGCCTGGAGGTGCTGCAGGAGGAATACGTGACGCTGCGCCATGCACGCAGCCGTGACTGGTTCCTGGCCGGCGCCGGAGTGCTCGCGGGCGGGCTGCTGCTGGGACTCATCATTCCGCGCATCCGCTGGCGGCGGCGGCGGAGCTGGAGCGAGCTTTGACGCACGGGGACCCACGTCCAGCCGCCCGCCTGCGCCACGTGCAGGTGGACCACTACAACATCCCGCTGCCGGTGGTGCTGTCCGACTCCACCCACGGGCGCATCAGCCACTTCGCCCTGGTGACGGTGCGGATCACCGCCGACGACGGCGCCGAGGGTCTCGGCTACACCTACACCGTGGGCAACATCGGCGGCGGCGCGGTGGCACGCCTGCTCAGCGACGACATCGCGCCGCTGCTCGGCGAGATCGATCCCGGCGACATCGCCGCGGCGTGGCAGCGCATGTGGTGGCACCTCCACTTCGTGGGACGCGGCGGCATCGCCGCCTTCGCCATGGCTGCGGCCGACGTGGCGCTGTGGGATCTCGCGGCGAGGCGCGCCGGCGTACCCCTGTGGCGCCACCTGGGCGGCGCCCGCGACCGGGTGCCCGCATACGCCGGCGGCATCGATCTGCAGTTCACCGAGGAGGCCCTGCTGGCCCAGGCGGACGGCTTCGTGGCGGACGGCTTCACCGCCATCAAGATGAAGGTGGGCCGCGATCGGCTGGAAGAGGACGTGGCCCGTGCGCGTGCCATGCGCGGTCACCTGGGCGCGGACTTCCCGCTGCTGGCGGACGCCAACATGCGCTGGAGCGTGGACGAGGCGGTGCGCGCCGCGCGCGCGCTGGCCGACGTGCGGCTGGTGTGGCTCGAGGAGCCCACCATCCCCGACGACATCGCCGGCCACGCGCGCATCCTGCGCGAGGGCGGCGTGGCGGTGGCCGCCGGGGAGAACCTGCACAGCGTGTACGAGTTCCGGCATTACATCGACGCCGGCGCCGTCAGCTACCCGGAGCCGGATCTGGCGACGGTGGGCGGCATCACCCCGTGGCTCGAGGTGGCGCGGCTCGCGCAGGCCGCGAACCTGCCGGTGACGTCCCACGGCGTGCACGACCTGCACGTGCACCTGCTGGCGGCGGTGCCGAACGCGAGCTACCTCGAAGTGCACGGCTTCGGCCTCGAGCGCTTCGTGCGCCACCCGCTGGTGCTGGAGGACGGCGCGGCGGTGGCACCGCGGCGACCGGGCCACGGCGTGGTGTTCGACTGGCAGGCGCTCGAGGCCCACCGGGCCTGACGCGGCCGTCGACACTCCCGGCCGGGCCGCCGTGAAGCCCCCGCAGTTCACCATCTCTCCGGCGCGCCGCTGGCGCATGCTGGATCTCGCGGAGCTGTGGCGCTACCGGGAGCTCGCCTTCGCCCTGCTGGCGCGCGACGTCAAGGTGCGTTATCGACAGACCCTCATCGGCGTCGCCTGGGCCGCGCTCAAGCCGCTGCTGACCATGATCGTGTTCACCGTGGTCTTCTCGAAGATCGTGAACGTGCCCTCCGACGGCCACCCCTACCCGGTGTTCCTGTACTCGGCGCTGCTGCCCTGGCAGTTCTTCAGCAACTCCCTGACCTCCGCCGCCAACTCGATCATCGGATCCAAGGACCTGATCACCCGCGTGTACTTTCCGCGCCTGATCATCCCCGTGGCCTCCGTGGGCGCGGGCCTGGTGGACATGCTGATCTCCATGGGCGTGCTGGTGGTCCTGATGCTGATCTACGGCATCGCGCCCACGCCTGCGCTGCTGGCCGTGCCGGCACTGATGCTGCTGGTCACCGTCACCGCGCTGGGCGCCGGGATCCTCGTGGCGGCCATGTCGGTGTCGTTCCGCGACTTCATCCACCTGCTGCCCTTCGCGCTGCAGCTGTGGCTGTTCCTCACGCCGGTGGTCTACTCCACCTCCATCATCCCGGAGCGCTGGCAGTGGCTGGCCCTGCTCAATCCGATGACGGGCCTCGTGGAAGGCTTCCGCTCGGCGTTCCTCGGCACACCCTTCGACCTCGCCGCGATCGCCGTGTCGACGCTGTGCGCCGCGGCGCTGTTCGTCGGCGGCGTGGCGGTCTTCGAGAGGGTCGAGCAGACCTTCGCCGATCTCATCTGAGGCGCGCGGGGCAGGCCGTGGACAGCTACACGAGCCTCGAGGTCCGCGGGATCTCCAAGCAGTACCGCCTGGGGCGCACGACGAGCCTGGACGACGGGCTGCGCGAGCTCCTCGCGCGCAGCGTGTCGCGCATGAGCCGGAGTAGGTCCGCAGACGGGCCCCGGCGCGAGCTCATCTGGGCACTGCGGGACGTGAGCTTCGATGTGGCTGCGGGCACCGCGGTGGGCCTGGTCGGGCGCAACGGCGCGGGCAAGAGCACGCTGCTCAAGATCCTGAGTCGCATCACGCCGCCCACCACCGGCGAGGCGCGGGTGACCGGACGCATCGCGAGCCTGCTCGAGGTGGGCACCGGATTCCAGCCGGAGCTGACCGGGCGCGAGAACGTGTTCCTGAGCGGCTCCATCCTCGGCATGAAGCGGCGCGAGGTGCGCGAGCGCTTCGACCGGGTGGTGCAGTTCGCGGAGGTGGAGCGCTTCGTGGACACGCCGGTCAAGCGCTATTCGAGCGGCATGTTCATGCGCCTGGCCTTCTCCGTGGCGGCGCACCTTGAGGCGGACATCCTGCTCATGGACGAGGTGCTGGCGGTGGGCGATCTGGCCTTCCAGCGCCGCTGCCTGGAGAAGATGGACGAGGTGGCCCACCACGGGCGCACCGTGGTCTTCGTGAGCCACAAGCTCGGCGCCGTGCGCCGCCTGTGCCAGCGGGTGCTGTACCTGGACGCAGGCCGGCTGGTAGCCGACGGGCCCACCCAGGGCGTGCTCGCCCGCTACGTGCGCGACGCCCTGGTGCCGCCGGCGGGCGCGGACGGCGCGGGCGGGACGCGCTTCGGTGCCTGGCGGCTCGCGGGGCGCGACGAGGACACGGCCCACACCTGCGTCGCCGGCGACACGATCACCGTGCGGGTGCCGGTGCGGCTCGCCCGGCACGTGGACCACGCCTGGTTCCAGCTCGCCCTGTGGGGCGAGGGCGACGAGGTGGTGCTGAGCGCAACGAGCCGCGACGGCGGCACCCCGGCGATGGCCCTTCAGGCCGGCGTGCACGAGCTCGCGGTACGGCTCCAGGTGCCGCTGCGCGACGGCGACTACGCGCTGGAGCTTGCGCTGTGCGACGTGAGCGGCCGCGACATCGAGCGTGCGGAGCTGCCACCGCGCCTGGTGGTGCTGCCCCGCGAGGATCGCGCACTGCCCCGCCGCTCCCAGGGGATCGTGGACGTGGCGGTGGAGTTCTCGTGTCCGGCCCCGGACGATCCGGGTCCCACGGGGTGCCCGTGACGCGGACGGCGGCAGGCGGCGCACCGGCGGTGTGCTTCGTCGCGCCGTCGGCCTACCCGCTGGGGGGCGTCGCCAGCTGGCTGGATCGCCTGGTGCCCGACCTGCGGGCCCTGGGCTGGGACGCACGGGTGCTGCTCACCGAGGGCGATCACCACGACGCCGCCGCCTACGAGCGCGCGCACCCCGCCATCGCGCCGGCCCACCGCGTGCGCTGCGCGACGGGGACGGCAGAGGGCCGGGCCCGGGCCCTCGCCGCGGCCCTCGCGGCGCTGCCACCCGGGGTCGTGGTCAGCGCCAACGTGCCCGACGCCGTCATCGCCGCGGCGCGCCTGCGGCGATCCGATGCGGCGTCCTGGCGCGCGGCGATGTCGCTGCACGGCCTCGAGCCGGACATCTACCGGGACGTGGCGCTGCTCGCGCCGGTGCTGGACGGGGTGATCGGCAGCAACCGGCTGGCGCAGGCCCTGGCCGCCCGGGTCCCGGGCCTGGGCCCGGGCCGTGCCCACTACGCGCCCTGCGGCACGGCCATGCAGGCCGCGCCGCCGGCAGCGGGTGGCACGTTCACCGTCGGCTTCGCCGGACGCTTCGAGCGCTTCCAGAAGCGGGTCCAGGACCTCGCCCCTGTCGCCCGCGCCCTCGCCTCCCGCGGCGTCGCCGCGCGCTGGCGGGTCGCCGGCGACGGGCCCGATCGCCGCGACGTGGAGGCGCTGGCGCGG
>JBFHNV010000037.1:0-34303 GCA_041593595.1 Gammaproteobacteria bacterium
AAATCAAGCGACTGCGTCCCCCTTGATTTCCTCGCGATCACGCCTCGTGCCAGCTCACCGTGTAGAGGTCGTGGCGGCGGTCCTTCAGGTTCTGCACCGTGCCGTTGTTGATCGCCACGTTCAGCGTCTCGAGGCGGAGATCCGCGAAGGCCACCGTCTCCACGTTGGGCGTGGTGTCGGCGGCGATGCCGTCGCGGGCGAACAGCAGGTCGCAGGGCGTGAGGATGCAGCTCTGGGCGTACTGGATGTCCATGTTGGCAACGCCCGGCAGGTTGCCGCAGTTGCCCGACAGCACCACGTAGCACTGGTTCTCCACCGCGCGGGCCTGGCAGCAGTAGCGCACCCTGAGGTAGCTCTGGCGCTCGTCGGTGCAGAACGGCACGAACAGCAGGCGCACGCCCTGGTCCACCAGGTGGCGGGCCAGCTCCGGGAACTCGCTGTCGTAGCAGATGAGGATCCCCACCGGACCGCAGTCGGTCTGGATCGCCTCCAGCTTCGAGCCGCCCTCGATGTTCCACCACCAGGCCTCGTTGGGCGTCGGGTGGATCTTGGGCTGCTCGCTGATGCGCCCGTCGCGGTGGAACAGGTAGCTGATGTTCAGCGTGCGCCCGTCCTCGCCGCGGGTGGGGTGGGAGCCGCCGATGATGTTGATGTTGTACTTGATCGCCATGTCGTGCAGCGCCTGCTTGAACGGCGCCGTGTACTTGGTCAGTGCCTCGATGGACTCCTGAGGCGCGAGCTCCTGGTCCTCGATGGACAGCAGCTGCAGCGAGAACAGCTCCGGGAACACCACGAAGTCGGAGCGGTAGTCCGCCACCACGTCCACGAAGTACTCCACGAAGCCGAGGAACTCGTCGAAGGAACGCACGCGGCGCTGCTGGTACTGCACCGTGGCCACGCGGATCGTGTCCGGCAGCCGCTTGGCGTAGCTCTTCTTCTTCGCGCCCTCCATCGCCTCCGGCGGCAGCGAGGGGTTGCGCCACAGCAGGTGCACGGCGTAGCCCTCGGATTCCTTGTCCATGGGCAGGTAACCCGGCAGCAGTCCGATGACCTCGAAGCCGTTGCGCAGCTGGAACGAGAGCACCGGGTCACGCACCTTCTTGTCCTGCACCGCCTGCACGTAGGCCTCGATGCTCTCGTAGCTCTTCGCGCGCCGGCTCCAGGTGGGCAGCCGACCGCCGAACACGATGCCGTGCAGCCGCAGCTCCTTGCACAGCTGCTTGCGCGCGTTGTACAGGCGCTGGCCGATGCGGTAGTTGCGCCGCTGCGGGTGGACGAACACCTCCATGCCGTAGAGGTACTCGCCGTCCGGGTGGTGGCGCGAGGCGTAGCCGCCGCCGGTGATGTCGGTCCAGACGTGGGGCTCCAGCGCGCGCTTGGCGCCGATTCGGAACGACGCCGCATAGCCCACCACCTCGCCGTCGTAGACCGCGACGAACTGGCCCTCGGGGAAGGCGTTGATGTGCCCGCGCAGCATGCTCGAGGTGTAGGGCGGGTAATCGGGGTACACCAGGCGGCACAGATCGCGCACGGCGTCCACGTCGTTGCGGGTTGCCTGGCGCACGATGAGACTCGCCTGCGAGCTGGCGGCCTGGCGATTGTCGTCTGCCACGGGAACGCTCCTTGGGCCTTCAGGTGGGAGGTGAGGCGCTAGCTTACAGCGGTCGCGATGGCGAGCCGGAGGGGGCCGCGCCGGAGACGCTCCGCGCCCGGTGTGCCGCCGTCCGCGGCTGCCCGTCCCCCGCCGACGTCCCGGCCCGGGCCTCAGGCGCCGGCGTGCCGCCCGCTCAGTGATCCCACTGCTTGCCCGGCACGCTGTCCAGCAGCTGGCGGGTGTACTCGTGGCGGGGATTGGCGAAGATCTCGCGGGTGGAGCCCCGCTCCACGATCTCGCCCTCGCGCATCACCACGATGTCCTCGCACACGTGGGCCGCCACCCGCAGGTCGTGGGTGATGAACAGCATCGACAGGTGCAGCCGCTGGCGGAGCTCGTCCAGCAGGTCCAGCACCTGCTTCTGCACCGACACGTCCAGCGCCGACACCGGCTCGTCGGCCAGGATCAGCTTCGGCTCCACCGCCAGCGCCCGGGCGATGCCGATGCGCTGGCGCTGGCCGCCGGAGAACTCGTGGGGATAGCGGCTGGCGGCGTCGGGCTGCAGGCCCACCAGCCCCAGGAGCTCGCGCGCCTTCTCCCACGCCTCGTCCCGACGCACGCCGCGCAGCCGCGGCCCCAGCGCGATGATGTCGCCCACCCGCTGGCGCGGGTTGAGCGAGGCGAAGGGGTCCTGGAACACCATCTGCACCAGGTGCCGGTAGGGCTTGAGCTGCTTGCGGGTGAGGCCGGCGATGTCCTCGCCGTCGAGCAGGATCTGCCCGCCGTCGGGCGACTCCAGGCCCACCACGCAGCGCGCCAGGGTGCTCTTGCCGGAGCCGGACTCCCCCACCAGCGCCAGCGAGTGGCCGCGCGGCACCTCCAGGCTCACCTCGCGCACGGCGCGCACCGTGCGCGAGTGGCCGCCGAACAGGCTCGCGCGCCCGCCGTAGGTCTTCACCAGCCCCTTGAGCTGCAGCACCGGCGCCGGCGGCTCCTCGTTCACGGCATGGCGCGGGTGCAGGCTGGGCACCGCTGCCACCAGGGCCCGGGTGTAGTCCTGCTGCGGCGCGCGCAGCAGCGCCTGGGTGTCGCCGGCCTCCACCAGCCGGCCCTGGCGCATCACCACGACGCGGTCGGCGATCTCGGCCACCACCCCGAAGTCGTGGGTGATGAACAGCACCGCGGTGCCGTGCTTGCCCTGCAGCTCCTTCATGAGCGTCAGGATCTGCGCCTGGGTGGTGACGTCCAGGGCGGTGGTGGGCTCGTCGGCGATGATGAGCGACGGCTCCAGCGCCAGGGCCATGGCGATCATCACCCGCTGGCGCTGGCCCCCGGACAGCTCGTGGGGGTAGCTGCCCACGATGCGATCCGGCTCCGGCAGGTGCACGTCGGCGAACAGATCCACCACCCGGTCGTGGCGCTGCTGCGCGGTGAAGTCCGTGTGGATCTGGAACACCTCGTCGATCTGGCGCCCCACCTTCATCAGCGGGTTCAGCGCCACCATGGGCTCCTGGAAGATCATGGAGATGCGCTCGCCGCGTACCGCGCGCATCTGATCCTCGCTGGCACCCACCAGGTCCTGGCCCTCGAACACGATGCGCCCGCCCGTGACCCGCACGTGGGGCGCCGGCAGCAGCCCCAGCACGGCCTTGGCCATCACCGACTTGCCGGAGCCGGACTCCCCCACCACGCACAGGATCTCGTTGCGCCGGATGCTCAGCGACACGCCGTCCACCGCCAGCTCGCGGTCGGACCACGACGGCAGCGCCACGCGCAGCTCCTCGATGCTGAGGACCGGCTCGCTCACAGGTCGGCCAGGCGCGGGTTGAGGGCGTCGTTGAGCCCCTCGCCCACCAGGTTGATGGACAGCACCGTGAGCAGGATGGCGATGCCCGGGATGGTCACCAGCCACCAGGCATCGCGCAGGAAGCTGCGCCCGGCGCCCACCATGAAGCCCCAGCTCATGAGGTTCGGTGCACCGAGCCCGAGGAAGGACAGCGCGCTCTCGATGAGGATGGCGGTGGCCACCAGCAGCGAGCCGGTGACGATCAGCGGCGACAGGGTGTTCGGGAGCACCTGGCGGAACAGGATTGCCAGGTCGTCCTGGCCCGCGAGCACCGCCGCCTGCACGAACTCCCGCGAGCGCACGCTCAGCACCTCGCCGCGCACCACCCGGGTGATGGGCGGCCAGCTCACCACCGCGATGGCGACCACCAGGCTGGTGGCCGAGGGCGCCAGGATGGCCACCAGCACGATGGCGAAGATGAACGAGGGGATGGTCTGGAAGAACTCGGTCAGGCGCATGAGCACGTCGTCCACGAGGCCGCCGAAGTAGCCGGCCACGGCGCCCACCGCGGTGCCGAAGGCCACCGAGGCCAGCGTCGCCACCACCGCGATGATCAGCGTGGTGCGCGAGCCGTGCACCAGCCCCGCCCACATGCTGCGCCCCAGGGAATCGGTGCCGAAGGGGTGCTCCGCCGACGGCTTGAGGAACGGATCGGCGGCGATCTCGAAGGGGTCCACGGGCGCCAACAGCGGCGCGAACAGAGCGACCAGCAGCACCAGCCCGAGCCACGCCAGCCCCGCCACCACCCGCGGGTTGCCGAGAAAGCGTTGCCAGAACGTCCTCACCGGTCCACCTGGATGCGCGGGTCCAGCAGCACGTAGACCAGGTCCGTGAGGATGTTCACCACCACCACCAGGCAGGCGCAGATGAAGAAGATCCCCAGCAGCAGGTTGAAGTCGCGGGAGAACAGCGCCTCGAACGCGAGCTGGCCGAGGCCCGGCCAGGCGAACACGCTCTCCACCACCACCGACCCGCCCAGCAGCGCCCCCACCTGCACCCCGGCCATGGTCACCACCGGCAGGAGCGCGTTGCGCAGCACGTGGCGGAAGTTGATCTGGCGCTCGGTGAGTCCCTTGGCCCGCGCGGTGGTCACGTAGTCGAGGCCGCGCTGCTCGAGCATGGTGGCGCGCATCAGGCGCGTATACAACGCCATGTAGAACAGCGACAGGGTCACCGCCGGCAGCACCAGGTGGTGCGCGATGTCCACCACCCGATCCCAGCCTTCGTAGAACATCACCACGTTCTCCATGCCGGAGGTGGGAAACCAGTCCAGCCAGATGGAGAACACCAGGATCAGCATCAGGCCGACCCAGAACAGCGGCGTGGCGTAGGCGATGATGGCCGCCAGCGAGATGAGGTGGTCGCGCCAGGTCCGCACCCAGATGGCGGCGAACAGGCCGGCCAGGGCGCCGACGCCCACGGAGATGAGCAGCGTCGAGCCCATCAGCAGCAGGGTGGGCACCATGCGCTCCAGCAGCAGGCTGGTGACGTCGGCGTTGTGGCGGAAGGAGAAGCCGAGGTCGAAGAACAGCACGTTCTTCACGTAGATGAGCAGCTGCACCAGCACCGGCTTGTCCAGCCCGTAGCGCGCCCGCAGCTCCTCGATGTAGCCCGGTGACGCGCCCCCGGACTCTCCTGCCAGCACCTCGGCCAGATCGCCCGGCGCGAGCTGCAGCATGAGGAAGCACAGCACGGTGACCCCGAGGATCACCGGCACGGCCTGCAGCAGCCGCCACAGCAGGTATCGCAGCAGGCGTGCCCCGGTCATGCGTGCGTGTTCCCCGGCATGAAAGCGTCAACCGGACACCGGCCGCCCGCGGCGGCCGGTGTCCCGCGGCGAGACCGCCTTACTTCATGTACGCGCGATCGAAGTTCGAGTACACGCCCAGGGCCGAGACGATGACGTCCTCGAACTGGTTGTTGATCACCGTCGGGAAGTTCATCTCGTGGATCCAGATGATGGGGATCTCCTCGGCCACGAACTTCAGCGCCTCGGCGTACAGGGCGCTGCGCTTCTGGGGATCCGGCTCCACCTTCGCCTTGTCCAGCAGCTCGTCGGTCTTCGGGTGCGACCAGTACGAGCCGTTGGTGAACACGGTACCCGGCTTGATGGTGCTGGAATGCACCGCGCGGTGCACGCCCACCACCGGGTCCGACAGGTTGTAGAGGTAGTTGGCGGTGGTGTCGAAGTCGTGGTCCGTGTAGGTGCGCTTGAGCCAGCGCGCCACGTCCTCCTGGCGGATGGTGACCTTGATGCCGATCTTGCCGAGCTGCTGCTGCACGTACTCGCCGAAGCGGGTCCACTCCTGGCCGTAGGGCAGGGAGTCGTGCATCAGCTCGAAGCGCACGCCGTCGGGGCCCTTCTTGTAGCCGGCCTCGTCGAGGATGGCGTTGGCCATCTCCACGCCCTTGTCGCCGCCCACCTGGTAGTTCTTCACGTCGCCGGTGTACAGACCCGAGGGCGCGAAGTTGGAGCTCATGGGCCCGGTGGCGGGCTTGCCGTAGCCGAACCACACGTTGTCGATGATGAACTGCCGGTCCAGGGCGTAGGCGATGGCCTGGCGCACCTGCTTGTCGTCCAGGGGCTTGTTCTTGGTGTTGAGCAGCAGCTCGGAGACCGGCGAGATCATCTCATGGCCCTTGGTGGTCACCGTCAGGCTCGGGATGGCGGCGAGCTTCTTGGCGTCGTTGAAGGGCACCGCGCCCATGGCCGCGAAGTGCGCCTCGCCCTTCTCCAGCGCCGCGGTGCGGGTGGACGGGTCGGCGATGAAGCGCGCCACGATGCGGTCCAGGTAGGGCTGCCCCTTCTTCCAGTAGTTCTCGTTGCGGTCCAGGCGGATGTACTGGCCCTTCTTCCACTCGGTGAACTTGAACGGCCCGGAGCCGATGGGGTTGTTGGCGTTGGGGTGACTGCGCAGATCCCCGGTGCCGAAGATGTGCTTGGGGATGATGGGCGTCTCGTAGCCGGAGAATGCCATCATCATGTACGGGGCAGGCTCCGAGAGCTTCAGCACCACCGTGTGATCGTCCGGGGTCTGCACCTCGGTGACCGCGAGGAAGGTGTTGGGGCCGCGGGGGTGGGTCACCTTGGCCACGTCCATGATGGAGAACTGCACGTCGGCGGAGGTGAGCGGCTTGCCGTCGTGGAAGCTCACGCCCTGGCGCAGCTTGAAGGAGATGGTCATCCCGTCGGGCGAGACCTCCCAGGACTCGGCGAGGCTGGGCTGGGGCCGCAGCTCGGTGTCGTACTCCAGCAGCCCGTCGTAGATCTTGGCGGCCACCATGCCGATGGGGCCCGAGGTGGACAGGTACGAGGCCAGGGTGGGCGGCTCGGGCTGTACCAGCATCACGAGGGTGCCGCCCTGCTTCTGCGCGAGGGCACCGTTGCCGAAGGTGGCGGCGGCCAGCACGACGCCGGCCAGTCCCGCGAGCGTGCGACGGGTGATCTTCATGTTCATCCTCCTGAATTCGGTGATCCGGTGCCGCTTCTGTGGCGGCCTTGCGCGTCCGGAGCGAGCCTCCGGTGATGGCGTGGGTGAATCTAGCGTCCCCCCAGGAGGCATGCAATCGGGTCCAGGCGCGGCTCGCGCATGATGGCAGGGGCGCCGGTGCGCGGCGGCGACGACGCGCACCCGTACCGGCCGGGTGATGGCGCCGGGCGGCGCGGACGCTGTGCCGCCATCGCGTCGGGCCCGGCCTCGGCGGCGGCATCGGGCCCGGACCGGGGCTCGCGCCCGGCCGCCAGGTGCCGCCGACGACGACTGGACCGGGGCTGCGCACACGCACGGTGGGCACGAGCGCTGCCGACGTACGGGTCGCCGCGGCGTCGGATCGAGTGGATGACGCTGCGGCCGCGGCAGCCCGATGCGGTAGCATCAGGCCTGCCAGGGAACAGCCACGCCTCCCGTCAACGGACGGCCCGTGAAACGGACACCGCGTCTTCGCATCGTCGTCTACGCCCTCACGGCGATCGCGATCGTCGCCGCCATCTGGGCCGTCGCGCTCGCCCACGAGCGCGAGGAGCGCACCCGGCGCCTGGACGCCGACGCCGAGACGGCACGCCGCATCGCCGTGTTCTTCGAGCGCCACGCGCTCAGCATCCTGCGCTACGCGGACGCCTACGTGCGCATGGTGCGCCGGGAGTACGGTCAGCATCACGACCTGGAGCGGGTGCGCGACCTGCTCGCAAAGAGCCCCCTCGATCAGTCCATCGTGTCCCACGTCACCATCATCGACGCGCAAGGCACGCCGCTGCTGGTCTCCGGCCACGATGTGCGTCCGGGCAGCTCTGCCGCCGACCGCGGCTATTTTCTCCGCCAGCGCGACGCCGACGGCGACCCGGCCCTGGTCTCCCTGCCCCACGTGGGCCGCAACTCGGGCAAGCTCATCTTCCGACTGGTGCGCCGGATCACCGACGCCGGGGGGGACTTCGCCGGCGTGGTGTTCGCCGCCATCGAGGCCAGCGCCGTGACCGAGTTCTTCCAGTCCCTGAATCTCGGCGCGAAGAGCTCGGCCACCCTGGTGGGAACGGACAAGCGCATCCGCGCGCGCAGCTCATACGGCAGCGCCGGGCCCGGGCAGGACATCAGCGGCTCGCGGATCTGGCGCGAGCTCGCGATGGGCCCCGTGGGCCTGTACACCCAGACCAGCGTCGTCGACCAGATCACGCGCCAGTACGCGTACCGCAAGCTCGAGGACTATCCGCTCATCGTGGCCATCGGCATCGCCACCGAGGGCGAGACCCTGGCGCCCGGTCAGGTCCACGACGCCCCCTACGTGATCGCGGGCCTGGCCTCTGTGCTGGTGCTCACCATGGCCCTGCTCCTGGGTCGGGAGGCCCTGACCTCGGCGCGGGTCGCGGCGAGCGAGGAGCGGGTGCGCACCATCAATGCGCAGCTCGAGATGCGCGTGATGGAGCGCACCGCGGCGCTCGAGGAGGTGCAGCAGGAGCTGTTGCGCAAGGAGCGCCTGGCGGTGCTGGGTCAGCTCACCGGCACCGTGGCCCACGAGCTGCGCAACCCGCTCAGCACCATCACCGCCGCCGCCGCGCTGCTCGGGCGCAGGGTGGACGGCAGCGACCGGATGGTGGACGAGGCGCTGGCCCGGCTGCAGCGCAACGTGGAACGCTGCAACGGCATCATCACGGAGCTGCTGGACTTCGCCCGCACACGGGGCGTGGAGACGCAGCCCACGGAGCTGGACGGCTGGCTCGCCGAGGTGATCGAGAGCATTCCCCTGCCCGCTGCCGTGTCGGCCCCGGTGGCCGCCGGCGCGCCCGGCCTCGCCGTCCCCATGGACCGGGAGCGGCTGCGCCGGGCGGTGATCAACGTGGTGGAGAACGCCCGCGACGCGCTGACGCAGGACGGCGCCTCGGGCGGGACCATCCGGATCGGCACGCGGCTGCATGACGACCGCGCCGAGATCCTGGTGGACGACGACGGTCCCGGCATGGCGCCGGAGGTGCTGGAGCGGGTGCGCGAGCCGCTGTTCTCCACCAAGAGCTTCGGCGTCGGTCTCGGGCTCCCCATCGTGCAGCGGATCATGGAAGAGCACGGCGGCGGTCTGGAGATCGACAGCCGCGCGGGACGGGGCACGCGGGTGGTGCTGTGGCTGCCGGCGTCGTGAGCGCGCGGGGACCCGTGCGCGTGCTGATCGTGGACGACGACCCGGACCTGGCCGGGAGCCTGGCGGACTACCTGGCGCTGGACGGGGTGGCGGCGGACACCGTCGGCACCGGCCGCGAGGGCGTGCAGGCGGCGGCGGCCACCGCGTACGACTGGGTGGTCATGGACGTGGGCCTGCCCGGGGGCAACGGCATCGAGAGCATGCGCGCCATCCTCGCCGCGCGGCCGGACACCCGGGTGCTGCTCATGACCGGCCACAGCGCCTCGTTCCTGCGCGACACGCCCCTGGACCCGGGCAGCACCGAGGTGCTCACCAAGCCCATCGACCCCGCCGCCCTGTCGCGGCGGCTGCGCGGGCTGGAGTGATCGGCAGGGCGGTCGGGGCTGGCGTGCGGGGAACGGCAGCGCCGGCCGGCCCGCGGTCGTGGGGGACACCTCCGGCGGCGACTGTCAGAATGCCGGATCCGACCCCACCCACCGGGAGGCCCAGACCATGCACGCGCGCGCACCGCAGGACACCGCGGCCCTGGTGCCCGGCCGCCCCATCGACGACGCCACCGTGTGGCGCGGCGCCGACTTCCCGGATGACCGCAGCTGGGTGCACGGCCTGGACGGCGCCATGGTCGCGGAGATCCTGGACGCGGCCCGGGCCGCCGCGGCACGCGGCATCGCGGCGAAGGACGTCACGCCGGCGCGGTTCCCGCTGCCGCTGACGTCGAAGCTCATCGACCGGGTGTGGCGGGAGGTGGAGCACGGCCCGGGCTTCGCGCTGCTGTCCGGCTTCCCCGTGGACGGCGGCGACGAGGACCTGGTGCGCCTCGCCTACTGCGGCCTGGGCAGCCACTTCGGCCGCATCACGGTGCAGAACCGGGACGGCGAGTACCTCCTGGAGGTGACGGACAAGGGCAAGGGCTACGACCGCCAGTCACGGGGCTATCACAGCACCGCGCACCTGGACTTCCACAACGACGGCACCAACACGGTCACCCTGCTGTGCATGGAGCCCGCCGCCGAGGGCGGCCAGAGCATGCTGGTGAGCGGGCCGGCCGTGTACAACGCCATCGTGCGCGAGGCACCGCAGCACCTGGCGGCGCTGCACCGGGGCTTCCACCATCACCGCCGCGACCAGCGCGAGCCCGGCGAGGCCCCGGTGACGCCCTACCGCACACCGGTGTTCGGCTTCTACGGCGGCCTGTTCCACCTGGCCTGGGCGGGCCCCTCCATCCGCTTCTGCGAGGACGAGGGGGTGACGATCACGGACGCGGAGAAAGCGGCGCTGGCCTGCTTCGAGTCGGTGGTGGAGCGCCCGGAGCTGCGCGTGTCCATGGAGCTGCGCCGCGGCGATCTCCAGCTCGTCAACAACTTCCTGGTGCTGCACGCCCGCACCGCCTACCGCGACGCCCCCGGCGCGCGCCGGCGCCTGCTGCGCCTGTGGCTGGACGACGAGAGCAGCGCGCGGCTCGGCCCCGGCAAGATGGACTGGTACCTGCCGCAGCACTCGCGCTTCACGCGCACCGGGGGCATCGCGCGCCTGTCCGCCTGAACGTGTCCGGCAGGTAACGCGATCCGACTCCGGGCGCATTGGAGACGGACCACAGAGGCACAGAGGACACAGAGAAGCGTTGCCGGATGGGGAGTGCAGGTTGCCAGACCTGGATCGCGTCGAGCATCTACGGCACCGCGCAGGGACGATGCGAGCCCCTCGCGCGTGGCCCTGACATCTCCCCACATCGAATTCGCCGTGCCCTCTGTGCCCCTGTGGTTGGAATCCAGGAGCCCGAACCTGCGATCGACCTCTACCCAGCGTCGCGGTCGAGATCGCGAAGGGCGGTCTTGAGCACCTTGCCGTAGTTGTTCTTGGGCAGGGCCTCCAGGGCGCGGTAGTGCTTGGGGCGCTTGAAGCGGGCCATGTGCTCGAGGCAGAAGCTGTCCAGCGCCGCCGGGTCGATGGTCGCGCCGGCGGCCGGCACCACGTAGGCCACCACCACCTCGCCCCACTCCCGGTGCGGGCGGCCGATGACCGAGACCTCGGACACCGACGGGTGGCGCAGCAGCACCTCCTCCACCTCTCGCGGGTAGATGTTGGTGCCGCCGGAGATGATCACGTCCTTGCTGCGATCCTTGAGCGTGAGGAAGCCGTCGTCGTCGAAGCTGCCCACGTCGCCCGTGTGCAGCCAGCCGCCGCGCAGCGTCGCGGCAGTGGCCTCGGCGTTGCGCCAGTAGCCCGGCATCACCGCGTCACCGCGCGCCAGCACCTCCCCCACCTCCCCGGGGGGCAGCAGCCGGTCCACCGCGTCCGCCACCCGCACGTCCATGGCGAACTGCGGGATCCCCACCGAGCCCAGGCGTTCCATGAAGCGCGGGTGATCGCGCTGCGCGTGCAGCGCGGGCCCCAGTGCCGTGAGGGTCATGGGCGACTCGCCCTGGCCGTAGAGCTGGGAGAGCTTCGGGCCGAATCGATCCAGCGCCTGCAGCGCGTCCTCCACGTACATGGGCCCGCCGCCGTACATGATGAGCTTGAGGTTGGAGGTGTCGCCGCCCGGGTCGTCGTCCAGCAGTCGCTTGACCATGGTGGGGGCGGCGAAGAAGGACAGACCCGGCCAGCGCGTGATGAGCCGGTACACCTCCCGCGCCTCGAAGCCGCCGCTCTCCGGCAGCACGCAGCACGACGCCTGCGCCACGTGGGCGAGGCCGTACAGACCCGAGCCGTGGCTCATGGGCGCCGCGTGCAGGATCGCCCGCCAGGGCGCGCCCGGATCCACGTCCGCGAAGTAGCACGCGCACATGGTGAGCAGGTTGCGGTGGGTGAGCATGGCACCCTTGGGCCGCCCGGTGGTGCCGCTGGTGTAGAACAGCCACGCCAGGTCGTCCGGCGCGCGGGGCACCATGTCGATGGCGTCGCGCTCGAGCAGCCGCGCGTACTGCGCGCTGCCCACCTCCACCTGGTGGCGGCACGCGGGCGCGTCGATACCGCCCACCACGGCGGTGAGATCCGGCGAGGTGAATACCGCGCGGGCCTCGCTGTCGTCGAGGATGTGCGCGAACTCGCTGGCGTGCAGCTTGGCGTTGGTGGGCACCGCGACGAGGCCTGCGTGCCAGCAGGCGTAGACGAGCTCCAGGTACTCGGGGCGGTTCTTCGAGAGGATGGCCACCCGGTCGCCCGGCGCCAGGTGGAAGTCCTCGCGCAGCGCGCCGGCCAGGCGGGCGACCCGGGCCATCAGCTCGGCGTAGCTCCACAGCACCCGATCGCCCAGCGCGACGGCCGGCCGCGCGCCGTGGGCATGGCCGGAGCGAAGCATCTGGAAGGCCAGGTTCATCGCGGCTCCTGCAGGAAAATCCGGTGGCCGGCGCCGCGCCTACTCCACCGGGTTCTCGAGGGTGAGCTCCCCCACCTGCACGCGCACCGTGTCACCCTCGGTGAGGGTGAACTCGTCCTCCGGCACCAGGCAGGTGCCGGTGAGCAGGATCGCGCCCTGGGGAAAGGTGAGCTCGGCGGTGAGCCAGCCGGCGATCTCCTCCACGCTGCGCTTGAGCTGGGCGGTGGAGGTCTCGCCCGCGAAGACCTCCTTGCCGGCGCGGGTGATGGTGAGTCGGATGGGCAGATCCCGCTGGGCGTCCGGGCCGGCCACCACGATCCCCGGGCCGATGGCGCAGGAGCCGTCGTAGATCTTCGCCTGGGGCAGGTACAGGGGGTTCTCGCCCTCGATGGACCGTGACGACACGTCGTTGCCGGCGGTGTAGCCCACGATGTCGCCCGCGGCGTTGATCACCACCGCGAGCTCCGGCTCCGGCACGTCCCAGGTGCTGTCCTTGCGCACGCGGATGGGCTGGCCCGGGCCCATGGCGCGCCAGCCCACCGCCTTGAAGAACACCTCGGCGCGCTCGGCGTCGTACACCTTGTCGTAGATGTCCGCGGTGTCGGACTCGGCCATGCGCGCCTCGCGGGAGCGCAGGTAGGTCACGCCCGCGGCCCACACCTCCTGGCCGTGCTCCACCGGCGGCAGCAGGGCGC
Organism: Gammaproteobacteria bacterium; assembly: GCA_041593595.1. Classification (GTDB taxonomy): domain Bacteria; phylum Pseudomonadota; class Gammaproteobacteria; order HK1; family HK1; genus JBFHNV01. The sequence goes on from JBFHNV010000037.1 coordinate 13,077, forward strand.
CGCCCGCCGGCCGGCCGGTGCGCGCCGCCTGCAGGGTCGCGGTCATGGCCCCACGAGGCAGCGCCAGCAGCGTGTCCAGCCCGAGGCCCTCTGGCAGGAACTGCCCGTCCACGGCCCAGCAGGCGCCGTGGGGGGTGGCGTGGCGTGTCAGGTACATGTCAGTGGCTCTCGTCCAGATCCGCGCCGGTGTCGGCCTAGAAAATCAAGAGGGACGGACCCTCTTGATTGCAGAATCAAGAGGGTCCGTCCCTCTTGATTTTGTTCAACCCGGGTACGCCACCACCTCCTGGCGCTGCTCGCCCAGGCCGCTGATACCGAGGCGCATGACGTTGCCGGGTTTGAGGAACACCGGCGGCTTCATGCCCAGGCCCACGCCGGGCGGGGTACCCGTCGGGATGATGTCGCCGGGCAGCAGCGTCATGTGGCGGCTCACGTAGCTCACGATGTGAGCCACGTTGAAGATCATGGTCTTCGTGTTGCCGTTCTGCATGCGCTTGCCGTCCAGCTCGAGCCAGATGTCCAGCGCCTGCGGATCCGGCACCTCGTCCTTCGTCACCAGCCAGGGGCCCACTGGCGCGAAGGTGTCGGCGCTCTTGCCCTTCACCCACTGGCCGGTGTTCTCGAGCTGGTACTGGCGCTCGGACACGTCGTTCACCAGCGTGTATCCGGCCACGAAGTCGAGGGCCTTCGCCTCGTCCACGTAGCTCGCGCGGGTGCCGATCACGATGCCCAGCTCCACCTCCCAGTCGCCCTTCACGCTGCCCTTGGGCAGCACCACCTTGTCATTGGGGCCACTGAGCGCGGTGGTGGACTTCATGAACAGCACCGGCTCCGACGGGATGGGCTGGCCGGCCTCCTTGGCGTGGTCGGTGTAGTTCAGCCCGATGCACAGCAGCTTGCCGGGATTGGCCACCGGCGGCCCCAGCCGCGGCGAGCCGCTCACCGCCGGCAGCGACGCCGGGTCGAGGGCCGCCAGCTTCTTCAGGCTGTCGGGCCCCAGCACCGAGCCGTCGATGTCCTTCACGTGCCCGGACAGGTCCCGGATGGTACCCGACCCGTCCAGCATTCCGGGCTTCTCCTGGCCCGGCTCGCCATAGCGCAAGAGCTTCACTGTGCGTTCTCCTTCCAGAGTCATGGGCCCGAGGCTCCGACAACATGCCGGCGAAAAAGGGGTCGGAGCCGTTATGTTCGGTGGTAAGGATCCGAGTACTTCGAATCTGAAGGCTCCGACCCCGTTCCCGCGGTCACAGGGTCATGCCGCCGTCCACGATCTGCGTGGTACCGGTGGTGAAGGCGGACTCGTCGCTGGCCAGGTACACGGCCAGGGCGGCGATCTCCTCCGTGGTGCCCAGCCGGCCCATGGGCTGGCGGGCGATGAAGGCGCCGCGCACGGCGTCGACGCTGTTGCCGGCCGCGACGGCCTGGTCGGCGATGCGCTGGTCCAGGGACGGCGACTGCACCGTGCCCGGGCAGATGGCGTTGCAGCGGATGCCACGGCCGACGAAATCCGCGGCGACGGACTTGGTGAGTCCGATCACCGCCGCTTTGGACGCACCGTAGGCGCAGCGCGCGGGCACGCCCTTCACGCTGGAGGCCACCGAGGCCATGTTCACGATGGTGCCGCCGCCGTTGTCGAGCATGCCCGGGAGCACGGCGCGCAGCATGCGATACATGGCCTTCACGTTGAGCTCGAAGGCGAGGTCCCAGTCCTTCTCCTGGCACTCCAGGATGCTGCCGTGATGCACGATGCCGGCGCAGTTGAAGAGCACATCCAGCGGACCGATGTCCGAAGTCACACGGCCGATCTCGCCGGCGTCGGTGACGTCAAGGCGCCGGGTGGCGATGCCGTCCACGCCGTCGAGGGCCTCGAGCAGCGACGGGCTCACGTCGGTGGCGAACACCCTGGCGCCTTCCCTGGCGAACGCCCGCGCGGCAGCGGCGCCGATCCCCTGCCCCGCCGCCGTCACCAGCGCACGCTTGCCCTCGAGCCTTCCGGCCACCACGACCTCCCGCAGCGACTGACGCGCCATTCTAGCGTGAGAGCGCGCGATTCCGACCAGGCGAGCGCCCGTCGGCGGCCCCCGATCCGCTGCGGGAATCGCGCGAGCCCGTTTGCCGGCTGGCGGGCCCCTGCCTGCCGCTCGCCGGCAGGTGCCGGCGGCCAGGTCTCAGCCCGCCACGGCGACGCCGATGAGCAGGGGGTGCAGCCAGAGCGCGAAGGCTGCGTACAGGACCAGGCCGCCCACCACGGCGATGGCGTCGTTGGCCCGCGACGACGGGGCTGCAGGCACGGGCCGCGGCGCGCGCCGCTTGAGCGAGATTCGGTCCGCCACGGCCCAGGCGAGGAAGGCGCCGAACAGGATCACGTCGGCCAGCATGCCGTTCGCCAGCAGGTGGGCCAGCGCCCACAGCTTCACCGCGACCAGGGTGGGGTGCTTCGTGGCGGTGCGAATCCGGCCGGGAAGATAGGTGGCGAGCAGCAGCGGGAACACCGGCAGCATCAGCAGCAGCGTCGCATGACGCATCCCCGCCGGCGGGATCCACAGCACGGTGGGCTCGAGGCGCGCGAGGGCGTAGCCCTTGACCAGCAGCACGAAGCCCACCAGGGAGATGAAGCCGTAGAGCCCTTTCCAGCGCAGCTCGCCGAGGCTGACCGCCATCCGGTTGCGCCAGCCCGGCGCGACGATGGACACGGAGTGCGCGCCGAGGAAGACCACCAGGCCCGCGATGAGCAGAGTCATGGAACGACCGCTCCTTGCCGGTCAGGCCGCGAAGCGCCCGCCCAGCTCGTCCTCGATGAAGGCCTCGACGACCTCCTGGAACGAGCCGTCGGCCCGGAAGCCCATGGCCTCGGCGCGCGGCGTGGTGAAGCGCGTGGCCCAGCCGTAGACGATGCGCTCGATGAAGGGATCGGGCACGTAGCTCACCCGCGCCGCGACCTTGTCTCCGGCCACCTGGCCCATGGCCTCCACCATGTCCGCCACCGTGAGCGTCATGCCCGGCAGCGACACGGCGCGGTAGCTGCTCCAGGCGGACTGCGGTGTCGTCGCCGCGTGCATCAGGGCGTCCACCACCCGGCGCGGCGACAGCACCCACATGGAGGTGTCCGGCTTCACCGGGCACGCGTAGTCGTCGCCCTGCAGCGGCTCGCGGATCACGGCGCTCGCGAAGGACGAGGCGGCGGCGTTGGGCTTGCCCGGGCGCACCACCACCGTGGGCAGCCGCAGCGCCCGCCCGTCCACGAAGCCCTTGCGCGAGTAGTCGTTGACGAGCAGCTCGCAGGCCGCCTTCTGGCTGCCGTAGGAGGTCTGGGGCGTGAGGTGGGTGCGATCGTCGAGCACCTCGGGCATGTCGCCGCCGAACACCGCCACCGAGGAGGTGAACACGAGGCGCGGGCACCGCTCCTGGGCGCGGCACGCATCCAGCAGCGCGCGGGTGCCGTCCAGGTTGATGCGCATGCCGAGCTCGAACTCCTGCTCCGCCTGCCCGCTGACGATGGCCGCCAGGTGGAACACCGCGTCGGTGTCGTCGCCCACCAGCTTGTCCGCCGCGCCGGGCGCGCTGAAGTCCCCGTACACCGCCTCGATGCGATTGTCGTCCGGCAGCGGCGACGGGGGCTTCGCCACGTCGCTCACCCGCAGCCGGGCGATGGCCTGCTCGTTGCCGTCCGCGTCCGGCAGCGTGCCCCGCGCGAGCAGCGCAGCCACGAGCCTGCGCCCGATGAACCCCGTCCCGCCGGTGATCAGCACGTTCATCCGTCTCTACCTCGTCGCCGTCCCCGACGCCCGTCGCGTCACCCGGCGCCTGATGAATTCAACCACAGAGACACGGAGGACGCAGCGGGGCTGGAAAGGCCTGTCACCCCCTTCCCACCCGCACGGCAGACTCCCAGGCGAAGACGCATATTCACCTTTCTTGGCCGCCGGTCGCACCAGCCTGTCCCCATTCGCACCTCTTCTCCGTGCCCTCTGTGTCTCTGTGGTTCACTCCCCGACTGCACGGAGAACGAACGCGTCAATACGTGGCGCGGCCGCCGCTCAGGTCGAAGGCGGCGCCGGTGGTGAAGGAGTTCTCCTCCGAGACCATCCACGCCACCATGGCCGCGATCTCCTCCACCTTGACGAAGCGCCCGCGTGGGATCTTCGCCAGCATGTAGTCGATGTGCGCCTGCGTGATCTGGTCGAAGATGCGCGTGCGGGCCGCCGCCGGCGTGATGCAGTTCACCGCGATGTCCTTGTCGGCGGTCTCCTTGGCCAGCGATTTGGTGAGCGCGATGACGCCGGCCTTGGCGGCGCTGTAGGCGGCGGCGTTGGGGTTGCCTTCCTTGCCGGCGATGGAGGCCACGTTGACGATCCGCCCGTAGCCCTGCTCGATCATCCCGGGCATCACCGCCCGGCAGCAGTACCAGACGCCGTTGAGATCCACGTCGATGACCCGCTTCCAGTCGTCGACGGGGTACTCCCACGAGGGCATGGTGGGCCCGGCGATGCCGGCGCAGGCCACCAGGATGTGGAGCCCGCCCATCTCGCCGCGGGACGTGTCGGCGGCCTCCGCCACGGCGTCCGCGTCGGTCACGTCCACCGCCACCGCACAGACCTCCTGCCCGTCGCGCACCAGCGCGCGGCGCGCCTCCTCGAGCAGCGTGCCGTCCTGGTCCCAGAGAGACACGGTCGCGCCCGAGTCGATCAGCCGATCCGCGATGGCGAAGCCGATGCCCTGCGCGCCGCCCGTCACCACGGCCTTGCGGCCTTCGAGATCGATCGCGTTCATTCAAGCTCCCTGAAGACGATGCCACGGGCCCCGCGGGCCCGCGATGTTAGCACGGCCGGATCGCGTGTTGCGGTGCCTGTCGATCGAACGACGGAGGCACAGAGGGCGCGGAGCGTGCGCTGTTCGGGCGCTGACTCTTCACCACAAGACACAAACGACACGAAGGACGTGCAGCGGCAGACCGGACCTTCGCCACGGTCACTCCGGCGAGGTCTTGCGTCCTGACCGAAGCAGTACATGCGGATGAGTCAACCTGCTTGTCCGACCGGGGAGTCGTCAAATCGAACGGTTGAACTTCGTGTGATTCGTGTCCTTCGAGTCTTCGTGGTTCCTTCTCTCCGAATCCCACTTCTCTGTGCCCTCTGTGCCTCTGTGGTTCGCTCCTGTCGCGTCGGGCCCCCGCTTCGCGCCGTCCCCGGGTGATGGCATCGCGCGGAACCAGCCGCGCCGCGGCGGTGCGCACCAGATGTTGTCCAGTCGCTTCACGAGCCACGACACGGGGGTGGCCACGAGGCCGGCGATGACGGCGCACACCCCGAAGCCCACCACCCGCCCGCGAGCCGGCGCGTCGACCATCTCGCCGGCCCCCGCCAGGGCATACAGGCCGATGAGCAGGAACCCGACGCCCAGCAGGCTGCCGGCAACGCGGGTGGCGAGCCGGTCGTGGTGGATGCGCACGGTGCGCCGCGCTCCTCGTCAGGCCGGGAGCACCAGGGACAGGTCGGCGTCGAAGGTGACGGGCCGCGGGTCGCCCAGGATCTCGAGATCCGGATTCGCCCGCACCTCCTCCAGCAGCGCCGCCGACGCCCACATCTCGTCCAGCTTCGAGGTGTTGCGAATCCAGGCGAGCCTGAGCGACCCCGGGTCCTCGGCCTGACGGAAGTTGAGCAGCACCTGCAGCGCCTGCAGCTCGCTCTCCACCAGCAGCGGGATCTTGCCCACCAGGGGGCGCTTGGCGGTGAAGGCGTTCATGTAGGTGGCGTTGAGATCCACCTGGTCGAACAGCCGGCGCGGAAACAGGTCGGCGTAGCCGATGCCGGTGGCGTTGCCGTGGGTGGCCTCCGTGAGCCCGCGCACGAAGATGGCGCCGATGCGGGGCTTGTCCTGCCCCGGCTTCTTGCCGATGACGTTGCTGTCCATGCCGGAGCCGCTGATGTTCTTGCCCATCTCGTCCACGATGAGCGCGTCCAGGTCCTCGAAGGGCAGGCGCGGCAGCAGCGTGTAGGCCTCGCGCAGCAGCTCGCTCTCCGCCGCCACCAGGGTGTCGTAGTCGTCCATGGGGATGCCCTGGATGCGCGCCGTCTCCTTGAAGGCGTTCTCCACGACGGCGATGCCACCCACCAGGCGCGGGCGGTCCGACTCGACGATGATCCGCGCGGCGTCCAGCACCATGCGCCCCATGTCGTGGCGCAGCGACTGCTGGTGAATGCGCGAGGCGCCGGCCTGCTTGCCCATGCCGATGACCAGCATCTTGCAGATGCCGCTCTCCACCGGCCCCGTGAAGCCCGTGTGGGGCTTCACGCGGTTCACCAGCAGCACGCCGTCGGCCTCGTGGCACAGGCGGTCCTGGTACACGGGAAACCCGGTGGCGGTGGTGCCCACCTGCACCACGTCCATGCTGGACTCGATGGGACAGCCGACGCTGCCCTCGGTGATGCCGTGGGTGTCGGCCAGCACCTGCACCTGGCCCTCGGCGGTGGCGCCGCCGTGGCTGCCCATGCCGGGGAACACGAAGGGCTTCGCGCCGGCGGCCTTCAGCGCCGTCACGCACTCGGCCACGATGCGCCGGAAGTTGCTGATGCCGCGGCTGCTGCCGGTGACCGCGATGCGCTGCCCCGCCTGCACCCGCGCGAGCAGCGGCGCGAGCTCGCGGCGCACGGCGCCCTCGATGTCCTCCTCCACCGGGCGCGGGAAGCGCTGGCGCAGGCGGAACACGCACGGCGCGTCCGCCGCGCCCACGCCGGCCTCCTTCTCGGTGAGCAGGAAGCGCGTGTCGTTCAGCATGTGGTGACCCTCACCTGCGCGATTCAGCCGTGGCCGCCAGCGCGACGCGAGAGATCGTCCGGCGACGCCTGCGACGCCCCCACACCCCGCCCTCGCCGCCTCACGTCCCGATCCCGAACAGCGACGTCACCCGCCGACCGTCCAGCATGGCGCGCATGGCGGCATCGTCCGGGCGCGCCTCGAAGCGCGACGCCGCGTCCAGCACCTTCGGCAACAGGTCCATGTCGCCCACGGTGTTGAAGTGGATCCCCTCACGTCCCATCACCCAGTGCACCGCGAGATCGATGTCCGCCTGCTCCTCCAGCGGCTCGTACCAGGTGGCCCGGGTCTGCGCCCCGGTGGCCCACGGCCCGCGGGCGATGGACTTGATCGTCTGCACCGCCACGTTGCGCTGCCGGCACACGCGCATCACTGACTCGAAGTCGTTCATGTAGCGCTCGTTCTGGGCCATGAGGAAGTTGTAGGGCATGAGCACCGAGTCGAAGTCGTGGCGCGCGAGGCTGCGCCGGTGCATGGCGGCGATGGTCCAGCCGTGCCCGGTGACGCCGATGGCGCGGGCCAGGCCCTGCTCCTTCGCCTCCACCAGGTACTCCAGCGCCCCGCCCTCGCCCATGGCCACGTCCCATTCGTCCGGGTGGTACAGGGCGTGCAGCTGGATGAGGTCCACGTGGTCCGTGCGCAGTCGCTCCAGCGAGCGGTGGAACTCCTCGCGGGCGCCGTCGTAGGTGCGCTGGCCGGTCTTGGTGGCGAGGAAGAAGTCGCCGCGATGCTCCGCCATCCACGGCCCGATGCGAAGCTCCGCGTCGCCGTAGCGCGGCGCCGTGTCGATATGATTGACCCCGTACTCGAGCAGCACCTGGAGGGTGCGGTCGGCCTCGGCCTGGGTCGCCTGCTTGAGCGCCGCGGCGCCGAACAGGGCCGTGGTGCTCATGTGGCCGGTGCGGCCGAAGGGGCGCTTCTCGATGGCAGGCACGTGCTTCTCCCTGTCCGGTGTGTCAGGCGGCGGCGCGATCCGGCTCGTGGTACGGGACCACGTAGGGTCCCTCGGGGATCACCGCGACGGCGGGGTCGCCGCTGCGAGCGATGCTGCGCGCCACCGCCCCCTCGATGGAGTCGATCATGTTCACGCCCGTGAGCGCGCGGTCCTCGCCCTTCAGGCCGTCCGTGTAGAGGTGGATGGTCGCCACGCGCATGGGCTTGAGCTGCATCTCGGTCTGCCACTCGTCCACGTCGGCGAAACGCTTGGGCATGATCTGCGCGAGGAAGGCGTCCGGGCCGTGGGCGACCAGGCGGGCCTGGGCGTCGCGAAACTCTGCCGAGCCCATGCCCTCGCTGCACGACGCCGCGACGATGAGATCGGCGCCCGGCGCCAGGATGTCGATGGGCATCACCATGCCCTTCACGGTCTGGTAGTAGGTGGCGTCCAGGGGGAACCCCGCCGCCGAGGTGACCACGGTGCTGAAGCGCCGCGGCACCGGCACCGAGCTCGAGCGGCGCACGTGCTCCACCGCGCGGGCATGGCTCTCCAGGATCCCGCCGAAATTCACGAAGGTGGTGCGCCGCTCGTCGTCCAGCACCGTGTTCACCGCGTACACCTGGCCGCCCAGCATGCGCAGGATCTCGAGCTGCTCCTCGTGCAGGGGGTTGCCGTCCAGGTTGCACTGCACCGCCCCCGGATCCTCCATGAAGCGCGCGCTGTGGAAGGTGCGGATGGTGTCCTGGTGGGCGATGCCGGGGGCGATGACCTTGCGCCCGCCGGACCAGCCGGCCATGAAGTGCGGCTCGACGAGCCCCGTGACGATGCGCAGATCCGCCTCAACGAAGCGCCGGTCCAGCTTCACCGGCGTGCCGCGGGTGGCGGTGACGCCGAGATCCAAGTGGTCCGCATCGTTGCGGGCGAAGTGGTTCTCGACGCGCACCGTGTCGAGCACCCGGTCGCTGCCCACCAGCTCCCGGAGCTCCTCGCCCTCGTTGGGACGGTGCAGGCCGGTGGCCACCAGCACCGTGATGCGCGACGGATCCAGGCCCGCCGCGAGCAGCGTGTCCACCAGCGGCGGCAGGATGAGGCCGTTGGGCACCGGCCGGGTGATGTCGCAGATGAGGATGCAGGCCGAGGCGCGACCCCGGGCCAGCTCCGCGAGCGGCGGGGCGGCCACCGGACGGGCGTAGGCGTCGCGCACCGCGGCGTCCGCGTCAGCCAGCGGCTCCACGGGCCGCTTGCGCAGCACCGTGACCTGGCAGTCCGCGGGCAGGCGCACCGGCAGGACGCCGCGGGCGTAGGCGAGCTCGACGATCATGGGATCTGCCTCGGGCATGGGATCTGCCTCGGGCGGGCGGATGCGGACGCAGCGCGCGCCCGGGCTGGCCCCGCCGGGAGTGGGCCTGAATCGACGATAGGAGACCCGCCGGTAGCCGTCAACGGCGGCGGGCCCGCGGTCGTGGGCTGGCGATGAATGCGGGCTAGAATCCCGCCATGCACCTGCACCTGGACCCGGTAGGCGGCATCGCCGGCGACATGTTCGCCGCGGCGCTGCTGGATGCGTGGCCGGAGCTGGAGCCCGATCTTCAGGCGGCCCTGGAGCGGGCCGGCTTCGGCGGTATCGTCGGCGTGGCCCGGGTGCCCCATGACGACGGCGTGCTCACCGGCTCGCGCTTCGCGGTCACGCCCGCGGCACGTGAGCGTCACGACCACGTGCACCGCCACTATGCCGACGTGGTGCGGCTGTTCCGGGAGGCGGGCATGCCCGCCGGGGTGCGCGCGCGGGCGCTGGAGGTTTTCCGGCTGCTGGGCGAGGCGGAGTCCCGGGTGCACGGCGTGGCGCTGGAGCAGGTCACCTTCCACGAGGTGGGCGCCTGGGACTCCATCGCGGACGTGTTTGCCGCCGCCTGGCTGGTGGAGACCGTCGGGGCGGGCACCTGGTCCTGCGCGCCGCTGCCCCTGGGCGGCGGGCGAGTCAGCACCGCCCACGGCGAGCTCGCTATCCCGACGCCCGCCACCACGCGGCTGCTGGAGGGCATGCCGGTGCATGACGACGGCCGACGGGGCGAGCGGATCACGCCCACGGGCGCGGCGATCCTGCGCCACCTGGACCCGGCGTTCGCGCCCGCGCGGGATCCCATGCGCCTGGTGAAGAGCGGATCCGGGTTCGGCACCCGCACCCTGGAAGGCATGAGCAACGTGCTGCGGGTGCTGGTGCTCGAGCAGGACCCGCAGGGGCTGCGGCGCGAGCGGGTGGCGGTGTGCGCCTTCGAGGTGGACGACCAGACACCCGAGGACCTGGCGGTGGCGCTGGACCGGCTGCGGGCCCTGCCGGAGGTGCTGGACGTGACCCAGTCGCCGGTGCAGGGCAAGAAGGGCCGGCTCGCGGCCCACGTGCAGGTGCTGGCGCGGCCGGACGCGGTGGACGCGGTGGCGGCCGCGTGCCTGGACGAGACTACGACGCTGGGCGTGCGCTGGCAGGTGGTGGAACGGGCCAGCCTCGCCCGGGACAGCCGCACGGTGGAGGCCGGCGGCCGGCCGGTGCGGGTCAAGAGGGCACGGCGCCCGGACGGTCAGGTCACGCGCAAGGCGGAGATGGCCGACCTGGAGGCCGCCGGTGGCGGGCACACGGCGCGCGAGGGCCTGCGCCGGGTCGCGGAGTCCGTGGACGCGGAGGAACCGGCCGATGGATGACGGCGCGACGCTCCGGGCGCGGCTGGTGACGCGCCTGCGCGGCATCGGTCCGCTGGCCGTGGCGGTGAGCGGCGGCGTGGACAGCATGACCCTCGCGGTGGCGGCGCACCGGGCAGCACCGGGCCGCGTGCGCATGGTGCACGCGGTGTCGCCGGCGGTGCCGCCCCAGGCCACGGCGCGGGTGCGCCGCCACGCGACGGACGAGGGCTGGGATCTGCAGGTAATCGACGCGGGCGAGTTCGCCGATCCCCGCTACCGGGCGAACCCGGCGGATCGCTGCTACTTCTGCAAGTCGAGCCTCTACGACGCCATGGCGGCGCTGTGCACCGAGCCGCTGGCCTCCGGCACCAACCTGGACGATCTGGGCGACTACCGGCCGGGGCTGCGGGCGGCGGCGGAGCACGGCGTGTGTCATCCCTACGTGGAGGCGGGCATCGACAAGAACGGGGTACGCGCCATCGCGCGCACCCTGGGGCTCGGTGACCTCGCGGAGCTGCCGGCAGCGCCGTGCCTGTCGAGCCGGGTGGAGACCGGCATCGCCATCGACCCGCGGGTGCTGCCGGTGGTCAACGACGTGGAGCAGATGCTCGCCGCGGCGCTCGCGCCGCGCACGGTGCGCTGCCGGATGCGCCGGGAGGGGGTGGTGGTGGAGCTGGATGCGCAGGCCCTGGACGCTGCCGGCGCCGCGCACCGGGACGCCCTCGCCGCGGACGTGGCCGCGCGCTTCGCCGCCATCGGATACCACCGCCCGGTGCGCTTCGAGCGCTACCGCATGGGCAGCGCCTTCCTGCGCCCGGGAGACGGCACCGCCGCGGATGGCTGAGTACGGCTATACCCCCGACGTGGCGCGCCGCGCCCGGGTGGGGCTGGACGAGGCGGTGTACTGCGCCTCCAAGACCGCGTCGCAGATCGCGGTCATCCTGGCCGACGCCCGCGCCCGCGGCGCGTCGATGCTGCTGACGCGCCTGGACGCGGACAAGCTCGCCGTGCTGCCGCCGGATTTCCGCGACGCCATGGACTACGACCCGGACTCGCGCACGGCCTTCTCCGGTAGCGCCCCGACGGTGTCCGGAGCGGCCCAGGTGGCGGTGGTGACCGCCGGCACCTCGGACGTGGGGGTGGCCCGGGAGGCGGTGCGCACCCTGGCCCACCACGGCCACGCGGCGCGGGAGATCCACGACGTGGGGGTGGCGGGGCTGTGGCGGCTGCTGGAGCGGGTCGAGGAGCTCTCCGCGTTCCCGGTGGTGATCGTGGCGGCGGGAATGGACGCGGCGCTGCCCAGCGTGGTGGGCGGGCTGGTGCCCGGCGCGGTCATTGCCGTGCCCACCTCCGCGGGCTACGGCGTCGCCGCCGGCGGCGAGACGGCGCTGCGCTCCGTGCTCACCTCCTGCGCACCCGGAGTCACCGTGGTCAACATCGACAACGGCTACGGCGCCGCCTGCGCCGCCGTGCGCATCCTGCGCGCCGGCAAATTCAAGGGGGACGCAGTCGCTTGATTTCGTGCAAAGTCATTCAGGCGTAGCACGAACTCTGGAAATCAAGCGACTGCGTCCCTCTTGATTTCAGCGCAGCGCGAAAGCCGCGGCGCCCATGAACAGGATCAGCGTCACGGCCCAGACCGTGTACGTGAGCAGACGATGGCGCATGGGGGACCTCCTGCCGGCGCTTCAGTCGTAAGAGAACTTCTCGGACACGATCTGCCGCAGCGGGATTCCGAGCGCCGCCAGGTCGTGCTCCACCGCGTCGATCATGGCCGCGGGGCCACACACCATGTACAGCCACTGCGCGCGGTCCGCCATGGGCAGGCATTCGGCGAGCATGGCGGCATCGAGCTGCCCCACCTTGCCGGTCCAGCCGTCCGGCGGCTCGGACAGCACGTGGTGGACCTGGAGATCCAGGTCTGCGCGCATGTCCTCGAGCTCCTGGCGAAAGGCGATCTGATCCTGGATGCGATTCCCGTAGAGGAGCCGGATCGGCCTTGCCTCGCCCTCGTGCCGCGCCTGGCGCAGCAGGCTCATGATGGGCGCGACGCCGACGCCTCCGGCGATGAGCGCGAGCCCCGCGCCGGCGCGCCCGTCCATCACCATGTTGCCGTGGGGGCCGTCCAGGTACGCAGGCGCCCCCGCGGGCAGCCTGCCGACGGTGGACGTGAAGTCCCCCACCTCCTTGATGGTGAAGGCGACGCGCGGGCGGTCCGCGGGGCACGAGCTCATGGAAAACGGGTGCTCGGTGATGGAGAACGGCGAGCGATTCACCGAAAGCCATACGAACTGCCCCGGGAGGAAGTCGATTGCATTGCCCCGCAGGGGCTCGATGACGATCTCCCAGGTCCTCAGGGCGACCTTGTGCACTGACCGGACCCGGTAGGGCCGGTGCCGCCGGAGCAGCGGACGCACCAGGTACACGTGCACCATGGACAGCACCGCCACCCCGGTCATCACGTACCACAGGCCCGCCAGGGTGGCGTCGGCGCTGTAGCGCCCCGCGCCCACGGCGTGGTGCAGCCCGAGCAGCGCCACCGTCAGCGCGCCTAGCCCGTGGCCGAGGCGCCAGATCTCGTAGCGGTAGCCCACGTCGGCGCGGAATGTCGCCCACACCACCAGCAGGATCAGTGCGAACCACGCGAGCCAACCGGTGCCCGCCGGCGCGCCCGCGAGACCGAGGCTGGTGGCGCCGCTCAGGTCGCCGGGACGTCCGCCGGCGGCCGGCAGGGAGTAGAGCCAGGGATGGACCAGGAGGAACACCGTCAGCACCCGCGCCACCAGCTGGTGGAAACGCATGCTCACGTCGATGCCGATGCGCCCGGACACGGTACGGAAGCGGCCGGAGATCACGAACTCCATGAGCAGCATGGCGAAGCCCGCCATGGCCAGCGCCGAGGACAGGTCGTCGCGGAATGGCCGCGGCGGCAGGTCCTGCGTCCAGGCGAGGACGACCGGCAGCAGTGCCACCGCCACGTACATTACGAGCAGGGCAGCCGGGTGCATGCCGGGGATGCGTTGCGCAGCAGCCAAGGGAGGAACCTTCGTGTCGCCTCGCGATGCACGCACTCACCACCTGTGCGCTCATCGCTGGGTCGAGACTAGCTGGTCCTTGCTGCGGACAGACTGCCTCAGATCAGCTTTCCGATCGCCTGCTCCAAGGTCGGCGGCAGGCATGGGAATCAAGAGGGACGCAGTCTCTTGAATTCACCCGATCGCAGCGTCACGGCAGGTCTGGCCTGGAATTCAAGAGACTGCGTCCCTCTTGATTCTCTGGATTTTGGTCAACCCATGACGGAGTAGCCGCCGTCCACGGGGATGGCGGTGCCGGTGACGAAGTCGGAGGCGCGGCTGGCGAGGAACACGGCGATGCCCTGGAAGTGATCCGGGTCGCCCCAGCGCCCGGCGGGGGTGCGGGCGGTCACCTTGTCCTCCAGGCCCGGGATGTCCTTGCGCGCCTGACGCGTGAGGGCGGTGTCGATCCAGCCGGGCAGGAAGCAGTTGACCTGGATGTTGTCCTGGGCCCAGGCGGTGGCCAGCGCCTTGGTGAACTGCACCATGGCGCCCTTGCTGGCGGCATAGGCCGAGCCCCAGGGCGTGCCGAAGATGGACAGCATGGAACCGTTGTTGAGGATCTTGCCGCCGCCGGCGGCCTTCATGTGCGGATGGCAGGCCTTGGCGCACAGGAAGGCGCTGGTGATGTTGGTGTCCAGAACGGTGCGCCACTCGGATTCCGCCAGATCCTCGGGGCGCTTGCGGATGTTGGTGCCGGCGTTGTTGACCAGGATGTGCAGCCCACCGAGCGTCGACACCACCTCCCCGGCCATGGTCTCCACCTGGTCCCCGGCAGTGACGTCCGCCGTGACCGCGATGGCGCGCGCGCCCAGCTTCTCGAGCTCCGCCACCGCCGCCGCGGACTTCTCTGCGTTGCGCCCCACCACCGCCACCGACGCCCCGGCCCGCGCGAGACCCCGCGCCATGCCGAGGCCGATGCCGCCGTTGCCACCGGTGACCACCGCAACCTTGCCGCTCAGGTCGAACAGGTCCATATCCCTCTCTCCGCGTGACCGGACGCGCCGCGCCTATAAACCACAAAGTCACGCAGGACACAAAGGGCCGGGCGCGTGCGCGGCGGATCCCGCGCGGCATCACGCGCCACGTCCCGGTGGGTGGCACCTCCAGCCGGCGCGGCGGCGGCGCCTGATACCGGCGGGTCAGTCGTCCTGAAGCCTCGCGACACCGCTCGCCACGCCCAGGTCGGTGCGGATGAAGCGAATCTCGGTTGCGTCGCTCACCACGACGAAGGACAGCGGCGTGGGGCCCGGATCCCCGGGGAACGTCGCCTCGATGGCGCCCGTGCCGTTCGCGTCGACCGCGTAGACGCAGCTGGACGAGACCCGCGAGAAGCTCGCGCCCCCGATGTTGATCGTGTCATCGATGATGCAGCCGCCCTCGCCGTCGAACACCATGAGGCCGACCGCGGCGGCCGGGGTCTGCGCCGGCACCGCCGGCGGCACCAGGGTGCCCAGCGCGGAGAAGCCCCAGGTCCCCTCGATGCTGTCATCGCCGAAGCCCTTCTTCGCCAGGGTCTGTGGTGCCCCCGCAGCGAGCGCCGCCGCCAGCAGGCCGCCGAGGAGCCAGCGCGCGCCGGCGAGGTGGGTGGACGGTTGCCCGCTGTGATGGGTGGCGTTGCTCATGGGTTTCCTCCTTCGGTCACTGACAGTAGGGCGCACGCGTCTCATGGAAGCACGTCGCCGCGCATGGAGAAAGGGCCGCGGGCGTTGGTGACGGCAAGGGCGGCAGCGTACGATCCCGTCCCGCGCGCATTCGCATCCGTGTTCGGACGAGGCCGGTCCGGTGCGGGCCGGCCGCCCCTGGGGATGCCGTCAACCGATCACGAATGCGCGCATTCGCTTCCATCGCGGAGTGGCGCCATGAGCGCAGACGTCAGCCGGTGGCTCGACGCCCTCGGGCTCGGGAAGTACGCCGCGCGGTTCGACGAGCACGAGGTCGATCTCGCCGCATTGCCCGAGCTCACGGACGCGGACCTGCGGGAGCTGGGCCTGCCGCTGGGACCGCGACGCAGGATCCTCAAGGCGGCCGCCGAGCTCGGCGCGCGGACGGCGCCGCCGCCGCCGGGCGAGACGCCCGTGCCCGCGCCCGGAGTTCCCCGATGGCTGGCGGAACGGGCCCTGGCCGAGCGCCACGCCCTCGTCGGCGAGCGCAAGCAGGTCACCATCCTGTTCGCCGACATCAAGGACTCCACCGCGGTTGTCCGCGACCTGGACCCGGAAGACGCGGACCGCGCACTGCGCCCTGCGCTGCAGTCCATGGTGGACGCCATCCACCGCTTCGAGGGCACCGTGAACCGGCTGCAGGGCGACGGGCTCATGGCCATGTTCGGCGCGCCGCTCGCCCATGAGGACCATGCGCTCCGTGCCTGCCACGCGGCCCTGGCCATGCGTGAGGACCTGGCCGGTGACGACGGGCTGCCGATCCGCATCGGCCTGCATTCCGGCGAGGTGGTGGTGCGCGCCATCGGCAACGACCTGTCCATGAACTACGACGCCCTGGGCCTCGGCGCCCACCTGGCGGCGCGTATGGAGCAGATGGCGGAGCCGGGCAGCATCTGCATGAGCGCCGACACCTGGCGCCTGGTCGAGGGCTGGGTGGACGCGCGGCACCTGGGCGCGCGGACGGTCAAGGGGCTCGACGCGCCGGTGGAGACCTGGCGTCTGGAGTCCGTCGCCGCGGTGCGCAACCGCCTGGACGTGGCCCGACGGCGCGGACTGACGCCGTTCGTCGGGCGCGAGGCTGAGCTTCGAATGCTGGAAGACCGCTTCGCCACGGCGCGCGCCGGCCGCGGGCAGGTGGTGGCGCTGGTGGCGGAGCCGGGGATGGGCAAGTCGCGCCTGCTGCACGAGTTCCGGCTGTGCCTCGGGCACGCGGTCGAATGGAGCGGGGGCGGGGCCCTGTCCTTCGGCGGCGACATGGCCTTCCGGCCCCTGATCGAGCTGCTGCGGCAGCGATTCGGCATCGAGTCCGCGGACGGCGACGACGCCATCGCGGCGAAGATCGACGCCGGCGTGGCCGCCGCCGGCGCCGACCCGGATCGGGACGCCCCCTACCTGCGCTACCTGCTCTCGGTGGACCCGGGCGACCCCGCGGTGCTGGAGCTCGACTCGCGGATCCGGCGCCAGGCGGTGTTCGACGCGGCGCGCCGCCTGCTGCTGGTGGCGGCGCGCACGCGGCCGCAGGTGATCGTGTTCGAGGATCTGCACTGGGCGGACCCGGGCACGGAGGCGTTCCTGGAGTTCTTCGCGACGGGCGTGTCCGGCGCGCCGGTGCTGCTGCTGCTCACCTGGCGCCCGGAGCGCCGCCGCCCGGATCCCGCCGGCGGCGCGCGCACCACCATCGCGCTTTCCAGCCTGGACGAGTCGGACACCGTCGCCATGACCCGCTCGCTGCTGCGCGGCCCGGAGGTCTCCGACGAGCTGGTGCGCCACGTGGCCCGGCACACGGACGGCAACCCGTTCTTCATCGAGGAGCTGACCCGCTCGATGCTGGAGGAGGGCGCGCTGCAGCGCCAGGCCGACGCGGGCGCGCCGCGCGCGCCGCCCGCGGGCGTGGCCGTGCCGCGCACGCTCCAGGATCTGCTCGCGGCGCGCATCGATCGCCTGGGGCACGAGGCCCGGGAGGCGCTGCACCTGGCCGCCGTCATCGGGCGCGAGTTCGCCGGCGCGCTGGTGGAGCGGCTGGCCGGCCCCGGCCCGGACCCGGGCCGGGCGCTGCGCACCCTGGAGGCCAGCGGGCTGGTGTACGAGAAGGCCGCGCATCCCGAGCCGGTGTACGCGTTCAAGCACGCGCTCACCCAGGACGTGGCCTACGGCTCCATGCTGCGCGAGCGGCGCGCCGAGCTGCACGCCCGGGTCGGCCTCGCATTGGAGGCGATCCACCCGGGCCAGCCGGCGGAGCACTGGGAGGTGCTGGCCCTGCACTTCGAGCGGGGTGGCGTGGTGGACAAGGCCGTGGAGTACCTCGAGAAGGCGGCCGCGCGCGCGGTGGGCGCCTTCGCAGTACCGGCGGCTCTGGAGCTCTACCGCCGCGCGCTGGCGCTCATCGGGCCGGAGGCGGCGAGCCCGCTTGCCGCCAAGCGCGTGACCTTCCACCGGGCGCGGGCCAACCTGCACTTCCTGGTGGGCAACTACCCGGCGGCGCGCACCGAGTGGGAGCGTCTGCTGGCGATCTGCCGCGAGGGCGGCGACCGCTTCCACGAGGCCGGCGTGCTGGCGGGTGCCGCCTGGGCGACCCAGTGGGACGAGGACTTCGAGCAGGCCATGCGCTACGCCGGCGAGGCGGTGCGCCTGGCCCGAGAGGTGGGCAACGAGTCCGCGCGGGCCGGCGGCCTGGTGGTGAGCGGCTACATCCCTGCAGTGACCGCGCGCCTGGAGGAGGCCCGGCAGGTGCTGGAGCAGGCCGTGCAGGTGGGCCGCGCCGCGGGAGACGTGGTGCAGGAGGTCATCGCCCGTTTCGCCCTGGGCTCCCTGCGCAACTGGCAGGGGGACTTCGACGAGGCGCTGGAGGTGGCAGGCGAGGGCCTGCGCATCGCCCGCGAGCGCAAGGTGCTGGCGCTGCTGATCCGCACCCTGTGGGTCAACGGGCTCGCGCGCACGGGACGCGGCGACTTCGACGCCGCGAAGGCGCTGCTGGAGGAGGGCAGCGAGCTGGCGCAACGCGTGGGCGACGAGTCCATGACCCCGCGGCTGCTGAACACGCTCGGCTGGCTCCACCTGGAGTGCCAGGACTTCGAGCGAGGCATCGCGCTGAACGTGCAGGCGGCGGGGCACGCCCGGGCGCGCCGCCATGCCGTCAGCGTGGAGATGGAGACCTACTCCCACATCAACCACGCCGACGCGCTGATGGCCATGGGCTCGATGGACGACGCTCGGGAGGTGTACGACCGGGCCCGGGGCGTGGTGTCCAACCCGAAGACCCACCCGTGGATGAAGTGGCGCTACTCCACCCACCTGTTCGCCAGCCTCGCGGAGTACTGGCTGGCGCGGGGGCAGCCCGGGAAGGCGCGCGAGCCGCTCGCGCAGAACATGGTCCTCGCCCGCGATACGAACTCGCGCAAGTACCTGGCCATCGGCCACCGCATCGAGGCGCGACTGGCGCTCTCGGACCTGCGCCTGGACGACGCCGAGACCGCCGTGCGCAGGGCGCTGGCGCTGGCCGAGCGCATCCGTAACCCGGGCCAGCGCTGGCGCTGCCATGAGCTGCTCGCCGATGTGCTCGAGCGGCACGGGCGCACCGACGAGGCGCGGGACGCCCGCCGGGCGGCGGGCCTCGTGGTGCGCGCGGTGATGGACGGGCTGGCGGACGACCACCTGCGCGGGTGCCTCGCGGGATCGCCGGCCACGCAGCCCCTGCTCGAGGCGGCCGCCGACGTGCCCTGAGCCGGGTGTGCGGCCTGCGCGCGTCAGCATTCCGTGATCGGTCGACGGCGTCTCCAGGGGCGGCCGGCCCGGCACGGGCGGCCTCGTCCGAGCGCGGTTGCGCGCGTCAGCGCGGCGGGTGCGCCCGGATCGCCTCCTCGTCGAGCTCGGTGCCCCACCCCGGCCCCTCCGGCAGCAGCAGGTGGCCGTCCTCGATGCGCGGCTTCACGGTGACGATGTCGTCCTTCCAGGGCACGTCGTCGATGTCGATCTCCATCACCCGGAAATTGGGAACGGCGGCGCAGAAGTGCGCGCTCATCATGGTGGACAGGTGGCCGTAGAAGTTGTGGGGCGCCACGTTCACCTCGTAGGCCTCCGCCATGGCGGCGATCTTCACGGACTGCCAGATGCCGTTCCAGGGCACGTCCACGATGGCCACGTCCATGGCCTGGTGCTCGAGGAAGGGCCGAAAGCCGCGGGTGCCGAACAGGGACTCGCACGAGGCCAGGGGCGTGCGGATGCCGCGCCGGATGGACGCCAGCGCCGCCGGGTCGAAGCTGTCGATCTCGAACCAGGCGAGCCCCAGATCGTCCAGCGCACGGGTGATCTGCAGGTAGCCCTCGGTCTTGAAATTGAAGTTGAGATCCAGATGGATGTCGATGCCGTCGCCGGCGCCCTTGCGCAGCATGGCAATCTGGGCGCGCAGCGCCTCCACGATGCCTCGGTCCAGGTTCAGCTCCGGCCACCCGGGCGAGCGGGTGAAGCCGGGCATGTGCATGCGCGGCTTGCCGTCGAACAGGAAGATGTTGGTCTTGAGCGCCGTGAAGCCCCGCTCGCGCACCTCGCGCGCGAGCTTCTCCAGATCCTCCAGCCGCTCGATGGCCCAGCGCCCGGTGTGGCGCGCGGTCTCCCCCAGGCGGTAGGAGCCGCAGTGGGACCAGTACAGACGCAGGCGATCCCGCACCGGCCCGCCCAGCAGGGCGTACACCGGCACCCCCAGCGCCTTGCCCTTGAGATCCAGCAGCGCGTTCTCGATGGCCGCGATGGCCTGCTGGGCGATGCCGCCCGGCGCCTGGCGCGTGAACGCGTAGAGCTTCGCGCTGATGCGCTCGTGGGCCCGCGGGTCGTCGCCGATGATCCGTTGGGCCAGGCCCGCGATCACCGCGCTCAGGCCCGGGCTGCCGTAGGACTCGTTGTACTCGCTGATCCCGGAGAGCCCGTCGGCGGTGGTCAGCTTCAGAAAGGAGAAGTTCCGCCAGCCGGCGTCGCAGTGCAGGGTCTCGAAGCGATCGATCTTCATCGTGGTCGTCCCGAGCTGAGAGTCCGGATATTGAACCATAGAGGCACAGAGGGCGCGGAGATGATGGACCGGGGTAGGACCTTTGCAGGTCCCGGGGCGTCCACACGCCGGCCGGACCTTCCTGCAACGATGGCGTGACGGGTCAGAGCGACTCCCGTATATGCTCCGTACGCTCTGAGTCTGTGTGGTTGAATCGTTCCTCGCCCGACAGGACGTGACGACGTGAGCGACAGCGAAGACATCCCCATCGTCGACGCCCACCACCACTTCTGGGACCTGTCCCTGGGCAAGCATCCCTGGCTAACCCGGGAGCCGTGGATCCACAGCCGCTACGGCGACTACGCGGCCATCCGCCGGGACTACCTGCCGGCGGACTACTTCCGGGACGCCACGGGGCTCCACCTGGCGAAGTCGGTGTACGTGGAGACCGAGTGGGACCCGGACGACCCCCTGGGCGAGGTGGCGTGGGTGAAGGGGGTGATGGCGGAGCACGGCTTCCCCCACGCGGTGGTGGCCCAGGCCTGGCTGGACGGGGAGGGCGTCGCGGAGGTGCTCGCCGCCCACGCGGCGTCCGGCGTGGTGCGCAGCGTGCGCCACAAGCCCACGGTGACCCACTCGCCCTGGGTGCCGGGCGGCATGCCGCGCGGATCCATGAGCGACGCCCGGTGGCGCGACGGCTACGCCCTGCTCGCGGGCCACGGGCTCGCCTTCGACCTGCAGGTGGTGCACTGGCACCTGCCGGAGGCGGCGGGTCTGGCCCGGGACTTTCCGGACACCACCCTCATCGTGAACCACACGGGCCTGCCCGCGAATCGCAGCCCCGCCGGGCTCGCCGCATGGCGGCGTTCCCTGGAGGCGGTCGCGGCCGAGCCCAACACGGCCATCAAGATCTCGGGGCTCGGACTGCCCGGCGTGCCCTGGACCGTGGCGCGCAACCGGGAGGTCGTGCTGGAGACGATCCGCATCTTCGGGGTGGACCGCTGCATGTTCGCCAGCAACTTCCCGGTGGACCGCCTGTGCGGGGACCTCGGGACCATCTTCCACGGGTTCCTCGAGATCACCGC